>CAMJBT010000018.1 GCA_946403965.1 uncultured Pseudobutyrivibrio sp. | reverse complement strand
ATTCAAGAATCCCGTATTTATGCCCGTTTCCAGCGATAATACATTATTCCATCTCCACAGTTCCTGGTGGCTTACTTGTTAAATCGTACATTACGCGATTAACGCCCTTAACCTCGTTGATGATACGGCTCATTACGCGCTGAAGTACCTCGAATGGAATTTCAGATGCTTCTGCTGTCATGAAATCGATGGTCTCTACTGCACGAAGGACTACTGCGTAGTCGTAAGTACGCTCGTCGCCCATAACGCCAACTGAGCGCATGTTTGAAAGAGCGGCGAAATACTGATCTGGAAGCTTCTTAAGGCCAGCTTCAGCAAGCTCTGTACGATAAATATAGTCAGCATCCTGAACGATGCGAACCTTTTCTGCTGTAACCTCTCCGATGATACGTATACCAAGGCCTGGGCCTGGAAATGGCTGACGGAATACAAGGTATTCTGGTAAGCCAAGCTCTAGACCAACCTTGCGAACTTCATCTTTAAATAAGTTACGAAGTGGCTCGATGATTTCCTTGAAATCAACATAGTCTGGAAGACCACCTACATTATGATGAGACTTGATAACAACTGACTCGCCACCAAGTCCTGACTCTACAACATCTGGATAGATAGTACCCTGAGCCAGGAAGTCTACAGTGCCAATCTTCTTAGCTTCTTCCTCGAATACGCGAATGAATTCCTCACCGATTATTTTGCGCTTCTGCTCTGGCTCGGTAACACCAGCAAGCTTTGAGTAATAGCGTTCTGCCGCATTTACACGAACAAAATTGATATCAAAAGAACCTGACGGACCAAACACTCCTTCAACCTCGTCTCCTTCGTTTTTACGTAGAAGACCATGGTCTACAAATACACATGTAAGCTGTTTTCCAATAGCCTTAGCAAGAAGGGCTGCAAGAACTGATGAATCAACACCACCAGAAAGTGCAAGAAGCACTTTACCGGAACCAACGCGTTCCCTGATTTCACCAATTGTCTGCTCCACAAAGGAATCCATACGCCATGTTCCTTGGGTGCCACAAATGTTACGAACAAAATTAAATAAGATGTCCTTACCCTGAACAGTGTGAAGAACCTCAGGGTGGAACTGAATTGCATAGAGCTTTTTCTCCTCACAAGCTGATGATGCCACAGGACAATCTGCTGTGTGAGCGATTATATCAAAACCAGGAGCGACCTTGCTGATGTAATCGAAGTGGCTCATCCAAACGATAGTAGACTTTTCAACACCTGCGAAAAGTGTATCAGCAGCACCATCAATAAATGTTTCAGTTTTTCCATATTCACGTACTGGTGCTTTTTCAACCTTACCACCAAGAACATGCATCATAAGCTGAGCACCATAGCAAAGACCAAGCACTGGGATGCCAAGCTCAAAAAGCTCCTTAGTGTATGTAGGTGCACCTTCTTCATAGCAAGAATTTGGACCTCCAGTAAGGATAATTCCCTTAGGATTCATTTCTTTGATTTGTTCAAGTGGGGTACGATAAGAGTAGATTTCACAATAGACATTACATTCTCTGACACGACGGGCTACAAGCTGATTGTACTGACCGCCAAAGTCAATAACAATGACTTTTTCCTGATTCATTAGCTGCTCCTTCTATATTAAAGATACTTTAAATTTCTATTAGTATATGTGCTTTTAAGAATTTCTTCAACAGTAAATATTAATAATTTAAAACTATTTTCCGATAGATTATATAGGAAACTATCAAAAATGGATTGGGATTGATTATGAGCATTAGTATAAACAACTCTCTAAGCTTAAGAATATATTATGGAAAGTATGCTTCATTTGCAAAAGGCTCAGCTCGAAAGGATGCTCCAACAGGTACTCTATCTATGGCCGATGCAAGTGCACTTCGTAATGCAATCAAAAAGCTTCAGGATTATAAATTCACTGATGGCAGCGATGACCAAAATCAGGAAAAGCTAAAGGCCTTTACTGATGCTGTAAATAATACTCTAAGTTCTGCAACTAAATATGGTAAAAATGATACTTCAGTTAGAAATGCAGCTAATAAAATCAAAAATCTAAATACTGAATATGCTTCAAAACTAAGGCAGATTGGTATCACTGTCCAGAAGGATGGCAGTATGTCACTTTATGAATCTGCGTCAACGACCTACAAATCCGAACGATTCTCCGAATTTTTTGATAAAAATTCTAAGTATTTGGAAGATCTTTATGACTCTGCCAAACGTATAACACGTAGAGTGGACGTAAGGATTTAACTTGCACTTTTGCCATATATGGATTAAATTATCATAAGGGAGATTGTCTAATCTCCTAATATTTTTTTGGAGGCAAAAGTAATGATATTTAGCTCGTCCCAAAAAAGAGGACTAAAAATAATAATCGTTGGTTGTGGCAAGGTTGGCCGCACCCTTGTTGATAGACTTTCAAAAGAAGGACATGATATTGTTGTCATCGACCAGAAACAAGAAAGAATTGATAATTTAACAAATCTATACGATATAATGGGTATTCAGGGAAACGGAGCCAGCTATAGCACACAGGTTGAGGCTGGCATCAAAGACGCTGATCTCATTATTGCCGTCACAAACTCAGATGAGCTTAATCTACTCTGCTGCACCATTGCAAAGCAGGTCGGAGATTGTGCTTCTATCGCTCGAGTTAGAAACCCAGACTATTCAAAAGAAATTTCATATCTTCAGGAAAAGCTTGGCTTGGTAATGATCATCAATCCAGAGTTGGAGGCTGCCAGAGAAATTTCATCTATTCTCTCCCTTCCATCGACTCTTGAGGTTTCCTCATTTGCCCATGGACAGGCTGAAATGGTTGAATTTAAAATTGAAAAGGGCAATGTATTAGATGGTCTCACAATAAAGGATTTAACTTCTACCATTTCGAGTAAAGTACTTATTACAGCTGTAAAGCGTGACAATGAAGTTGTTATCCCTACTGGTGATTTTATACTTAAATCCAATGACATCGTTTGTGCAGTTGGTGCAAGAAGATTCGCCCGAACATTCTTAAATGAAATTGGATTCAAAACCCGTCAGGTCAAAGATTGTTTGATTGTAGGCGGTGGAAAAGCATCGTATTATCTGGCAAAGCTTCTTCTTCAAGCTCGTATCAATGTCAGAATTATTGAGCGTAACAAAGAACGCTGCGAAGAGCTTTCTGTAGCCCTTCCAAAGGCAACTGTTATCAACGGTGATGGTAGCGATGAATCACTACTTCGCGAAGAAGGCATTGAATATGTTGAAAGCTTTGTTCCACTTACAGGTATCGATGAAGAAAACATCTTCCTCACCCTTTATGCAAACCAAGTCAGCAATGCAAAGGTTATTACAAAGGTAAATCGTATCAACTTTGACAATGTGCTTTCACAATTAAATCTTGGTTCTGTTATTTATCCACGCCATATCACCGCAGAATCAATTATTGCATATGTGCGTGCCAAGAGTGCATCAGGTGACGGAGATGATATCCTTACCCTTTACCATATTTTTGACCAGAGAGTGGAGGCTATCGAATTTAACATCACTGAAAAATCAAAGGCAACTGGTGTTCCATTTTCTGTTTTACAGTTTAAAGACAATGTTCTTATTGCTTTTATCAATCGTAATGGTACTATCATCATCCCTAGTGGTTCAGACACTATCGAAGTGGGAGATACCATCATGGTTGTCACTACACACACTGGTTTTGCAACTATTTTAGATACATTGAGGTAATAGGACATGAATAATTCGGTCATTCGTTTTATCCTATTATATGTTGTAGGATTTTTAGGATTATTTTTAATGCTCCCTATTTTTGTGGCTTTTATATATCACGAAAATGTTTGGATGGAATATGCACTCGTTGCATTCCCATGCCTAGTAATTGGAGTAATAAACAGTTATTTTAAACCAAAAAAATTTAGCTTTTATTTAAAGGAAGGTTTCTTCTGTACAGGAGCTGCTTGGGTTATTCTTTCAGTTATTGGAGCCATTCCACTTTGGCTCACTGATGAAATTCCCCATTTTATAGATGCTGTATTTGAGACTGCATCAGGATTCACTACCACAGGAGCTTCAATCTTACCTGATGTAGAGGCACTCAGCCACGCATCACTATTCTGGCGAAGCTTTACTCATCTTATTGGTGGTATGGGTGTATTAGTATTCCTTCTTACCATCATTCCACTTGCAGGTGGGGAAGGCTCACAATTTAATCTAATGAAAGCTGAATCTCCAGGACCATCGGTAGGAAAGCTTGTTCCAAAACTGAAAAATACAGCTCAGATGCTTTACCTAATTTACCTTGGTCTTTGTGCTTTAGAAATCATACTACTTTTGATTGCTGGTATGTCCCCATTCGAAGCCATAAACACAGGTCTTGCCACTGCAGGTACTGGAGGCTTCGGTATTTATTCAAGTAGTATTGGTGGATTTAATGTTGCTTGTCAGTGGATAGTAGCGATTTTTATGTTTGTATTTGGTGTAAACTTCAACTTCTACTACTATGTTTTGTTTCACCACGCGAGAGACGCTTTTCGTATGGAAGAAGTTAGAATGTATGCATTTCTCACTGCTGTCTCAATTGGTATTATCACATTAAATACCTTAAGCTGCAGCGCAGGCCTATTTGATGCTTTGACCAAGGCCGCATTTCAGGTTACATCCATTCAGTCTTCTACAGGTTTCTCTACTGCAGATTTTGCAGTATGGCCACAGACTAGCCGATGCGTACTTGTTATTCTAATGTTTATTGGAGCATGTGCCGGTTCCACTGGTGGTGGTATTAAGGTTTCCCGTTTTGTGCTAATGGGAAAAGCCGTTCACAAGGAGCTCATAAGCTATATTCATCCACGAAGCGTCCGCAAGACTCTCATGGACGGAAAACCTGTTACTCATGATACTGTCCGTTCAAACAACGTTTTCTTCGGAACATTTATGCTAGTATTTTTCGTTAGTGCTTTTATACTTTCCTTCGAAAACCTTGATTTTTCTACGGTATTTACCGCTATCATAGCTTGTCTCAGTAACATTGGACCTGGTATGAGCCTTGTAGGTCCTACACAGAATTTTGCATTCTTTACAGACATATCAAAAATTGTTCTTATTTTTGATATGCTAGCTGGACGACTTGAATTGTTCCCAATTCTCATGCTCTTCCATCCAACCATTTGGACTGATTTATTTACGAAACGTAGAACTGCAAATCTTGAGCACGCTGGAAAGATTTTTAAAGATTAATATGAATACAATGATTATGAAAATGACTGATGCCTACCAGCATCAGTCATTCTACAATAACGAACTATATAAAAAAGAAACTATCACTATTACCGACTTTAGAGATATCCAAGGCACCCGTTGCTATCTAGATGATTTGGCAAAGGAAGAAATCAAAAAACGTATATACGAATTTCCTGCAAAAGGAATTCACTTTATTGATTCCGGCAACTATCATTATCTGAGTCTCCTATGGTTGGAAAAACTAGACGAGGATTTCAATCTAATTCTTTTTGATCATCATCCTGATAATCAACCTCCTAGTTTTGGTGCCATCACTTCCTGTGGTGGTTGGGTACTAGAGGCAACCAAGTCCCTTCCCCATTTAAAAAATGTATACACCTACGGCGTTGGAGAAGAAATACCTCTCTCCGAGATTCCTAAAGATTTACCGCTTTACATTTCAATAGACAAGGATGTCCTTTCAACTGAATTTGCAGTAACTGATTGGGATCAAGGTAATATGACTATAGATGAGCTATTAGAAGATTTAAAAATACTTTTTAAAAACCATAAAATACTTGGAGTTGATATCTGCGGGGATAGCGGTGAAACTCTTGAATATGTGGCAAAAATCAATAATCAGACAAATTCCCTTCTCTTTGACTTTTTATCGGAAAACTTTTAAAATAAATGTATAAACTTCTAGTGATAGACATAAAAGTATTTCATTCACTAGAACCTGAATTATCCAGGAGAAACTCTTAGAGTAACAATGAATTTGGAGGGAACCACTATGTATCCAGTAATTACAATTTCAAGAGAATTTGGCAGCGGTGGTCATAGCATTGGAGAAGCTGTTGCAAAGAAATTAAATATTCCTTTTTATGATGGAGAAATTGTCAATCGTGTAGCCGTTGAAAGTGGCTATGCAAAAGAGCTTATAGAAACTCAAGGTGAATATACTTCTTCCACAGCCATGTGGTTCGATATTTCCGCGGCAGGAACTATGTATTTCCAAAGTCCTCAGGATGAAATCTTTATAGCACAGAAAAAAGTTATCCTTGATTGTGCAAGCAAAGGACCTTGCGTGATTGTAGGTCGATGTGCCGATTACATTCTCCGAAAAGAAGGAATTCGTTGCATGAACGTTATGATTCACGCAGACATGGAACATAGAAAAAAACGTGTTATTGAAAGATATGAGAACATCGAAAATGTCAGCATAGAAAAACGTCTAGCCAAGAAAGACAAACAACGTAAAACCTACTACAAATACTACACAGACAAAACCTGGGGTGACTTCAGAGAATATGATGTTATCTTAGATAGTGGTTCTCTTGGGGAAGAGACCTGTGTTAAAACAATTTGCGCTCTAGCAGAAACATTTCCAGAATAATAAATAATAATAAAATCAAAAAGGCGGCTACAAACCATAATCTGTAGCTGCCTTTTTTCTATTTATGTTGATCCCAAAACTCTACAGCTCTATCAAGCCAGCCTTCTGCCTTGGTGTGGATACCAAGACCGATGCCATGAGGTACACCAAAATATTTTTCATATATATGATTAACTCCATGGGCATTGAGAGCTGCATCAAATACATCTGCGTGGCGACTTGCAGGGACCAAAACATCCCAAGAACCTGAGTACATAAATGTTGGTGGATAGTCATCAGATATATATTTTTGAACATCTAGCATGGTGCGTCCTTTTCTAATTTGACGCAAACCAAACATATAGAAGCTTCCTCTATTGCTAAGCCAGATCCCTAATAAACCAATCCAGATGTTCCAATAAGGATGATGTAGCCAATCGTTTACGCAAGTCCAAGGATATCCTAGAATGATAGCCCCTGGCTTTGGTAACTGATAATCAGAATATCCTTTTTTATGGCTTGCAAATATTCCTGCTAAATTGCCACCGGCTGAAAATCCCATAATGGCATAGCCATCTATTTCAACATTGTATTTATCAGCATTATCCCTAATTAATCTAAGAGCTGTACCAAGGTCAGTCATAGGTGAAAATGGCTCGCAATCTCTACCCGTACTGTATTCAAGAACAAAGGCGTTGATTCCCCTCTCGTTTAAAGCTGCTGCAACAGGATAGCCTTCCTGCTTTGTGCAAAGATGTGCATATCCCCCGCCTGGAAGAACCATTACAAATTTCTTATTCTTAGGCTTGTCAGCTGGGAAAAACATCAATTTCACATCCCGCTTATGTTTATCCTCTGCCATCTCTTCCATGGAATGAACTGGAATCTGCACGAATCTTCCGTTGACCTGTAACTCTTTTACACGAACTCTACCTGCTTTAACATTGTTTGATTTATGCTCAATATAATACATTCGCATAATAGAATAAACTGTAAATACTAATGTAAGTATTAAATAAGCAATTATAAGTGTGCGAATGGTCTCCCCAAAACCGTTTGCAAATAAGTAAATATTTCTCATCATGTTCCTCCGTGCGTATAAGGATTGCTTATATAATACCACAAAACGGCAATCCTGTAGACATCAAGCTCTGATAAATAATATGAATAAGAAAGCCTTGGGTAACTATCAAGCTCTGAGTATTGCCAAATGAGACGTGTTAGTCGACATAGGCAATTATTCAGGCTTAAGAGTGTAACCCAAGGCATTCTCAACCTATATTTTTTATTATTTATGCTTGAAAGTAACCTTGATGCGCTGCTTTAATCCGTTTGGAAGAACATATTTAAGCTTATCCTCTGATGGAGTCATCTTTGAACACTCTGGATGCTCACGGTAAAGCTTGATAGCGTCAAATTCGCACTTAGTTGTACATACACCACAACCGATACACTTATTTTCATCAACAACAGAAGCACCGCACTTGAGACATCTAGCTGTCTCTATCTTTATCTGCTCCTCTGTAAGCTCTACTGTCTTGTCGCGGAATGTAAGCTCTCCAGTGGCTGTAGTCTTAGATACGCCTGGAATCTGACGTGGGCTGTGATCATAATCACCGATTGCAAGGTTCTCCTTGTCAAGCTCGATGAAGTCACGGCGGTTACGTCCGATTGTAAGTGAGCTGTGTGGCTGTACGAAACGGTGAATTGAAATAGCACCCTCTCGACCTGCTGCGATAGCATCGATAGCAAAACGTGGGCCTGTGTACATATCACCACCAACGAAGATATCTGGCTCGTCTGTCTGGTATGTAAGAGCATCAGCCTTAGGGCCTCTGTCGATAACAACCTTAGAACCCTTGAAGAGATCTCCGTATACGCTACGCTGTCCTACTGAGAAGATAACGTGCTTACACTCTACAGTGATTGTATCATTCTCATCATACTGTGGATTGAAACGTCCTGTTTCGTCCTTAACACGTGTACACTTCTTAAGAACGATACCCTTTACAGCGCCTGCCTCATCAACAAGTACTTCCTTAGGACCCCAACCACAGTTAAGCTCAACACCTTCAGCCTCTACGATTTCGATTTCCTCTGGAGAAGCTGGCATGATGTCTCTGCTCTCAAGACAGAACATAGAAACCTTTTCATTACCAACACGACTTGCAGAACGAGCAACGTCGATAGCAACATTACCACCACCGATAACAACAAGGTCTCCCTTGATATCGTATGCTTCGTTCTCTGAGCACTCGTGAAGGAAATCAACAGCTGTAGCTGTGCCGATAGCCTTGTCACCTGGTACATTTGGAAGGTTACCACCTTGGCATCCGATTGCTACGTAGAATGCCTTGTAACCTTGGCTACGTAACTCGTCAAGTGTAATATCTTTACCTACCTCAACTCCGCACTTAATTTCAACACCAAGCTCCTTGATGATTTCAATTTCTGCATCGATAACGTTGTTTTCAAGTACAAATGATGGAATACCATAACGAAGCATACCACCTGGATAGTTGCTCTTCTCGAAGATTGTAGGCTTGTAGCCCTTAAGTGCTAAGTAGTAAGCACATGAAAGACCTGCAGGACCTGCACCAACGATAGCAACCTTCTCTGTGAACTCACCCTTCTGTGAAGGAACAATCTTCTTAGGGATGTAACGTGTCTCAGCCTTGAGATCCATCTCCGCTAAGAAACGCTTAACCTCATCGATTGCGATAGCTTCATCAACTGTTCCTCTTGTACAAGCAGCCTCGCAACGTCTATTACATACACGACCGCAGATAGCTGGAAGTGGATTGTCCTGCTTGATAAGTGCAAGCGCTTCTTTGTAACGACCCTGTGCTGCCATTCGAAGGTAACCCTGAATTGCTATATGCGCTGGACAAGCTGTCTTACATGGAGCTGTACCTGTGTCATAGCAGTTGATTCTGTTTGTGTCACGATAGTTGTCGTTCCACTCATCAGTAGACCACTTACGCTCTGTAGGAAGTACCTGCTTTGGATACTCAACCTGCTTACCATCAGCTGTGCAAAGCTTCTGACCAAGCTTAACAGCACCTGCTGGACAGTTCTCAACACACTTACCACAAGCAACACAGTCCTCAGCTGTAACGTGAGCTACATAAGCTGAACGTGACATGTTAGGAGTGTTGAAAAGCTGTGATGTACGAAGTGCGTAACATACATTTACATTACAGTTACAGATAGCGAAAATCTTGTTCTCCCCATCGATATTTGTGATCTGGTGAACGAAGCCGTTGTCCTCAGCCTGCTTGAAAATCTCAAGAGCCTCTTCCTTAGTGATGTAAACACCACCCTTGTTTGTCTCAACAACGTAGTCTGCCATATCACCAACTGCGATACACCAACCCTCTGGATCGTCAGCGCAACCCTCATCGTAAGTCTGTCTTGAAAGACGACACGAACAAGGCGACTTTGCATACTTTCCTTCATATTTATCCAACCAGTATGATATCTTTTCAAGATTTATAGCCTGCTGTTCCATTCCGATAGCTTCTTCTACAGGAATAACATGCATACCAATACCAGCACCTCCTGGTGGTACCATGTGTGTAAGTCCCTCAAGTGGAAGTCGACTCATACGCTCAAAGAAACGTCCCATCTCAGGATGTTCCTTTAGGAAATCCTGATTCATGTTTGAGAACTCTGCTGAACCAGGTACAAACATAGGAAGAACCCACTGCTTCTCGTGTGCTTCATTTTCATAGTTCCACTCCAAAAGGCCTGTCCAGCTAGCTTTTTCAAGACGTTCCTCAAGAGTCTTTTCATCAAGACCTGTAATTTCAAGAAGCTGCTTGAATGTCTTTGGCTTTCTAATGCCACCCATAGAAAGTGCAAGCTCTGCAATTTCCTTTGTAGGTGCAAGATTAGCAACAGCCCAGTATTCTGGATCATATTTTGTTATTTTCTGAAGGCCCAATTTGATTTTAGCCCTATCTGTTATAACCTTTCCCAGTCTCAAAATTTCTGGGCGTAAGTCCTCATCCTTTAAATCGTTTACCCAATCAGGATAAAAATCACCTAAGTTATCTGGTCCGATTCCCATATTAGTTATTCCTCCTTTAAACCTTAAATTATTTATACTCCTTTGCCTCAAAAAGTTCGTTCTATTTCTGATAAACTAGTTATCAGATGTCCACTCAGCGACCTGGCCCCTCAACCAGTTAATCCACTCCTCAAATCCTTCGCCAGTCTTTGCTGATACAAAGATGACCAGTGCGTTGGGATTTAGCTTATGGATTCGCTCAGTAACTGCATCTTTTGAGAATTCTGTAAACACTGGTAAAGTGTCACATTTATTGATAAGTATCACATCACAAACGGAAAACATAAGTGGATACTTCAATGGCTTGTCGTCTCCCTCAGGCACTGAAAGAATCATGGCATTCTTTGATGAACCGGTATCAAATTCTGCGGGACAAACCAAATTTCCAACATTTTCTAAGAACACAAGATCCAAATCCTCTGTACCAAATTCGTGTAATCCTTGACGAGTCATATCAGCATCTAGATGACACATACCGCCAGTATGAATCTGAATCGCACGCGCACCGGCTGCTTGAATAGTCGCCGCATCTACATCCGAATCAATATCTGCCTCCATAACACCAATCTGCATTTCGTCTTTCAGTCTTGAAATTGTTTGGCATAAGGTGGTGGTCTTTCCAGAACCAGGTGCCGACATCAAATTCACCAGAAAAGTCTTCTGAGACTTAAGTTCAGCTCGTAGTTTTTTAGCATCCGCATCGTTATCTTCAAAGATACTTTGCTTCACCTCAATGACCTTGTAATCTTCCATGTTACCTCCGCCCGTTTACTCATTTGTGAATTATGCCACAAGAATGTAAACTAAAGCATTATTTTTTAGTTTCCTTGCACTATAAATATAACCTAATTGATAAAATAATGTCAATTAGGCCAGGTCTTAAAATCCGTATAAATTCTGATACAATACGTCATAAATACACACGTGTGTATTATCTAAAAACTTTCTATACATCTTAACCAAATAGTATCATAAATTTATGTGCAAAATATGGCTTTAAATTTTTTCAAAAAAATAATGCCCAGATAATCCGGGCATTATTAATAGTTTTAAATATTTACTTGAAATATCTGTTCAGGAGTCCTTCCAAAGCTTTACCGTGACGTGCTTCGTCACGAGCCATCTCATGGACTGTATCATGAATAGCGTCAAGGTTATTCTTCTTTGCACAGGTTGCAAGATCTACTTTGCCAGCTGTTGCTCCATATTCACAATCAACACGCCACTTCAAATTCTTCTCTGTAGAGTTTGTCATGTTCTGCTCTAAATCAGAACCAAGAAGCTCTGCAAACTTTGCGGCATGTTCAGCCTCTTCAAAAGCAGCCTTCTCCCAATAGAGTCCAATTTCTGGATAGCCTTCTCTATGGGCAACACGAGCCATACACAGGTACATACCAACCTCAGAGCATTCTCCCTCAAAATTGGCTTTAAGCTGTTCGAAGATAAATTTTTTGTCCTCATCGGAAATTTCCGGATTATTCTTTACTGTTGCACCGTAAACACCAAACACGTGCTCAGCAGCAAGAGCGATTTCCCCTTCTACCTTCTTAAACTTATCTCCACTAACATGACACACTGGACATTCATCTGGAGGATTATCCCCCTCATGAACATAACCACAAACCGGACATACATATTTTGCCATAATATAGACTCCTTTCGCAAAAACACCCCTATTTTTTCTGTAAGATAAGGTTATTTTAACACACAGGTAATCCACATATGTATATAAACATGAAGATTTCTTATATTTTTCACAGTTTCAGGTTAGCTAAGAATAACTCTTCAAATCTAGCCGTAGTAGCAAGAACCACCACCTCTGAATTATCCTTGATTTCCTTTAAAGCCTCTTCATCTGGCTCCAGAATATATGCTATATCTCCAATTAATGATGTATTCCCCAGAGATTCAAATTTTGGAATAAGTTCCGGTGGGAATAATCCTATTCCTGCAGCTGCCCAAATACTTACTGTGGCCCCAAGCCCTCCTGAAACATACAAATGATTAATATCTTCAAACTGAAGATTTGCTGCTTCAAGAAGCATCTGCATACCAGCTCTAATAGCTGCTTTCGCTAAAATTACTTGCTGTATATCCTCCCCTGAGACAACAATATCTTCCGCTAAAGGAAAACCTGTCTCCTCATATTCCTCTACCAGAAGACCACCTTCATCAATTATTTTGTTACGTCTCAGTTCATGGATTAGATCGATTACGCCTGAACCACATATTCCGATTGGCTTCTCTCCACCTATAGTTGTATATTTACATTTTCTATCTGAAATAGAAATATGATTAATAGCTCCTGCAATAGATGCTGAACCACAGCTTAATGAAGCACCCTCCAAAGCTGGACCGGCTGATGCAGATGAGCACCAATATTTATTTCCATCAAATAGAACAATTTCTGCATTGGTACCCATATCGACAAAAAAGAAAGTATCTTTTTGCTTTTTTGTAAGTTTCGCCTGACGTTTTATATAGTACAAGCCCGAAACAATATCTCCACCAACAAATGCGCTGATAGATGGCATGAAGAAAATATCTCTATTTTTTTCACGGAATCGTACAGCATCAAGTGTATAAGGTACAAAAGGATAAGCAGCCATTCCATCCAAAGGATACTTCAGCAGCATATGCGTCATAACCGTATTGCCAGAAATAACAACTCGGTGAGTCAGGAAATCCTCACCTATTATTCTATTTCCAAGTCGCATCAAATCCTTCATTACAAGCTCACTTAATTCTTCTCTGTGACCTTCAATAGCAGCTTTTATCCTGCTCATAACATCGGAACCATATTTCAATTGTCCATTTGTCCATGTGTGTTGTCTTAGAATTTTTCCTGTTCCAAGCTCAACAGCTGCAGCAGCCAAAGTAGTAGTACCTATATCTACGGCAATAGCAATATTCGTTTTGTCCAGTGGGAGTTCATCTTCAATGCCAGATACAGCAATAGATGTAATTTCAGAAACTAATCTTTTTGGCACCTGAATCTTGCAATCTTTACTAATTATGCATTTGCATCCAACACGCCATCCATTTCTCATATCAGAGAAATCCAATGCTCTCTCATCTTCAGATGTCATTTCAGGTGCACCATAAACGAACCTTATGGCGCAGCTCATACACTTGCCTATACCGCCACAAGGTCTATAGAATTTAAGACCTAAACGGTCCATAACCTCGACAAAGCTCATACTTTCTCCTGGCTCTGTCATATAAATATATTCCTGTTCAGGAACTACGTCCTCAATAACAATTTTAATTTCCATGTGTCCTATCGTATTCCTCTAGTGAGTGCAAATCCATCTTTAGTTCACCACTATTATCTACTAAAATTGTCATATAAGTGTGTTCTCTGGAATTTTGTCTAGGGAAGGAAATGCTTCCAGGATTTGCTATTATCAAATCATCATAGTGATCTATTGTTGGGACATGTGTGTGCCCATATAAAACAATATCACAGCCCTTTTCTTGAGCTGCCTCGGAAATTTTTTCATAGCCATAGTTAACACCATAGTAATGCCCATGAGTAAGGAGTATTACATGTTTTCCAACCTCCAAAACAATCTCACTTGGCAGATTGGTGCCCCAGTCACAGTTACCACAAACACATTCACAAGGTGCCTCAGACATCATCCAAAGATTGTCCTCTACACCTTGTCCATCACCAAGATGATAAATAATGTCTGGATTCTCAATATGTATCGCGTCACGAAGATTTTCTGACATTCCGTGACTATCACTAACAACTAATATTTTCATGCTTAACTATTTCTTCCTTTATCATTCTAAGAGCCTGTCCACGGTGGCTGATAGCATTCTTTTCCTCTGGGGAAATGCTAGCTGTACTAACATCCTTATCCCAGAGATAGAAAATTGGATCATAACCAAATCCATTGGTTCCCATTGGCTCCCATCCAATATACCCTTCTATAGTACCACGTACAACCGCTTCCTTACCATCTGGAAAAACAGCTGAAACTGCACATACGAATCTAGCACTTCTATCCTGCTTTTCCACTCCTTCGAGCCTCTCAATCAGGTTAGCATTCTTCACATCATAAGTAGTGTCTTCACCTAAATATCTGGCAGAGTAAATTCCTGGTTCCTTATTCAATGCATCGATTTCTAGACCACTATCATCTGCAAGAACTATTGCATTTGGACAAAGCTTTGCGATGGCTCTGGATTTAATGAGAGAGTTCTCCTCAAAAGTTTTCCCATCCTCAACAATATCGCAATCAATTCCTGCTTCCTTCATAGATTTGATATCGTATTTATCCTCTCCGAGAATTTCTTTAATTTCCCTCATTTTGTTTAAGTTGCCGGTGGCAAAAATAATACTCTGTTTCATAATACCTCTTTCTATAAATTTAAATATTCAAAAATAGAATCATATAAAGCCTGTGCCGTTTTCTTTTGATAATCCTTGTCCTGAAGCTTTTCAAGTTCATTAACGTTGGTCATAAATCCAATCTCTGCCAAAGCAACTGGAACTTTTGATGTTCTTATTATATATACCTCGTCGCCTACCACTGTGCCCTTTGACTTTGAACCAAGATTTTTCAATAAATTATCAAGGCAAGTCTCCGCAAATTTTTTAGACTCGCCCGATGAGTCACCGCCTTTGTACATTACCTCGGTTCCACTGATAGAGCTCATGCGGCCTGAAGCTGTAGAATTATTGTGAACAGATAAGAATAAATCTGCATCAGAATCATTGGCCAAACCAACTCTAGATTCAAAGGATGGATTGGAATCGTCTGTACGAGTGTAGTATACTCCAATATTTTTATTATTTACATCCAATAGCTTTTTCAATTCAAGCACTATTTCTAAATCCATGTCCTTCTCGTTAACCCCAAGCTTACTGGCACCTGGAACATTTCCTCCATGTCCTGCATCTACTACCACAACATAGTCATAGATATCATGAGGATCAAGAAAATCCAAATAAATGTATTCCCCTTCAGAGGTCATTTTTACTTCCTTGACATCATCCAATGCCAACTCGATAACACCCACAAGATTCTCACTATCATAAGTGATATCCACGATATTATCACCATTTCCACGCATAGGATAATTGCTGAAATAATCTTTGCCAATTCCTTGGATTGTGATAGAAATCATTCTATCCACATAAGAATTGTCAATTGAAACTGCTTTACTTGTAACATTCTGAGGTAGTGTCAATCTGATTTGATGACCTTTAAGAACAGCCTCTCTGGCATTGGCATCATCCCCTTCAAGTTCCTCTTCTGATTCTCGAAGCATTTCCATAACTGAGGTTCTACCGCCAGTGAGCCTGTCATCTTGAATTTTGAGAGCGATTATGTGCATGTTAGGCACATAAACGAGTAGGCAGCTCATTAAAATCACAACTGCCAAAACAATGGCCGTAAAGGCCCCCATTACTTTTTCTTCCATTACATTATCCTACCCAATCCAAGAGCCAAACCTAAAAACTTATTTTTTGTCTTTTGGATTGAATACTTCCACAACATTATTTGCATAGGCTTTTATGCAAAGATTTGCTTTTGCTACGTCCTCTACGTTCTCCCAGTCTAGACCATTATTGCTGATGAACCCCTTTCCATCAGTAATGTCAACATTCTTTGTCATTGAATCGCTTGCGTATTCAACTGCAAGTGGACGAAGTGTATCTGGAGTGTTTATATAGACAACAATTGCAAAATTCTCTCCCTTTGCTACTGTCTTTGCTGAATTAAATTTTACGGTATAATAGCCTGCTTGGTCAACTGTTCCGGAAGCAACAATTTCCTTTGACGCTAATGTGCTGGTATTTTCATAATTTGAAACAAAGTATACCTGATAGCTAGTGCCCTTACCAAGAGCATAGAACCCTGCTGCTTCAATCTGCTGATCTGCATCTGCAGTAAATGTATTGGCACCATAAGCCCATTCCTTGCTATATCCAATCTGTCCTACCCAACCACATAAATCACTTTGATAAATATAATTGTAGCTTCCATTTGTATCTACATCCACGTATGATACAGCCTGATTTCCAATATTTGTATCATAGTAAGAAATATAGAATACACCATCATCACCAAAACCACTTCCCCAGCTATTTTGGCAAATAAAGGCGCCGTTCCCAGCTACCTTGGTGCTGAATTTTTCAGCTGGGTACGAATCATCCCAACCAATAATAACAACGTCGTGATTTGGCTTTGCATTGCCTGTATAGCAATATGAATTGGTGTTTCGATTGTAGCTGCTAGAGCCTGTAAGATTTGCAGTAGAAACACTAGCATATATAGAGGTAGATACCCCACCATATCGATATACTGCCTTTTTTATATCATCCAAATTTTCCGAATCGTAGAAATGTGCTTCTTGTAGATGAATAGTATTTTCTTCATCCTTATCAGTAAGCTCTTCAAAAAGATTTTTGCTATCATCAGTCTCAACTGGTCCCTGCCATGATAACAGATATGCCAAGGCCATTGTGTATTCTCCACCAGCAGACTCATCCAAATTGAAGCTATTAGAATGAATCATAGAATCAACAGAAAACTTGTATTGCTTTGCTGGCAAAAGAGAGGACTCTAAAGCCTCCAATGAAGCGCAAGCCCAACATGTGGCAGTAGATCCCTGATTTCTTATGAAGCTAACACGATTAACTGAACGAAGGTCATAAGATGAAGGAAGCTTAGGAGTCTTTTCGATATTAATATTGACTGTATATGTAGACTTGTCATAGCTATACTCATAACCAAAAACTTTGCAAAGATCCTCAAGGCCAACATAGAGCTCGCCTTGATGAAGGGATGGTTTGGTGGAAAGATTTATTTCTTCACCATTTTCTGTAGCGCCCTTCTTCTCTGCAATAAATTCGTAGATATCATTTGTAATCTGTACAACTGCACTATTGTTATCCTGCATAAAAGCAGAGCCATTCAAAACAGTTCTGATAAACTCAAGTGATCCCACTGGATTAAGTCCATCATCCAGCATAGTATTCTGATTACTTTCTACGTAAGGCTCACCATTAATATAAACCTTAAGCTTACTTCCATCGTTTAAATTTTTGGACATCAAAGGATACAACACATCTTCGTTTAGTGTTGCACCTCTGAAAGTTTCGACAGCAGCATATCTGTCGTTCCAATTATTCAATTTTCCAAACAAGGTGACTGCTATAATAAGCATAAACACCACAAATCTCTTGGAAAATTTCATCTTCTAGTCCTTTTTCTTTGGTTTTGGTCCTAGGAACTGATAAAAATATGTCTTTATCATTCCGTTGTAAATTTTTCGATTCTTGTCTGCTTTTCGTCCTATATCTTTTGGTGCATTTTCATAGCTGGTAATCACATACATAGACCAACTATCCAAAGACTTGAAGGAGTCTCCAAGCTTTCCATATATCTCAGGCAAATCTTTTTTATCTTCAAGTCGCTCACCATATGGAGGATTTGTAAGAATAAATCCAAACTTTTTAGGATGACGCAACGCTCCAACATCCCTTACCTGAAAATGAATCATGTGATCTACACCGGCTTGTTTTGCATTTAAGCGAGCGATTTTAACCATATCAGGATCTATATCAAATCCCTGAAGATCACACTCTACTGAAGTGTCCACATCAATCCTTGCCTCATCCAAACTATCCTTCCAAAGCTGATCGTCAATAATATTAGTCCAATCCATAGATGTGAACTCTCGATTAAGTCCTGGAGCAATATTTGCGGCCATCATGGCAGCCTCGATAAGGAAAGTACCTGACCCACAAAACGGATCTACCAGAATTCGATCTGAACGCCATGGTGTCAGCTGAATAAGCGCAGCTGCCATAGTCTCAGATAGAGGAGCCTTGCTGGTATATGTACGATAGCCTCTCTTATGAAGTGGCGTCCCTGTTGAATCTAATGTAACAACAACATCATCCTTTAAAATGAAGATACGTACAGGATAATCTGCACCATCCTCCTTAAACCACTGTGTGTCATAATATGTCTTCATTCGTTCAACTATTGCCTTTTTAGCAATTGATTGAATATCTGTAAGCGAGAATAATTTGCTCTTTACAGAGGTCGCCTTTGTAACCCAGAAACGTCCATTTTCAGGAATATATTCCTCCCAAGGAAGTGCTTTTATTCCCTGAAACAATTCTTCAAAAGTTGTAGCATGAAAGCGTCCAACTTCGATAAGTACACGTTCTGCTGTACGCAAATGAATATTGGCACGAACAACAGCCTCCGCATCTCCGGTGAAGGTTACTCTTCCGTCTGTAACCTCTGTTATGTCATACCCCATATCGTAAATTTCTCGTTTTAATGGTGCCTCAAGTCCAAAATGACATGGGCAGCTAATTGTAAAAATCTTTGGCATATTTTTCTCTTTCTATTTATAATAACTCAATAAAAATATCTTATTCCTTATACCAGATAACGTCAAATTTAATTACCTAACTACTATCTGAAAATTTATGTCAAAATTCTGAAACATTTTTCTTGCAATGGGAATCTATCTATATTATAATCCTAAGCGTGAAGACGAAGTTTCCGTTTTCACGCCCTTATTAATTATTTATACTCCCCTCAAAAAGACCGAAAGCTCGGTCTTTTTCTTTTTCACTTTAAAAAAGTCCTCACTTGTGTCTTATGCCATATATTCTAGGTAGTTTCCATTGCACACAATTCAAAACAATAAATAACTACTCATATTATACACACTCCCTAGACAGTGTGTAAATAAAAAGGACTACAATTATGTAGTCCTTAAGAATTTTTTAGTTATTTGAAATGGGCTAACGCCTCTGCAAATCTAACCTCATCAAATGGCTTGATAACAAAATCTTTAGCCCCAGCTTCGATTGCCTCGATAACGTAACACTTTTGTCCCATAGCACTGACCACCAAAATCTTCGCATTTGGATCATACTCCTTAATTTGCTTGATGGCATCAATACCATTAGAGCTTCGACCAACAGTGTGACCATCCACCGTCATGGTAATATCCATTGTTACTATATCAGGCTTTAGCTCCTTATATTTTTCAACAGCACCTTCACTGCAATCTGCTTCACCAACCACAGTACAGCCGTTTCTTTCTACCTCGTTTCTGACTACAGCTCGCATAAACTTTGAGTCATCAACTATAAGAACTGTCTTCCCCACGGTCCATCCTCCTCTTATCAAACAAATCAATTTGGAAGTGTAGATATATTATAACACATGTACTAGTGCTAGAATTATGAAACTTCTGTTAACTATTTGTAAATTCTTGCTATTCACAGCCTAGCAGATTCTTGGAAGTCCTTCGCCTTGAAGGATGTCAAGGTAACGTTGTCCTCCGATTTCGGTATTTAGGATAAGGGCACCAGCATTTGAAACATTGTCGGGAGCACATACTTCCCCTATGATATTGGCTTTATCGCCATATTTACTGGTTTTGATGATGTTTAGTGCCTGACTTGCATATTCCTGTGGAACAATTGCAACAAGCTTTCCTTCATTGCCCATGTATAGAGGGTCTAAGCCAAGCAAGCCGCAGAAAGATTCTACTTGTAGATCCACCGGAATTTTCTCCTCGTAGATGTTGAAGCAAAGTTGGGATGCTACGGACAATTCCTTTAATACAGTGGCTAGACCACCTCGTGTAACATCACGTAGAACATGAACTGGAATATTGGCACTAATAAGTGACGAAACCATCTGCTGCAAAGGAGCATTGTCACTTATTATTGTGTTATTTATGCTCATTCTCTGGCTTAAGATTGCAGCATGATGATCCCCTATATTTCCTGACACAATAATGACATCACCAGGCTTTGCATTTTTGGATTTAATATCTATATTTTTGGGCACAAATCCCACGCCTGAGGTGTTGATATAAATTCCTCCATTACCATCAACAACCTTTGTATCTCCTGCTACGATTTGCACTCCAGCTTCCCTTGCAGTATCTGCCATAGACTTTACTACTTGTCTAAGAGTTTCAATATCTGCCCCCTCTTCAAGAATAAACCCACAGGTAATATATTTAGGTATTGCTCCACGCATGCAAAGATCGTTAACCGTACCACAAATACAAAGGCGGCCAATATCTCCGCCCGGAAATTGAAGCGGTGTGACTACAAAGCTGTCGGTAGTCATAGCAATTTGTACATCCCCAGGCACTACTGCAGCGTCTTCCATTTCCGATAAAATATCATTATCAAACTGAGCTTCAAATATTTCTCTTATAAGGTCACCTGTTGCTCGGCCACCTGAGCCGTGCTCCATAATAATCTTTTCCATTTTTCAAAAACACCCCTTTATTATTAATTCTGACTGAGATAATAGTTAAAGCAACTCCCTTCCTCGGAAACCATGCAAGCTCCCTGAGGTGATGATGGCTTACAGATCTTCCCAAATAAAGGACATTCCACAGGTTTTACTTTAGCCATTAATATTTCTCCACATCGGCAGGCATTATTCATCTTGTTATCAACATCAAGACCTCTACTTCCAGCATCAAACTGTTTATATTCTTGCCTGAGCAGTAATCCTGACTCTGGTATCAGCCCCATACCTCTCCAGGTAACATCTGCCTTTTCAAAGTATTTATTTAGCTTGCCCTCTATTATTGGATTGTTTTCCTGTTCAACCACAGAAGTGTAGAAGTTTTTAACACTATTGTCCCCTGCCAAGACCATTTGTATAAGCCCATAAATCGCTACAATTAGCTCCTTTGCTCCAAATCCAGAAACAGCAAATGGAATCTGATATTTAGCTGCAAGATTATTAAAATAATTGGAACCTGTAACTGCGCTAACATGGCCAGGGGCAATAAATCCACTTATTTTTGCGCCATTGTCACATAAATAGGAAATAGCACCAGGCATGGTTTTAATGGCTGTAAGAAGCTTTATGTTATCAAGTCCCTGCAAAATAGCCTGGTCCAAAAGCAATGTATACACTGGAGCAGTTGTTTCAAATCCGACTGCCGCAAATACGTATATACGATATTTATTATCTGCTGCAAGCTTCAACACATCCATAGGTGAATAAACCATTTCCACGGATCCGCCTCGCCCCTTTGCAGTGTTTAAGCTTTCTTTTGCCCCAGGTACTCTAAGCAAATCCCCAAAGGTAACAACAGTAGTATTTTCTTGGAAGCTCAGCTCTATTAACCTATCTATATATGATGTAGGGGTGACACATACAGGACAACCAGGGCCAGACAAAAGCTCAATCTTGTCCGAAAGAAGATTTCTAATGCCATGCTTTGCAATAGCATGTGTATGACTTCCACAAACTTCCATTAATCTTATAGCGGGACCGTCATAATTTTTCAGATAATCTACGAGCTCTGGTATTTGCGTCAAGCTTCAAGACCTCCCATTAGCTCAATAATTTCTTCAGCCTCAGTCTTTTTCAATGTCTGAATAACACAACCTGCATGGACCAAAGCATAATCCCCCTCTTTTATGTTTACAAGTCCGGCATAAGCTTCCACTTCATTCCCATTGAAATCTACCGTAACCTTGCCATCTTTAATTTTTTTCACAAGACCTGGTATTGCTACACACATTACATAATTCCCCTAATCTCTGATATAATACTTCAATAGTATTACTATACTACATTTAGGTAGTTTTGGGAGGGTAAAATGCACGAACTTGCAGTGACAGAATATGTTTTTAATCTTGTAAAAAAACAGGCCGACGCAGCAAGCGTCAGCCGTGTTGAAAAAATCCATTTATTGATGGGCGATCAATGTGATTACGTCCCTGAAATCATTGAAGAATACCTTCAGGTCATCGGTGAAGGCTCTATACTTGAAGGGGTGAAAGTGGATGCACAAATCAAAGAATCCACTGTACATTGTTTAGATTGCCAAAATGTTTTTTCTAGACACGAGTTTAAAGACCATTGCCCAAAATGCGGCAGTCTAAATCTTAAACTAAAACGATGCACCGACTTCATTGTGAAAAACATTGAAGTAAGCTAACAGCTTATTTCACATCATAATAAATACGAGACTCTGGTGGCACAGACTCTGTGATGAAGGTAGAACCTCCAATAATAGAATCATGTCCAATAACCGTATCTCCACCAAGGATTGATGCATTAGAATAAATTGTAACATTATCCTCGATTGTAGGATGACGACGAACGCCACGAAGATTTTGTCCGCCTCTTGTAGAAAGGGCACCAAGAGTAACACCCTGATATACCTTTACATTTTTTCCAATGAGTGTTGTCTCACCAATTACAATACCTGTACCATGATCAATGAAGAAATATTCGCCGATAGTTGCCCCTGGATGAATATCGATTCCTGTGTTTGAGTGCGCATACTCAGTCATAATACGAGGAATAATAGGCACTCCTAAAAGATAAAGCTCGTGTGCCAGGCGATATATTGTGATTGCATGAATACCAGGATATGCAAAGATTATTTCATCAATACTTGTAGCGGCAGGATCTCCATCGTAGGCTGCAGCCAAATCTGTATCAAGAAGTGCTCTCACATGTGGAATTCTCTTCAAAAATGCTAGCGAAAGCTCCTCAGCCTTGGCAGCACAATCATCATCACAGCAATTGCAATAATCTGCGCTGTAGCAAAGTATCAAAGCAATCTGTTTGTTGAGATTATAAACTACATCCTCCATAAGAGTGTTTAGATTGGTCTCAACATTGTATACCTTGTAGACATGGTCACGATAATACCCAGGATAAACAATTCTAAGCAGCTTCATTGTGATATCGATGATGCTGTCCTTATTTGGCTGATGAAATGTATCCATCTTGTCTATCGCTCTGTCCGATTTGTAGTCTTTAATAAGTTCTTCAGTAATCTCCAGAATTTCCTGCTCTATTTTTTTGCCATCCATGATTTACTTCTCCTATATTATTTCGCGATTTCTTCAAGCTATTGTTAACATATCAGAAATCAAAAGATGGTAATAGTGTAGCATATTAGCAGAAAATTTTACATCTTCAAATATTCCATTCCCTGTATAACTTCTTCCGGAACAACTCCGCCAGCCTTCTCAACTTTATCCATCATCGTTTTTAGATGATTAAGTGCCTGACTACATTTTATTTCATGACGAGAAATAACCTGTTCGTACATTGGATGGTTTGCGACCTTTGAACGGTAGGCTTTTGCGAAAGTACAATGTTTGTTTAGTATATTTCGCTCTGGCTTATTCAAGCGAATACTTCCCTGTGCTTCAAAATTTATCCATATAGTGTACTGCTTTGTGAAAGCTTCACGCATATTATTTCTCGATGATTTAAGCAAAGTTTTAACTTTCTCTTTATTCTCAGCGGAAAGCTCCTTGTTTTTTCTGTAGAAGGTAAAATAATCATAGAAATCAGAAGTGAGACACTCACTTCCAATATCATTCCATCTTGGGCCCTGTTCCTTGCGGCAAATCTCCCAACGGAAAGCTCCACAGCAGTAAATCATAAGCTTGTCCAAATCATCAAATGTGAACATCGGAAATACGAATCTGCCTGGCGAATCAACTTTTATACCGCCGCACTCCTGCCACATCATAGCGCGCATACCGCAATTTGGTAGAAGGATAATATCAGGCTGCACCCTCTTTGGGTATGCTTCACTCTTTACATTTGCCTCCATATCCGTAAAATATGCTTCTCTAAGGAATATCTGATAATCTACAGACTCGATTTTTTCCATAGCTTCCATCAGCTTTGCGTTTGTAAGAAGCATACGCATTGGTTCTGATCCAAAATCTTCTTTTGTAAGAACTGGGCAAAATGATGTCATCTTTCCAGATGTTGTTCGGTTGGCTGAAACAAAGAAATTTGTGATCTCAAATTTAACCTTTTGTTCCTGGTCATTCATCCATTCAGCCATATCCGCTTCTGCGATATTTCCATTTTTGCGTTCTTCCAAAACAAAGCCACGATAATCAAGGTCCAACTCGTTTCTGCTTGGTTCTCTTTCCCCCGAATAAACTGCCCTAAGCCAGGTGTAAATTGTAAACAAATGCTCTGAATGGCAGAGTGTATCTAATCTATCCACCAAATCCGCCAGCTCATTTGTCAATTCTTCCCCAACCGCATTGTAATCTATATATCCAAAATTCAGATACATTCTGATAATTGTATCCAGCTCACCGCCGTAGGCTTCAAATTCCAACGCTCTGAAAAATGTTTTCATATATATGTCGTAGAAGAGATCTACAGCTTTCTTACGAGCCTTGCGTTCTTCATCATCCTTACCTTCCCTGTCATCTAGTGCAAGATAAGCATCAAGCTGTTCTCTGTATTCAGCAGTCTTTTCCTCATCTATTTCAGCGAACTCACATATATGCTCAAAAGTCTGAGTAAATTCTGCCTGTTTCTGCATCTTCGCTTCATCAAATGATGCTGCCGTGGCAGCAAAATCATGAGAATCGTACTCTTTCCAACGTTCCATCAAAAGCTTTTTGTCGTACAATCCTGATTGTGATAGAAACTTATAGAGCATCTTCATGAGCTTTATAATATTATTTTGGTCTGCGCCCCTTTGTGCTGCATAAATACGAAGGTTATAGATTTGAGCAAACATATCCGCTTTATCAGTGGAAAGAAGAATTGGAGTAAATTCCGCCAAGTAAAATTCCATGGTTTCAATACATTCAATTGCTCGCTTCATATAGCCACAACTAATTCCTATTACGCCTGTAGCTATCTCTGTTTTTGAACCATATATGTTTTCAATTTCCTTGTTGTCAACTGAATTCAAGCTATCTATATAATCATGCTCCCAAGGCAAAATCTCATTCTTAAGTTCCAATGATTCCAATTCCTCAAGCATGATATTTTCCTGTATTTCAGCCCCAATAGCACGACATTGTTTTTTATATTCATTATTGATTCCTCTACAATAATTAAGAAAATCCTCCACCTTTTTCTTATAATCATCATAGATTTTAAATACATCACGACACTGTCTGAAGGCACCCTTTGAAAAGCCAAAAATATATACTGGCTGCGCTTCAAATATTCCTCCAAAGTCCCCTATCCCCTTATACGGACACTTGATTACCATGGCATCCTCGGCCACCACATAATCAGCCTCGTATTCATGATTAAGAGAATCAGATAACCCCGCTATTGTACCTGGCCCCAAAATAAGATGCTGATTTTTCCATATTTGCTCAATCGAACCAGTGACAACAACATACATGCTATTGACCGGTTCACCTTCATTTATAAGTTTTTGTCCTTGTGGAATATTTATAGACTCCAAAGTAATTTCCCCCAACATAACATACCTGGAAAAATGCCCAAAACTCCATTTTCCAGAAGACATAATTAACGTAATTTTAGTTATAATAATTATAAAATTGTCTGAAAATTATGTCAATTATCTGTAAAAGAATTCACAAAAACCACAAGAAATTAATCTGATTCAATTTTCAAACTGAGCTAAAAACGCCTGTCCAAGACATATACTTCCATCTCCTGGCGGAAGCTGTTCCGAGATATAAATCTGAAATCCATCTGCTTCCAAAAGTTCAATCACACATTCCAAAAGTATCCTGTTGAGGAAAGTTCCTCCCGAGACAACCACCTGCTTTATTTGATTTGCTACTGCAATTCTTTCTATGTATTTTCCTACAGCCAGTATAAATCCCTTTGCAATTTCAGCCACTGCTATGCCTTGTTTTTTTGCATCATAGATTTCTTTTAGCAAAGGCCCTGTATCCCCATCTATTCCTAAATCCAATTTATACCCATCACCGGCAACTGTCGCTGCCACATTTTCAAGGCACACTGGAGCCTGCCCTTCATAAGAATTGATATGACATATATCAAGAAGCGCCGCAACCGCATCAAACAACCGCCCCATTGAGGTGGATGTAACTGTATTAATATTATTAATTAACGCCCTTTGCAAAATAGGTGCATTTGGGTTTTCATCTAGATCTTCAAGACCTGCGCTATATAAAAAGCCACTGAGAATAGTATCGCAGTTCTTTGCCCCCTCATTTCCTCCTATTAGCTTTACAGGTTTGATGTGAGCTACACGATTAAACTGACCTGATTCATTAATGATAAAGGCTTCACTCCCCCATATAGCACCATCCTCTCCAAATCCTGTACCATCAAAAGCAAATCCAAGTACAGGCCCCTTCAGCATATGTTCTGCTATTACTGCTGCCACATGAGCCTTATGATGCTGATGATAACTAATAGGAAGCTTATAGTTTACTGACATTTCAGTGGCATTTTTCTTGCTGAAATATCCAGGATGTAAATCTGCTGCAAGACATTCTGGCGAAAATCCAAAAATTTTCGCCATGGCCTTTACCTCTGTTTTATAAAACTGTTGGCAACTGACACTTTCCATATCCCCTAAGTACTGACTAACAAAGGCCATACCATCTTTTACATAACAAAAACTAGATTTTAAATCTCCTCCTGCTGCAAGAATTTCTCCTTTAATATCTGTTTGAATAGGGTTAGGCACATGACCTCGTCCACGCCTGACAAATTGTTGTCTTCCCTTGACTATTTTCATAACAGAATCATCTTCTGGGCGCATTATTTTTCTATTATGACTCAGGATTCCAATTGGTATATCTTTAAGATTATCATCCATACTTCTTTTTTTAAGCCAAGACACCATTTTTTCATTATGGATTTCTAAAACCTCTCCACTAGCATTTCCGCTAGTCATTATGAGAGGTCCACATTCTTTAACAAGAAGTATTTGCACTGGATTACAAGGAAGCATTGCTCCTATATCATGACTATTAAGACAAACATTGGCTGATAGCTTTTTGACACCTAAACTTTTTAAAAGCACTATAGGCCTTGCAGGAGATTCCAATAATATTTCTTCCTTTTGATTTACCTGACAATAATCCTTTATCTGCTGCAAGTCTTCAAACATTACAGCAAAAGGTTTTTCTTCCCTTTTCTTCAAAATTCTAAGTGCTCTAACAGCCTTATCATCAAATGGATTGCAAACCAGGTGATATCCACCAATATCCTTTACTGCCAGTATTCCCCCAGCTTTTATCAACTGACAAGCCCTTGATATTTCTGCATCTAAATCGTTTTCGTTATATATATCCACAGACTTATCAACTTTTCCACATACCGTAACATTGTCAGTAATTTTGTGTTTTATTTCCAAAAATGTCAGACTAGGCCCACACTCCTTGCAGGCAATAGTTTGAGCATGCCTACGTGTGTCAATTTTTCCAAAATATTCTCCCCTGCACTTTGGACACATATCAAATTCAGCCATAGTGATGGTATCACGATCATATGGAAGTTTTTCAAGGATCGAGTACCTTGGGCCACATATTGTACAGCTAATAAATGGATGCATGTATCTACGATTAGTTACATCTAAAAGTTCCCGCTTACAAAATTCACAGGTTGCAATATCTGCAGGTATAAATGGAAGATTTTCTGATATATCCTGATTTGATTCAATAATTTTAAAATCATTGTATGCACTTACAATTTGCTGACCTTTGTGCTCTGTTACATTTACATCTATGGATTCAATAGAGCTTACAAATCCACCAGCAGGAATATCTTCTGTCAACCTGTGATAGAATTCCTCTATGTCTGATTCAACTCCACAGGCTAATACTGTCACAATTCCACCAGTGTTTCTTACCCATCCCGTTATATTTAATTCATCTGCTATTTTCGCAACAAAAGGGCGGTATCCAATTCCTTGGACCAGCCCTTTTACTACGTATTTACGTATTATCATTTACAAATTCATCCTTCTTTTGTAGCCGCCGCAATATTAGCCGGTTTTGCCGCAGGCTTTGGTGGTTCATACGGCACTTCCACCTTATATGAAAATTTTTCTGGACCAGGCTCCTGATAGCCTGCTGTGATACTTAAACATTTCTTTGGACACTTTTCAACACAATAGCCACACTGTATACAGTCAAATCGATTAATAGACCAACTCTTTCCTGCCCTATCAACCTTTATTGCACCAGGAGGGCAGCTTCTCATACACATTCCACATAAAATGCAATCGTCATTTTTTATATCAACATGCCCTCTTGTTCGTTCTGGATACACACGTTCCACAAATGGATATTGAGTTGTAGCAGGTTTCGAAAAAAGATTTTTAAGTGCCTGTTTTGTAAAAGGTAAAAACTGTCCCATAATATTCTCCTATAATTATCGCTCTGTACAACTGATACATGGATCTATAGTTAGAACCAAAAGAGGTACATCACCATACTGACAACCTTGCAAAGTTTGGGTCAAGGCTGGAATATTAGCAAAGGTAGGTGTTCGAACTCTAAATCTATCAAGGAATTTTGTTCCATTTGCCCTAACATGATAAAAGGCCTCGCCGCGAGGCTGTTCAACTCGGATTATAGATTCACCATTTGGCATTCCTGTCACCTTGGTATTTATTTCTGTATCAGGTATCTTTGCAACACACTGCCTAATAATATCAATTGATTGGAATATTTCTCCAATACGAACTTCACATCGTGCATAAGAATCACATTTATTTGAAGTGATTACTTCAAAGTCAATATCGTTATAGGCACCATAACCATTTTTTCTCATATCAACATTTATTCCTGAAGCTCGCATCATTGGCCCAACAGCGCCACGTCTGATTGCATCCTCTCCAGTGATAATTCCAACATCTACCAGTCTACTTTTGACTGTGTAATCATCTAAGAAGATAGCTGTAGTCTCCCTGATTTCCTTTTCCATTTCATCAAGCTGACGGACAAAATCATTAAGCATATCTGCAGGCATATCCTTCAGCACTCCACCTATTGTGTTTACAGAAAAAATTACTCGTCCACCAGTGGACACCTCAAACATATCTAATATTTTTTCCCTCAATCTCCATGAATGCATAAACAATGCTTCAAATCCAAATCCATCAGCCAACAGTCCAAGCCACAATAGATGGCTATGTAAACGACTCATTTCCCCCCAGATTGTCCGCAAATAATCTGCTCTACGAGGAACTTCAATATTCATAATATCTTCTAGCGCCATGCAATATGACATCCCGTGCATAAAAGAACAAATACCGCATATACGTTCTGCAACATACACCATCTCGTTGAAGTCTTTTTTATTTGTAAGGCTTTCAAGCCCCCTATGTATAAATCCAATTGAAGGAATAGCCGCCAGCACCTTCTCATCCTCCAATACCAGATCAAGATGTATTGGCTCAGGCAAAACTGGGTGCTGTGGGCCAAATGGTACTACACTTCTATTCCCCATCTTTCTGCTCCTCCTTTACAAGGAATGGTGTTTCTACATCTATGCGATAAAGCTTATCATGGAAATCCTGCTTAATATTTTCAACTTTAAGCCCCCAAAGCTCATGCATTTCATTTTCATAATATATGGCAGATTTATAAACACGAGAAATTGATGGTACTTCCTCATCGCGTTGTGCTATAAGTCTGTAGTTTGACAAATCCTGTCCATTTGCAAATGAATATGTAACTTCAAAATGATCCTCTAGCTTTGGATAAGAACAGCATATCTGGCAAAGTCTCCACAATGCATTTTTCTTTTCCATGATAATATTCAAAAGCTCTGCTTTTTCTATTAAATATAAGTCCTTCTTTAATTCTTGCATAACAATAATCTTCCTCCTAAACCTTTCACAGAGCTTTTTTCTCTGCAGAAAGTGCAGCTGCCTTTTCTTTAAACAACCCAATTCCTTTGACCACACCATCAATAATAGATTCAGGTCTGGCAGCACAGCCAGGAACATATATATCTACAGGGATCACAGTATCTGCTCCGCCCTTTATGTTGTAGCATTCTTTAAATATTCCACCTGTACAGGCACATGTTCCAACTGCAATTACAACCTTTGGCTGAGGCATTTGCTCATAAATTTGTTTTACCACTGATTCATTTTGAGAATTAATTCCACCTGTAATCAGGAAAATATCTGCATGCATAGGATTTCCAGTATTGATTATTCCAAAACGTTCCACATCATATACCGGTGTAGTGCATGCCAAAACTTCTATATCACAGCCATTGCAACTACTGCCATCATAATGAATCAGCCATGGTGATTTATGTATTTTTGCCATATTCTACCCCCTAATTATCTCAAGTAAAAATAGATTCATACCTGCAGCAACAATTGTCACGCCCCAGGCAAGCTTGAGCATAAGCTGCCATTTTACTCTGGCAGAAGTATTATCAATAAGAATTTCCAAAAACCAAATTGCAAGTATTGCAATTATTCCTCCAAGCACTGTGAGAATGTTATTGCTTACAAAAAACAAACCAACTATTCCCAGAAGGATTGCATTTTCATACCACTCTGCAATTGTAACCATAGCATATTCCTTACCTACCATTTCTGAAGTAACACCCTTTATTACCTCCTGGTGAGCATGGTGGCTGGTGGAAATATCAAATGGTGACTTTCTAAATTTAATTGTAAGGATGAATACAAATCCTACAAAAAAACCTGGCAAATATCTTATATTTGCAACGGTACTCTTTGACACAATATCCGAAACAGTAAAGGTGCTTGTAGCAAGATAAAATCCAACAGCTACAAGTAGTTCCATCGGTTCACATGCCATAATCTGCACCAATTCTCTAGATGTACCTTGTGAAGCAAATGGAGAATGTGTTGCTGTGGAAGCCAATATCAAAAACATTGCCGCTGTGGAAAGGGAAAAAATTACTAGCAGAAGATCAAATCCTCCAAAAAATATGATCCCCGATAAAACAATAAAACAAAGATAAGAGCGTATCAAAAATAACTGCATCTTATTTGCCGTTAAAAATTCTTTTTCAAAAAGCTTCTTCAAATCAAAGAATGGCTGCAAAACCGAAGGTCCTCGACGGCCCTGCATTCTTGCAGATATCTTTCTGTCAAACCCGTCCAACAATCCAATTATAAATGGGGCTAAAACAATATAGAGAAGTGCGAATATGATTCTTTCTGAAATTGTCATTGTAATGCACCTCCCACAACGATAATCAAGTAAACAATGATTATAAATGAAGATATAAGAATCGCCGGTGTGAACAATTTCTTTTCTCCAAGCAACTCCTCCATGTAAAAGTTTGAAATCTCCAGTTCCTTTGGGTCACCCGTTGAGGAAATAAAATTAAAATTATCTCCAGCATTCACACCACCCATGTAAGTAATAACCTGCTTTACTTTTTGCCCCTTTGTCAAAATATAATTAACGAAAGGAATTATAAATACGCCACATAACAGCACAATCATAATCACCATGTTTTCATATGAAATAACTTGTTTTACATCCCCAAACATTTCATCAGATAGTGGTTTCAGCACATTCTCTGAAAGCCATGGGAACCCAAGTATTAATGCGATCATCATAAAAGCATGAAAAAACATAGAAATATACTCATTCTTTTTTGTGAGATCTCTGGATTTTTCTCGCTTTGATGCTCCAAGTATTTTCGACATCCACTTTGTCCAATAGAACATTGTTGTTGCCGAACCGAAACATATAAACAAAACCATCAATGTGGATACATAAACTGAACTTGTATCAATAAAGGCCTTTAAAGCAGCCCACTTTGAAATCAGCATTCCAAATGGAGCCAAAAACATTCCTGCTATTCCAACCATTAAGATAAATGCAAGCTTTGGGAAAATACTCATTAATCCCTGCATCTCTTCCACATCTCTACTTCCAATTGTTGTTTCTATTGCACCGACGCACTGAAATAACATAGATTTTGAAACTGCATGGAAGATTACAAGGAATACAGCTGCCCAAATTGTTTCTTCATAGCCACAACCTGTACAGGCCACAATAAGTCCAAGATTTGATATGGTTGAATATGCCAATACTTTCTTTCCATCGGAAACTGTAATAGCAAAACATGATGCAGCAAAAAAAGTAAATCCTCCAATCAATGCAACCATGTTTCCCACATAGTTGTCTGCCATTGCTGTAGAAATTCTTATAAGCATATAAACACCTGCTTTTACCATTGTAGCACTATGCAATAGGGCGGATGATGGTGTTGGAGCAACCATTGCACCTAATAACCATCCAGAGAATGGGAACTGCGCCGACTTTGTCAACGCGGCAAATGCCAACATAGAAATAGGAAGTAGGCAAAGCATATCATTAGGATTCAACTCAGCAGCGGAAATCATATCATAGAGATTTGCAGTGTGGAAATATATTATTCCAACAGAAATAGCCACTGTCAATCCACAGCCACCTAAAAGGTTCATCCATAAAGCTTTAAATGAATTATTTATAGCCTCGTCAGTTCTTGTATATCCAATTAACAAAAATGAAGTGACTGACGTTACCTCCCAGAAAAAGTACAGCCCCAAAAGATTTGCAGAAGTAACCAATCCAAACATTGCGCCAAAGAACACAAATATCATAGAAAGGAAAAAGCTTCTTCTATCCTTTACCTCTTTGTGATGATGGATATGAAATCCATGCATATATCCAACAGCGTATATACCAATCAGCGAACCCACCACTCCTATTATCAAAACCATAATAAGAGTCAACCAATCGAATCTCATAGTTGGTGCCAGACCAAGTTTTGGACCAAATTTTTCCAATACTGTAGGCACCACTGTAGAAACAATGGTAAGCACTGAAATTATTAATCTCTTGTGTTTGTATGAAAGATATGTGATGAAGAACATTAAGAAAATATCGCCCCACATGAAGATTTCTCCAAAGAGATGCTGATATGGCAAACGAAAATCTAATGCCTGACCTCCAGCCAGATACCACTTGAGTGCTGTAGCTACAGAAAGAATTGTAACTATAGTGCAACCTAAATAGACGGCAAATGCTCTGCGTTTTGAATTATGAATCACGGCAGGCAAAATCGCCCAGAGAAATGGAAAGCAAATCAATGCTGTCACTAATACTTCCATTATTTATTACTCCCTCCTAATACATTATAATTTAATACCTTAAATTTGAGATACAGTCCCCACCATATCTCCAATTCTCCTTTGTGTCCTGAGCCCGCTGATGCTCATTCCCTTGATGTAAATATACTTGTAAAAACCGCTGTGCTTCTATTTTAACACACCCCGGCAAATATACCACACTTTTAACATAATAATATGTAGTTTTTTGACATTTTTATGTTATATTGCACAAGTATCTAAATCTTTCCAGTTGTGTCTGTACTTTAATTTTTTCAGGTGAAAAGTTGAAATCTTTTATATATAATTAATTCGAGGGAATAATGTTATATTAATATTACGAAGTATAGGAGTATTAAATATTAATGAGTGAAGTAAAGGTAATAGAAATTGGAGAAAGTGTTTTTGCTGAAAACGATGCTGCAGCTGATGCAATTCGCCAGCAAATGAAATCACAGGGCACTTTCTTTTTGAATGTTATGTCTGGTCCTGGTTCCGGAAAAACTACAACGCTTTCTGCAATCATCAACAGAATGAAAGACAAATATAAAATTGGTGAAATGGATGTAGATATTGAAACAAGTATAGATGCACAACGGGTAGCTGATGCAACAGGAGTAGAATCAATCCAAATACACAACATGGGACTTTGTCACATTGATGCTGACATGACAAGCAGAGCTTTGATGGAATATGACACAAAAGATCTTGATTTTCTTATTCTTGAAAATATCGGTAACCTAGTTTGCCCTGCAGAGTTTGATGTTGGAGCCAATAAGAATCTTATGCTTCTTTCTGTTCCTGAAGGCGACGATAAACCATTAAAGTATCCTCTAATGTTTGAAATTAGCGATGTTGTTCTTATAAACAAAATTGATACATTAGATTATTTTGATTTTAGTAAGGAAAAGGTTACTGAACGAATTTTGAAGCTGAATCCAAATGCTAAAATTTTCTTTGTCAGTGGAAAAACTGGCGAAGGACTAGACGAAGTCATTTCATGGCTTGAACAAGAAATCGCAAAAACTAAAATATAAAGAAATAGGCTTTTGTTTTTCTAAGGAAACAGAAGCCTATTTTTTTATTCTATAAATCAACAAAAATGTATATTTATTCATGATTTAAATAAAAAAAACCGACGCATCTGCGTCGGTGAAAGTTCGGGGAGTGCGACCAAAGTTGCCCTTGGTCGCTGAGTTATGAAAAATTTGGTATTAGCTTTTCGCTAGTACGTTAGATAATATAACACTTGAGAATTAGTTTAGCAAGAACTTTTTTCACATTTTTTTCACAAATATTGTATTTTTAATGTACTTTTAATTAGTGACCCCTAACCTCTTACACACTTGAGGAATATTGTCGGTCAATCCCTTTGTTTTTACTGCCTGTATGCTAATACACAAAACATTCTATCTGGTATATAAAACTCATCTTTTTCTACAAAAATGCGCTCTCCGAAACTTAAATCAGAAATTACGTTTTTGTACCCAATGCGGCATAATACACATTTATCCCAATATGGTCTATTAAGTGAACTGATAGTTAACATATGATAAATATCATGACATTCATCCTTTAATGCATCATCTATTTTACTGTGAGCAATATTTTCTGGACTTTTAAGATTATGCGCTCCTTTTGCATATTCTGCATCAAAATTAATAAGAAGGCCTCCCTTTTTTAAAACACGATACCATTCCTGATATGCTTCAATTGGATGTGGCAATGTCCATGTTAGATTTCTTGTAATAACCACATCAAAAGTTTCCTCTGGAAAATCAAGATTCTCCGCGTCTCCAACTTGACATTTTACCTTTTGGGAATCCAGCTTATATATACCAATCATCTCATTTGCACGTTTTATCATTTCTGGAGTCAAGTCAATGCCGGTAACATTGTGCCCTTCTCTTCCAAGAAGCACTTCAAAATATCCTGTTCCACAACCAACATCCAATATATTAAGTCTACTTTTATTTGGTAGAAGTTTCTTTATTTCCCCAACCCAGCGAGTTGACATCTCACTTTCGATTTCATCGTGCCTAAGCTCGAAAAAGCTTTCTGCCCTCTTAGTCCAGTAGCTTTCCACTTTTTCCTTTATGTTGTCTGCCTCGTCTTCAAATGCTATAAAATGTAATTCACCCATTAGTATCTATTATCCTATCTATTTTTTGATAAGTTTCACCATAAATAAAGGCGTTGCTCTATAATTTATCTTTTCCTTTTCAGAATATAAAATGCTTCCTATATCCTCTCTTATTTCCACAAATCCGGCTTCAATTGATTCCAGATAATCTTTATCCCATTCAGGCCTTATAAGGCTTGTAGCGGGCATTTTTGCTGCAATAGCGTCCATCTTATCAAAGTTCTCACCAATGTTATAATCTTCAAGACCATGAGCTGCAACATTTTCTCTATCCTTTTGATATAATGCAAACTTGTTATCATCAACCAAATGTGAATACCAATTGGCATCAAACACAAGCATAAGACCATTCTTTTTCAAAACTCGAACCCATTCCCGATACGCCTTTTCAGGAAACGGAATATTCCATGTTAAGTTTCTAGAAAATACTACATCAAAGCTATCATTGTCAAATGGAAGCTCCATTGCATCCCCCTGAACATAAGTAACTTTTGATGAAAGAACGCCAGCATTTTTCTTTGCCTCTTTTATCATTTCTTCAGAAAAATCTATTGCAGTAACCTGATATCCAGCCTCCGCCAAGATAATAGATATGAAACCTGGACCAGCACCTACATCCAAAATACGCAGCGTATTTAACTGCCTACCTGGAAATTGCTTTATAATTTGTGAATTTAAAAAAGACGTCCAATTTTTTCGTTGGACGCCTGCTAGTTCTTCTTTGTTAACCTCTGAATAGCCTTGGGCTCTACCTTGCCAATAGGCTTTATTCTCTAAATATATGTCCATAGCGCAAATTATACCTTATTTTCCTGTATCAAACCATAACCAGCCCCTCTCAATTGTCTAGTACAATTAATCAAGTGCTTAGTATAATCACTCTGAGGAGCGGAAAGCACCCTCTTAGATGGTCCATATTCCTTTACTTCCCCGTTCTTTAGCACTAGTACCTTATCACATATAGAATCAACAATATCAATATCATGTGTGACAAATATTACTGAAGTGCCCATATCATATAGCCGTACAAGTTCCATTATCACCTGATTACGTGAAATATTATCAAGTGCAGAAGTGGCTTCATCAGCTAAAATAACTTTAGGTTCCAACAGCATAGCAAGGGCAACTGCAACACGCTGATTCATTCCACCGGATAGTTGAAATGGATAGCTATCCCATACCTTATCCGGATTCATAAAATTCAGCTTGTCAAAAATCTCCAATGATTTTATTCTCGCATCCTTTATACTGATTTTACCGTGAGCCCTAAGAGTTTCAAATATCTGATTTCCCACAGTTCTTATTGGGCAAAAAGTAGTACTGGCATTCTGAGAAATCATCCCAATTTCCTTGCCTCTTAGTCTTCGTAAGCTTTTTTCTGACATGGTCAAAAGGCTGTTTTGTTCATAGATAATATCGCCTGAAGTGACTCTTCCCCCCTTTGAGAGTAGGCCCATGGCAGCTTTTATCAATGTACTTTTCCCGCTGCCTGATTCACCTACTATTCCAAGAATCTCCCCTTGGTTTAATTCGAAGCTTACGTTTCTAACAACTGCTTCATCCCCGTATGAAACTTCTAAATTATTAAAAGATAAAATTGGAGACATCAAAATCCTCTATTCTATATCCAAATCTGCTGTAAGCTCATAATAATCTGATGGCCATGACTTTAAGCCCTTTACGTTAGACTTGCTAATCATGCTCATCTTTAAGAATGAACAAAATACAAATGCGTTGTCATCTAGAATCTGCTGCTGCATTTCAATAGCAATATTCTCTCTTTCTTTTTGTTCAAAAGTAGTATTCATCTTTTCTGCTAAAGACTGAATTTCATCGCTATGATATCCACCACGATTCTTTGAAGAATCGTCTAGACAATGTGTTGTAAAGAAATACATTGGATCGCCGATTCCACAAGTAACAAAGGCAGCCGCGTATACATCCCAACCATCTTTCTCTGCTACAATTGTTCCATGGTCTGCTGTAATGTTTAGCTGAACATCAAAACCTATATCCTTAAGACTTGCCTGTGCACTTTCTGCAAGAAGAGGAAGCTCTTGACGTGATGGATAGCTAACCCATTTTATTGTAAGTGTCTTTCCATCTTTTTCTCTGATTCCATCTCCATCAGAATCTACCCAACCTGCATCCTCAAGAACCTTCTTTGCTCCAGCCGGATTATACTCTTCAGTCTTTACATTCTGACCACCGAAGCTGAAGTTTTCAGGGAATGCACCATTTCCAACATAACCATATCCAGATAATAACGTATTTACGAAGCTCTCTTTATCTATTCCCATAGCAAAGGCTTTTCTAACTGCATCATCTCTTATGATTGACGAATTATAGTTCATCTGACAATAGAATACTCGGCTAGTAGCTGTAGATGTAAACTGGTAATCATCATTTTCAAAAATAGGGTATGACGAGTATGCCATTCCATATGCAGCGTCAATATCTCCATTTTGTAAGGCAAGAGCAAGTGTATCACCATCTGAAATCGTAATTACATGAACCTCATCAACCTTCACATCACCATTCCAATACTTTTCATTTTTAACAAGATTTATATGGTCATCTGTCACAAGCTCTTTTGCTACAAATGGTCCTGTTCCAACTACTATACCATCATCATTGCCTTCCGCGACATCAATTATGCAACCATATGGATCACAAAGATAGTTCATTAGGGTTGGCTTAGATGAATTGGTTTTTATTGTAAGTGTATTTCCATCTGCCTCAATAGATGCAATATCAAGGTCGCTTGCAGCTCTCTCATGAACGGCTACAAGATCTTCAATACAAGCCTTTACAGCTGCTGCATCACAAGCTTTGCCGTTTGAAAATGTAACACCATCCTTAAGTTCTATCTTCCATGTTGTGTCATCAATGTTTTCATAACTCTCTGCAATCCAAGGCTCTAGCTCCATATTTTCATTAAACTTGAACAATGTCTCACCAACTCCATATCGTACACATGGCCAACCACAATATGCACTATGCGGATCAATAGTTGGTTCTTCATTCTCTGCATTAAATGTCGTATCACCAAAGGTGAAAACCTTTTTTCCTGCATCAGTATTATTAGCTGTACTTTTGTCTGAAGATCCACAGCCTGTAAATGCTGCTGCAGTCATCACAATTGCAAGTGTGACTGCCAATAGTTTTCTACATTTTTTCATTTTTATTTTCCTTTCTTTGGATCAAAATAATCTCTGATTGAATCACCAAGTAGATTAAAAATTACTACTGAAATAAAAATGGCCAGTCCAGGAGATAAAACCACCCATGGATATGTCTGAAGCATGGAACGTCCACTACTCATCATGCTCCCCCATTCAGTAATTGGCGGCTGTGCTCCAAGCCCCAAAAAAGAAAGACCTGCAAGCTCCATCATCATTGTTCCAATATCAAGCATTGCCGTAACAAGTATTGGACCAAAAATATTTGGTAGAATATGTCTTAAAATAATTCTTTGAGACCCTGCACCTGACACAATAGATGCTTGAACAAAACTGGCCTGCTTCATAGATAAGGTCTGTCCTCTAGCCACCCTGGAATACTTGGGCCAACTAATAATGGCAAGCGAAATAATAGCATCTTTGATGCCTCCGCTAAGTAGTGCTGCCACTGCCAGAGCAAAAACAAGACCAGGAAATGCTAAGCATACATCAGATATTCTCATTACGATGGAATCAATAGCGCCCCCATAATATCCGCATACAACACCAATGATGGTACCTAAAATACATATGATTGCCACTAATATCAATGTGGATAAAATGCTTGCCTTTCCACCTACAATTACCCTTGATAGCATATCTCTACCATAAGCATCAGTTCCCATCAGATGTGCCATGCTTGGCTTATTATAGGCAATTGATAAATCCTGCAAATAAGGATCATAGGGACATAATTTATCAGCAAATATAGCACACATTATAAAAATCAATGCCAATATCGCAAATACGATAATTTTTGTTCTAACAATATTATCTTTGTATGATTTGAAAAATGCTTTTATTTTACTCATGACTGTCAGCCCCCAATCTAATTCTTGGATCCAACAATCTGTACGACAAATCAGTTACTAGATTCACAGTTACATAAATGATAGCCATCCACATAACATATGCTTGAATTATAGGATAATCGCGCATATTAATAGCATCCACAGCAAGCTTGCCAACACCATCCCACATAAAAATAGCCTCAACTATAGCTGTGCCACCTAAGAGACTGCCTATTGATAGAGCCAACAATGTAATAATTGTAACAAAACAAGCCTTCATCACACTTTTCCACAGAGTGATAGAAAATTTTACGCCACGTGACTTTGCACCAAGAACATAATCCTTTGATAACTCATCCAAAACCGTTGCTCTAACCTGACGTAAATACTTGGCAGACATAGCAATTGCCAAAGTAATTGTAGGCATTGCAACACTTTGAAAACTCATATCTATTGAGATAATTGGCAATAACTTTAACTTGATAGCAAGTAAATACATCAACAGTAATGACACGAAAAAGTTTGGCAAACTATTACCAATAAAGCTGAAAAAACGTATTAGATAATCTATAAATCTATTTTGATTTACTGCTGCAATTATCCCCAATGGAATAGAGATTAAAATAGTCAAAGCAACCGAAGTAACTGTCAGAAACAGTGTAGCGGGTAATTTTTCAATAAAGGTATCAAATACATTCCTACCAGAAACATAGCTTACTCCCATATCACCATGCATAAGATTATTAAGCCATGTACCGTATTGAATAATGAATGGTTTATCCAAGCCTAATTCTGCTTTTGCAGCTTTAAGCTGCTCTTCGCTTACCACCTGCCCAGTGTTAAACATCTTCTGCTCAACAACATCAGATCCAGCCACTCGCATCATGCCAAAACTCAAAAATGTAATTGCAAATAATATTGGAATTAATCCTAGAATTCGTTTGATTATATATTTCAAAAAAGAATACCTCTTAATCTCTTGTTAACTACTTAATTTTATATTTGAACTAAGATAGAAACAAGAGATTCAAGAGATATTAAGATATTCTAAAAGTATAATTATATATTCCTTTTTGGAATACTTGGTAAACTAAAAAAGTTAGTAAAAAGCTACCATTTAAAAATACGTGAAAAGAACTTTGCCACCTGCTTTGCAATCTCATGAACAACTTTTACAACCTGCTTCACGAAATTCTTTACCTCTGGGGATATTGAAGGTACTGGTTTTGGCTCAGGCTTTGGCTCTACTGTAGGTTCCTTAGGCTCATCAGGAGTTGGATTTACAGTTGGTTCTGTGTTTTCTCCTGTGTTTCCAGCAGGATTATCACCTGTATTTTCACCGATTTCACTACCAGTGTTATCCCCCTGTCCAGGATTAGGAGTAGGCTCTGGATTAGTTGGAGCAACCGATGGATCTGGAGCATCTATAGGAGTGTCTGCATCCACCTCTACAAGCTCAATATCATCAATATAAACATCATGCTTTTCCTTGATTCTGATCCCATCAACAGAACCCATTGTTATGTTGAAGCGTGTCTTTGGGTCTGACTCGTTTTCCATTTTAAAGGTATGTGTAAATGTCTTCCATTCCTTACCAATTTCTACGGAGCCTGTACCACTGTAGTTTGTCCAGTTTCCTTCAAATTCCTGAAGAGAATACTTTATTACTCGGTCTATTGTGGATTTTGCTTTAAATGAAACTCTATAAGTTTTGCCCTTCTCTAAATTTACTCCATCCTGATTAAGCTGTACATACCAGCAATTGTCATCAGAATCAGCAACTGTATCGTCAATAGTGATAGCAAATGCATTGTCATTACCGTTCATATTGTCAATCACATAATTTGCACTTACAGAATCATATATGTATGGCGCGAAACCTGCCAGCCCTGCATTAAATGAACCATTCTTGATAAGAGCTGATTCTGCTAAAAATACATTATCAAGATAATAAACACCTGGATTCGTAATTACGAATTCAATATTAGACTCTTTTCTTGATAGATCCTTTTCAAAAATCAACTTCTTAGCATAATTCTTGCTGGTTGTTGTAAGCTCTGGTGTATATTTTTCTCCTGCTACATAGACTGTTAGGCCGTCACCCTCGCCATCCTCAACAAAGGCATCAAAACTGATTTCATACTGACCAGCAGCAAGCGGACAAAGCTTAGTCTGTGATATCTTTAATGGTTTTTCTTTTGAAGTCCCCTTTGGTGCAACAACCTTGAGCATTCTAGAATTCTTTTTATTTGTTACTGAAAAAGCATCCTTGTCATCATCAAATTCCCAATATCCAAGTCTGCCTTCTCCCTGGTCAAAACCACCATTGTAGACATAATTTCCATCCGGACGGATTTCCTTTACATTTTCATCCTTAACTTCTTCACCAGATTTATGTACGAGCTTTACATTTGAGATAGTAACAGCCGCAGTAGACTTCAATTTACCAAGATTAAATTCAAGTGCTGTATTAGCATCTGTCTTATCGTTCATTGTGAATGTATATGAATAAGACTGCTTCTTTGTAGTAACAGGCACCTTTGTATCCTGCATGTAACGAGTCCAACCTCTATCCGGACCTTCTACATCCACAATAATGTCTCTATCCCCTTCAGCAACAGCATCGAATGTCAACTCATATTCCCAGCCTTTATACATTGGGATGCCAGCCTGCTTTAGCTGTACACTATGGTTTTGAGAACCAGCTGCCGCCGGACTGATTTTAATCTTATTATTCTTCACCTTATATGATGAGTTCTTTGCATCACTTTCTAAATGAAGAACCCAATTATCCTCTTCGGCATCTTCGCTTCCATCTAATGCAATATCTTTTGAAAAGTCACCATTGATTACATAGTTGCCATCCTCATCAGGCTCACGATATTTTACTGGCTTCTGCTCTGGGCGCTTTGCCTTTGCTTCTTCCTTCTCGTATTCCTCTTCTGACTTTTGGTATACACGAACATAATCAATTGAATAGTTATCATCATTCATATGCTCATAGACTTCATCATCTGGATAGCCAACCCAGCTACCACCTACTGCAAGATTCAGAATGATGTAAAAATCCTGATCAAATGGGGCAGGATAGGTGAGCTGGCTCGCCTCATCAGCGCCGGTATACCAATCGCTGGTGCTGTAAACCTGCTCATCATCCACATACCATGTAATCTTTCCCGGCTCCCAATCCGCTCTAAAAACATGATATTCATCTGCAAAATCATTCTTCCTAATAACCTTGCTGCCCTGATTCTCCTTATGACCACTTCCCGCACTGTAGCCATAATGTATTGTATGATAAGACTTTGATGTGTCCTGGCCCATCACTTCCATGATGTCAATTTCGCCGCACTTTGGCCATTGACCATAAAGTCCCTCATCCGATGCCATTAGCCAGAATGCTGGAAGATATCCCTTACCAGCTGGTACTTTTGCTCTGGCTTCAAAACGACCATATGTGAAATCTTTTTTACCCTGAGTAGTAATTCTTCCAGAAGTGATTTCACGCTTTTTTGATGAAGTTGCGCTATTTCCTCCTGGGATTTTTGAACCAGTGATTAATTCTTTGCTTCCACCATACCAATCATATCCATTGTCCGGATCCAAAAGGCTGATTTCAACCATTCTATCGGCCGATGAAACAGCATCCATTTCAAACCTGTAGGAGTGACCTGCTTCAAGCTTCAGGCCACTTTGTTGAAGCTGTATATGCCAGTTTGCATCTCCTGCATTTTCAATGTCTAAAACTGCTTTTCCGTCCTCAAAGGAACAGCTGCCCTTTCCACCTTCACTAAAACCACAAGACCAATCGCTTCCTGAAAAGCTTGTGTCTTTAAGAAGCTCTTCACCATCCTCTGTTAATGATATATTTGAAAGTTGTACTTTAGCAGACGCTGAACCTGCATCACTGTCGTCAATCTTTCCAAAATTAACCTGTAATGCAATAGACTCAGAATCATTTTTGTCCTCTCCAACATTCACATCAAATGAAATATGAGTGATTTTTTCCTCTACATCATCTGATTCTTCCACCTCATCTTCCTCTGGCTCTGTAACATGAGGTTTCAATAAAAGCTTTCCATTCTTTAGCTGGATATTGCCTTCATCAAGCGCAGTGTAACGTTGAAGCTCTGAGTTTACCCAACCTGGTTCATGTTGTTCAACATTCCAGGAAGAGGTATCAAGAGAATCGCCATTAAACTCATCATTCCACACAAGGCTATAGCCTTCGTCGGAATACTTGTCCTTAATAGTATCCTTGCCCTTAGCCTGGACACTAACTGCTGGCACACTGGTAGCTGCTACAGAAACTGCCATAGCCATTGCAAGTGTGCTAAACCATTTTCCCTTTTTCATATTCCTTCTCCTTTTTATATTTAACTTTAACTAAATATTAGATTCCAAATTATTATTTTTATATCGAATATAAACTTTTTTTATCAAATTCATTCAAAAAAAAGCAGCACCTCGGATTAATCCAAAGTGCCACTTACTCAAATATCTACTTAATCTTTAATTTTTAGTGTTTCATTCATGCTTCCAGTCCTGTATCCACATAAATCAAGAGCTACATATGCAAAGCCATATTCCTTGAAAGAATCGTATATACGAATACGAAGACTTTCATCTAACATACGTGAAAAATCTTCTGGCTGCAGCTCAATTCTAGCCACATTATCGCCATGAATTCTCACTCTGAATTGGTTAAAGCCCATATCCAGAAGGAGCTGCTCTGCCTTGTCCACCATGCTTAGCTTCTCCTTACTAATTGTTTCTCCATAAGGAAAACGACTGGCAAGACATGCAAAAGACTGTTTTGTTGCTGTAGGAAGTCCAAACTTTGCAGAATACACCCTGATTTCCTGCTTGGTGAAACCTATCTCTCGCAAAGGACTTTTTGCCCCAAGTTCTGCAACTGCCTGAAGGCCTGGTCGATAGTCGCCATTATCATCCAAATTTGATCCCTCGGCCACATAGGCTATTCCTTCTTTTTTTGCCAAATCAAAGATTTTTTCAAAAAGCTCTCGCTTACATAAATAACAACGGTTAGGAGGATTTTTTGAAAAACCTTCTATCTCAAGTTCTTCTGATTCAACTATAAAATGTCTCACCCCAATAGATTTACAATATTCTTTCGCTTCATTTAATTCCCTCTTTGGAAAAGAACATGATGATGCTGTTACCGCAATCACCTTTTCTCCTAAAGCTTCATGTGCAGCATATAAAAGAAATGTTGAATCCACACCGCTTGAAAATGCAATAGCTACACTTCCAAGGTCTTTAAAATATTCAATTAACTTATTATACTTTTCCATCGCAATTTACCCACCTTTTCGATAGGTTTTATTGTACTTTCAACACTATCCCTTTGTCAACACAGCAAATCCACTGTGACACTTTTATGACAATTTATCATGTAACATTCTAACCAGATACTAAATCAAAAAGAGAGGTATATAGAACTATGAAAAAAAATTTATCAAAACTTATAGCAATCACAATGGCATTTGGTTTCATCATTTCCCCACTCTGGTTGCCAATTCAAGCCCAAGCAGCCAATGAATCAGGAATCTATCTAAATGACACCAGATTTCTGACTTGCCTACATGGCCAGACTGATAACGGCAAAGAGATTGTCATTGCACTTTATGAAAAAAACGGTAGCGATGATATTGCCTACATAAATGATGGTGCTGGACATGTCTACACCTCATATGTAGTTCAAGATGCCTACAGAATGGATATTGGAGCTTGCCAGCAATACACATTTGGCGGCACACTTATCTATGATTTCTTCACTGTAAATGGTACACCATGTCTCATTGCTGGAGACGGAACTATCTATGCATGTGAATACCTAGATTCATATACAGTATCTCAAATTATGAACTATGACTAAGACTTCAAGAAAGAGTTTTTCTTTGCAATACTCTAGCAATGAGAGCCGGCATAGGAATTACAGAATAATTTCCTATAAAAAACGTCACACTAGCAACAGCCGGCGTGACGTTTTGTGTAATCAATAGCTTCACTTAGATTACTAGAATTAACTAAACTTGATTATCATGTCTACATATTTTAAGACTTAATTTCATTTACAAAATTTTTCACAGCTTCTACCATCAAATCCAAATGATTATCATAACAATGACTATCATCTTTAATAAGCTCTAATTTACAATTTTTGAATTTTTTAGAAGCATCAATTGCATACTGAACTGGTACTGTTTCGTCAGCGTCACCATGTACTATAAACACTGGCCCTTGGAATTTCTCTATAGCTTCATCTAAATTTATAGTTTGAGCAACCCTTATATAATTTCCATTTAAAGTGAGTCCATCCCAGGAAACTAACTCATCAGGAATATGTTCCGGATCAAATGGCTGTCCCAGGAGCATTCCCTGCTTTGCGCCCTCAATAATTACATATGCTGGCGAAAGTGGAATAAGAGCTTTAATAGTGTCTCTTTCCATTGCTGCTGCAAGAGTCACTACAAGTCCCCCTTGTGAATGACCACAGATATAAATATCAGTAACGAATTCCAATTTTTTAGCATAATCAACAACCGCTAAAATATTATTAAGCCATTTATATAAATTATGCTCTCTAAACTCTCCATCACTATTTCCATGACCAAACATATCCACTCTAAGTGTGGCCACACCAATTTGATTTAACCCCTTTGCCACTGCAACAATATGATTTTCCTCAATATGCCCTGTAAACCCATGAATCACTATACAAAGAGGGCATTTTTCAGCCCCTTGCTCTGGCATATCAAGCTTTGCATTTAATTTGATTCCATCATCAATAATATACATTGTGTTCTCCCTTCATCCTAAATTACTTAATAAATATTATAACGTAAAAATAAACTCTTAGTGTCTGATTTTTGATTAATTCAGTTTCAATTCTTTTCAGCATATTCTATTAAATAAAGAAACCTCATACAAAATAATAACACCATAATAAAAAAATCCTCCTTTAATTTTATCGTCAAAATAATAAAATTGTACCCATATAAAAAAGGAGGAGAAAAAAGTTGAAAAGAACAAAATTAACAAAACTTTGCATGGGCATTGTAGCAGCATCTGTAAGTGTTACAAGCTTCGCACCAATGACTTCAATTGAAGTACATGCAGAAGAAGCTAGCCATGCAACAATTCAATCAATGGACTACAAGGATGGTCCTACACTAACAGCTTCAGGTATGACAGAAGCTAGCTACGGATTCCAGATGCCAATTTTTAATGGGGGAGAAAGCAGCTGGGATGATGTAGTTAATGATCTAGGTGTAAATGTGAAGGTTGATGGACAGTGGGTTGACATTGATTCAGTAGACAAATATGTTTACAACTCTAACTGGGGTCACTGGTCAGACAGTGGTTTCAATGGATACTGGTTCAAGGTTACAGAAACTACATATGTTCAGCTTTATTCAAAGTCAAATCCAAATGTTACATTAGACTACAACCTTATTCTGAACAAGGCAGATTCAAGCTCCATTACAGCACTTGCTCCAAATGGTGATACAACCATTTCAGCAAACAGAACAGGTTCAGGATTCATTGCTTTCCCATATGCCGTATCTGGTGGAAATAATTACAACACCGAAGCTTCCAGCTTAGTTGTATATGTAAAAGGAGTAAATGAGGATGACAGCCATTATGTAAATATTGATAACAACTCCGCATCTGGTTGGATCTATGATAAAAACTTCGGTGTAGAGCAATATGGCTACTGGTTCAAGATTGATGAAATGGGTTCAATCAATGTAAAGATTGCTCTTAAGGGTAATGAAAATATTAATACCGTATATACGATAAACTACTCTGATACTGGTCGTAGCAATTATCAGCTCTATCCAAATGGATCAACTACTATAACAGCAGATTCTAAATCAGGAGCCTGCGGACTTGTTTTCCCTTACATTGGTGAAACAAATAACAATGGACTTCCAACTAATAAAGAACTTGATAATTTCGTTATAGAAATTTATAACGGCAGCAATTGGGTTCCTCTAGGAGACAGTTCATATAGCAATTGGTTTTATCAAGGAAACGGTTATGTAAAATATTCTTCTAAAAATCAGTGGGGATATTTTGATGATTATGTTTACGGTCTTTGGTTCCAGCCTGTAACAGAGGATTTTAAACTTCGTGTTGGTTATCCAGAAAATGGTCAGCATGGAGGAAGTATTGGACAAAACTATGTTGAATATCAATTTGTTGGTGCGCCTGATGCATACCGTCCTGCTGATGTTCCTATGGATGATATTACTGTAGGTGGAGCAAACAGTGACGCCAATGCTTTAGATGGTTGGACTTTATATTACAATGATGAATTCAACGGTAATGCTCTTGATATGAATAGTTGGAGCTACGACACTGGCTTCCTTCTTGATGAATCGGAGCCAGGCACTGCTGGATGGGGCAATAACGAAAAAGAATACTACACTGATAGTTCAGAAAACATCTACGTAAGAGACGGCAGTCTTCACCTTGTTGCAAAGCATAATCCAAAAACATTCACATGTACAGATCCTGCTCACACTCAAGTAACAGCAGACTATGCTTCTGGAAAAATTGTTTCTAGAGACAAGGTAAAATTCACATATGGACGTATAGATTTTAGAGCAAAACTTCCTGAAGGAAAGGGATTATGGCCAGCTCTTTGGTTATTACCAAATGATGATATCTATGGACAATGGGCTTCTTCTGGTGAAATTGATGTAATGGAAGCTAGAGGTCGAGTTACAAATTCTACTAGTGGTACAATCCACTATGGCGGTCAGTGGCCAAACAACAAATATACTGGTGCTGATTATATTTTTGCTGACGGTTCAACATTTGCAGATGATTATCACGTTTACAGCTGCATCTGGGAACCAGATCGCATAAAATGGTACGTTGATGGCCATTGTTTCTCTAACATTTCAAAGGAACAGTGGTATTCAGCAGGTAGCAAAACAGATACAGCTCCTTTCGATCAGGACTTCTTCATTATTATGAACCTTGCCGTAGGCGGTTGGTTTGATGGCGGAATTGTTCCTGATAGCAACTTCAACTCTGCTGAAATGGCAGTTGACTATGTTCGAGTTTACAAGGAAGCTGGAACATGGACTCCTGGGGATAATAATTCAGGTAGTACTCCTATAAATAATCCAGGAACAACTCCTGTAGAAACACCAGTGAATACTAATCCTGATACACCTTCACAAGGTACTATTCAGCCCGTTGGAGAAAAAGGATTCATTAAGAATAATGATGGAACATTAACTTTCTACATCTATGCAAATGAAAATGAAAGTACACCACTTGTGTTCTGTGGATTCAATAAAAACAATCCTGTTCTTTCTGAACTCGGTGGATATGTAATGGAAAAATCATCTAGTGTTCCAAACCTTTATACAATAACCATTCCAAATAATGGAGACACTGTGTCTTATATGTACGGATACACACCAGTAGGTGAATCTGGAAGAAGAGACACACCAATTGTTACCGAGGCAACTCATTAATTTTTTTACATATTCTCCCAATTTAAGAAAAGCTAGACCGCTGACCCGGTCTAGCTTTTTCTATTTCTTAATTTTTACTTTCAAGGTTCGTAAATACGTTTTCTGGTCCGACGTAATTCTATTACTCTCTATAGCTTTTTGAATTGTCTTGTTATGTGTCCAATCATCCAGTCGTTGCTCAACTATATATGGAATTATTGCATAATATTGCTTTGCAAGAGCAGTGGCAAAATACCATGCAATCATCATGTTTATATAATACTCTTCAGAATGGACATCCGCTACCATATCCGCATATACGGTATCAAAATCTTCATCCAAGTAAAGTTCCATAAGCATACCAATTGCAAATCGAACTGTGTATGTATAATCAGATCCAATCCATTTTTCAATCTCTTGCACCAGTTCCTGCTTGTGCTTTTTGAATATTTTAGGTGACATCTGATCACAGGTAGCCCAATTATCCACATAAGGAAGAAATTCATTCAACTTTTTGATACAGGATTCATAATCCTTCATCTCTGATAAAATAAATGCATGAAGCTGATTCTCATCAAAATAATCATGTGGCAGTCCATCTAGAAATTCATCTATATCTGTTCTCTTTGCCAACTCCCTTGCAAACTTTCTAAGCTCTGGAGTTCGAACACCTATAAAATAATCTGAACTTACTGTGGGAATAAGCTTGGACTGAAAGTTTTTATACTCAATATCTTGTAAGCTCTTTAACCGTTGAATTATTTCGTCGTTTATAGACATGAGTAACTCCCCCTTTGATGTTTTGTATTAACTGCTTATTATGATTATCTTTCTAATCTAAGAAATTTACCATTATTATTTCATCACAAAAAGTTCCCTCTGGCAACTTGAATGCCCTAGGATACATTCCAAAAGCCTTAAATCCTGTCTTTTCGTACATATGTCGTGCTCTATCATTGTCAGAGAATACGCCAAGTTCTACCTGTTCAAATCCATTTTCTTTTGCCTGCTCTAATGCAACCCTCATCATAAAACTACCCAGACCCATACATGTATATTTCTGCTGAATTGACATACCAAGATATGCTCTATGATGATATTTTATATGTGGTCTTACCACCATAACACCAAGATCTCCAATAAGCTCACCATCAACAAATGCACTTACCAGAAAATCCGTCTGGCTTTTTTCCATTACCAAAATTCCCTCTTTAACCTTCTCGTAATTTAACGGGCCATCCTCTGGCTCCCTAGCCATAAAATGCGTCTCTTTAGCAGTCTTTTCCCTATGATATTTAAGTTGAACAGCATCCTCTTCAGTTGGACTTTTAATAATAGCAATTTTCCCATTAGGTAAATTAAATTCTTTTTCTCGTATTCTCATTTGTTATTCTCCCATCTTATGATACTCATTATACTCATTTTCTATAAACAACGAAACGTTGAATCAATTAATAGGATGTTATTCAAGCTTTGCCGCTATCCGCAGCTAACAATTTCTCTACTATAATTAGGTTAAACATTGCAATAGTGACCTCATTTTCTTCTAACTACTTTTTAGGATCATTTTCAAATTGAATTTTTTCTGTAGTTCTAGTATATTATCAATAAAAACAGGCGTAACTATTAGAAGTTGCAGAAGAAACAAGACAATTATAGTTCTCCATTCCCTATTTAGCTTGGTAATTTAACAGAAGGAGCTGATGATACGATTATTCTATTCAGAAATGAACGTGATGAATTTAGAAACATGAACACAGGTGAACACTTTTTTAGACAAAAGGAAAAACCTGAAATCCTTTAAAATAAAGGGTTTCAGGCCTAATTGAAAGCGTGCGTGAGAGGATTCGAACCCCCGACACCTTGGTCCGTAGCCAAGTGCTC
>CAMJBT010000017.1 GCA_946403965.1 uncultured Pseudobutyrivibrio sp. | reverse complement strand
GATGACAGAAAGGAGGCTAAGTAATGGAAAAGACAAGCTTTTTCAAACGACCAGCCGTGCAGACATTACTTGCTTCAATTCTGTGCGCTATTTTGGGTATTGTTTTAGGTTATATCATCCTTAGCTTCATGAATGCAGAACATGCAGCTGAAGGTATGACAGCGATTCTTGTAAACTTCTTCAAGTATCGTATTGCTAGTACAGCAACACTTATGAAATACATGGGGTCATTCCTTGTAAAGGCAGTTCCTGTAATTCTTTGTGCAGAGGCAATTCTTTTTGCCTACAAGGCGGGACTTTTCAATATTGGTGTAGCTGGACAGTATACAGTTGGTATTATTGCCAGCCTTTATACATCACTTGCACTTGGATGGCATTGGCTCCCTTGCATTATTGCTTCTATTGCAGCAGGTGCTTTATGGGGATTTTTGGCCGGGTTATTCAAGGCATTCTTCAATGTAAATGAAGTTATCGCAGGTATCATGTTCAACTGGATTGGACTTTATGTCTGCAACATCATCCTCGGTGGAGAGAAATGTATGAATCAGAGCAAATCTGAGACATACGAAATCAAAGATGTAAATCCAGCAGGTCTTTTGCCAGGATTTATGCAGGATTTCTTTGGTGGCAATGAGTACATGACAATTGCTATTCCAATTACAATTATTATCGCAATCGTTATTCTTGTTGTACTTAACATGACAACATTTGGTTATGAGCTTAAGGCAACAGGTCACAACAAGGATGCTGCAAAGTATTCTGGTATGAATGCTAGACGCAATATCATCCTTACACTTGTTATTTCAGGTGCAATTGCAGGTATGGCTGCAGGACTTTACTACCTTACAGGTATTGAGCACTTCAAGATTGCATCTTCAGTTCCTGGCATGGGCTTCAACGGAATCGCTGTTGCATTCCTTGGTGGTCTTCATCCAATCGGAGCTATCATTGCAGGACTTTTTGTTGAATACATCACACTTGGTGGACAGTACCTCAACACCAACTACTACAATCCACAGGTTGCAGATCTTATGATTTCAATTATCATTTATCTCTGCGGATTCGTATTATTCTTCAGAACAATACTTAACAGACCTGGTAAAGTAAAGGTTAATGCCAATGCTGAACCAGATAATACAGCTAAAAAAGCTGAAGAAAAGGAGGTGTAGCCCATGTTATTACTTATTCAATACACACTCATTTTCTCAGCAGTGCTTATTCTTGTAGCCTTGGGCGGTATGTTCTCAGAACGAAGTGGTATCATCAATCTTGGTCTTGAAGGTATCATGGTTTTCGGAGCTATGGCAGGTGCCATGGTAATGGTGCTTCTTCCAGCAGATGCATCTAGATTTACTATTATTGTACTTACTCTTTTAGCGTCAGCAGTTGCAGGTATGATTTCATCACTTTTGATTGCAGTTGCTTGTATCAATTTCAAGGCTGATCAGACACTTATCGGTACAGCATTGAATATGCTTGCTACTGCATCAGCTACAGTTATTATCAAGGGCTTCAACACAGCTCGTTCAGGCGGTACAGATTTTTCTGCTAAGCTTGATTATGTTCGTGGACACAATGCATTTATGTTTAGCATTGGAAAATTACAGCTCAGCTGGTTTATCGTAGTTGCAGCAGTTCTTCTTGTGGTTGCTATTGTATTCTTCTACAAGACAAAGCTTGCACTTCGTATCCGTGCTTGCGGTGAGCATCCACAGGCGGCAGACTCAGTTGGTATCAACGTATACGCTATGAGATATATTGGCGTATTAATGTCAGGTTTCCTTGGCGGTCTTGGCGGTATCATCTACATTTGCGCAGCCAACTCAACATGGCATTTTGATTACGGTGTTGCAGGTGCAGGTTTCCTTGCTCTTGCAGTTATGATTTTCGGTCAGTGGAAGCCAGAGCGTATTGCTTGGTCTGCAGTGCTTTTTGCATTGTTCCGTTCACTTTCAAATGTATACATGGGAATCGGTTTCCTTCATGCACTTCCTATTTCAGGAACTGTATACAACATGTTCCCATACATTGTTTCACTTATCGTGCTTGCTTTTACATCACAGAATTCTCGTGCTCCAAAGGCAGAAGGTATTCCTTACGATAAGGGTGCTAGGTAAGACTTAATTTATAGGGAAATGGATTCATCAAGGGTTCATTTCCCTTTTGAGTATATGTGGGGTGACTATGAAAAAGATTGAAGTTAGCGAAATTAAGCCTGGGATGATATTAGCTGAAAAGATAATTAGTCCTAGGGGCCAGGTCCTGGCAGAAGCTGGTACAGCAATCACGGCACAACAATTGTTGCATATTAGTTATTACAATATCACAGAGCTGGCAATTCAGGATGAAGAAGAGGCCATTGAAAAGTATGAACTTGAGGCCCCAGATGAGTTTATTGGGGAGACTCAGTCCTGGAGAATCACTAATAGTGCAGAATTTGCTGAATTTAAAAGAGCCTATGATAAATGTGCCAACAGATTGGAGAAAATCGTAACTGATTTTGTGGATAAGAAGGTCCCAATCAAGGACGATGAGTTGATAACTGACATAAAGGGGGTCTTTGAAAAACACTCAACAGGTCTTGGCATTATGGCCATGATGCTTAATGTCCAGGAGATTGACACATCTACCTTCAAACATTGTGTGAATGTGGCTATCATATCCAGAGTTTGTGGTAGCTGGCTTGGTATCACTGATGAAAAGGAGCTTGATGTCCTTACAATGTGTGGTCTGTATCATGACATTGGTAAGTCGCTTGTTCCTCATAGCATTCTGACAAAGACATCCAGCCTTTCTGCAGAGGAGTTCGGACGAATGGCTGAGCATCCATTGCTGGGATACAATCTTTTGATGGAGGCTGAAATCGATAGACGAATAAAACTTGCCGCCTTACAGCATCATGAAAGAAATGATGGAAGTGGTTATCCATATGGATTGACCAAGGATTTCATAGGCTACTATTCGAAAATAGTTGCAATCACAGATGTGTATGACGCAATGACAGCTGATAGATGCTATCGTGCAGGAATTTGTCCATTTGAAGTGATTGCTCAGTTCCAACGTGAGGATAAATCCAAATATGATCAGAATGTTTTACAGGTGTTTTTAACAAATATCGCTCAATCTTATATTGGTGCAGGCGTACTTCTTTCAGATGGATCTCGTGGTACAATTGCTATGATTAATAACAATGCACTTTCAAGTCCTCTGGTGAAAATTGAGGATGGTACATTTGTAGATTTGCGTGAGCGTACAGATTTATTTATTAGAGCTTGTATATAAATTTGAATATATGTTTATTAATAGGCAGTCTCTCGGAAGGCTGCCTATTTTGTATATTATTTGCATTATCTGGGTAAAAAAGTATAAAAGTTAATATGTAATTCACATTGAAGGGGGATATAGGAAATGTTATTATAAATAACGTTATGGTGGATGGGAGGAGTTGTGTAGTATAAGGGAGATATACTATATGGAGAAAAGTAAATACAAAATCAAAAACACTTTAGGTATGTTTGATTTGTTGAAGGGTGCGGTTATGTTCAGCATGATTATAGGGCACACCTACGGCCTCAATGACAACTACCAAAATAGTGTTATTACATTGATTCTTACAGGTATTATGACATTCTTCGGAGAGGCAGCAATGCCAGCATTGCTTATTGTTAGTGGTTATGGTTTTAGAAAAACAACTACTGGCAAATGCCTTCACAGACTTTTCAAGACTCTTCTTATACCATTCTTTGTTACAGTTGTGCTGACAGCGGCAGTGCACCTTGTGACAAGGACAATATTCTATGGTTCTTTTATTTATCAAATAAAAGAGTCTCTTAAAATTTTTCTTGGTGGGCTTTTGGGCGTCACTCAGACAGTTTCAATTGCAGGGCATGATGTATATGATTGTGGACCGATTTGGTTCATGATGGCTCTTGTGGTTTCAAGTTTACTTTTCAATGAACTCTTAAAATGTTTCAAAGGTAAATATTTATTTATTGCATCCTTAGTTGTTTCTTGCATTGGCTGGGTTTTATCATTAGGACCTGGTCTTCCATTAACATTTTCACAAGGATTAGTGGCAACTTTATATATTTGTATAGGATATATGGCGAAGAAAGAAAAGTTCTTTGTTTCTTTTTCTGATGCAAAGAAGATGGTAAAGATAATTGTGCCAACTATAATAGTTTACCTTCTGTTTAAGGGTGTAGGTGGCACTTTCTATATGGCTCACAATACTTATTCATTTGGCCCTATTGCAATCTTTGTAAATGCATTAGTGGCAACTTTAATTATCATTGGCTTTTTACATCTTAATAGATTTAGTGGAAGAATATCTGACACTTTTAGAAACGTAGGAAGAAATTCACTGTATGTTTTGTGTGCTCATTCAATCGAGTATATTGCTATAGGCTCTAGACTACAGGTGGAATTTGCAGATGGCTGGGAAGGGCAAGTTTGGCTGAGAAATCTTATTATTATCAGTATTAGAATAATTATAGATTTTATACTTGCCTACGGCTATGTAGAAGTGAAAAAGATTCTTTCAAAAAAGCTTGAGGGTGTAAAAGACTTTAAACTATTTGGAGGATTTATATATGGACGCTAAGATTGAAAAGATTGAGCTAATCATTGAGGATGTGGCTGACATTCCAGTAGATGAAATTGAAGAAACAAGCTCATTTATGGATGATTTAGATTTATCATCTTTGGAAATTATGTCAATAATTTCAAAGATTGAAAAGGAATTCTCGATTAAAATCAGTGAGAAGGAGCTTTTATCAGTTGAGACAGTAGCGGATTTGGCTCAGCTTATTGCATAGTTGATAAAATACTGTCATTTGTTGTGGCTGATTAATTGATTTACGGGAATAGGGAGAGTATTTTTTATGATTAAATTTTTAAATGGAATTCGTAACTACGATAATATTCCTGCCTATAGAATTTTAGATGGCGAGGATTATTTCGATATTTCATTTGCGGATTTTTATAAACGTAGCCAACAGGTTGCTTTTAATCTTCAACAGATGATTGGGGACTTAAAGGGAAAACGAATTGGTATTTATTGTGATTCTACATACGAATACACATATTTAATTACAGCAATTGTATTCAGCAGAGCAATTGTAGTTCCACTTAATATTCATGAAAGTGTGGATAACATCTCTTATGAGGTACAAAATGCGGAGCTGGACTACCTTATTGTGGATAATGACAAACTGTCATCCGTTCCGATGCAGGTAGGATTTATAGAAAAAGAGGATATTCTCAAAGAAGGCAGTGGTGTTGTATCCCTTAAAGATTTTACTGACGAAGAATTTGATGCACCGGCATTTTTGGTATTTACATCGGGAACAACAGGACGCCCAAAGGGAGTAGTACTTTCGGCAGGAAATATGTTTGGGCATGAAAAGACACTTTATGATTCAAATGTTCCTTTTGATAATTATGAAGGTCTTAGAATCTATACAAATTTCCCATATTATCATATTGGAGGTTTCATTGGTTGGGTTACACATTTTGAAAAAGGATGTACAACCTATCTCAGCATGAATCCAGGAAATGTGTTGATGGATTTGGAGCATCAGGTTATTGATGGAGCAGCTGTTACACCAGCTACACTGAATTTATGGAAGAAATCCATTATGCGTGGCAAGCTTCAACGACTTGGCCAGGTAAAGGTAGTGGTAACTGCTGGTGCACCAATTGATGTATCTGTTGTCCAATTGTTTATGGAGCATGGTATTTTGTATGGTCAGTACTATGGAATGACAGAGAGCTGTGGAAATATCACATTTAATTTTGATTGTGTGAAACATGTAAAATCTGTAGGTAGACCAGACAATAATGTAGAAGTAAAAATTATTGACGGTGAGATTTGTGTAAAAAGTCCAAGTGTTATGCAGGGATATTACAAGAATCCTGAAGAAACAAGCAAAGTTCTGATAGATGGATATCTTCACACAGGTGATTTGGGAGAAGTGGATGAAGAAGGATATGTGTATATCACAGGTCGTAAAAAGAACCTTATAATTCTCTCAGGTGGTGAAAATGTCAGCCCAGAGGAGCTTGAAAAAGAGCTATACAAATGTAATATGGTATACGAGTGCAAGGTGTATGCTGAAAACGACAGAATTGCTACCACAATCTACACCGATGAAGAGCAATCTGATACAGTATTGGAATTTATCTTAGATTTAAATACTAAGCTTCCAATCTACAAAAGAATATATAAAAAGAATATCGTTTTTACACCACTTGAAAAAACTGTTAGTGGCAAGATTAAGCGATAAACAACTAAAATTAATATTAAAAAGGACAGGCTATTTAGTGGCCTGTCCTTTTAGAATTCTATAAGATTAAGAAGTGATTAGTTTGTAGCCATATCTTTAAGACGTGTCATCAAATCACGTACAGGAGGAAGGAACAAAATAACAAGTGTAACACCTGCCTCGGCAAAGATATAGATTGCATTATAAGCAAGTGAGTATGTTAATGGATTCCAGCCTTCCCAAGCGTACTCTCCAAAGAAAATCCATCCGGAAATTACAGCAAAGATGTATCTTCCAAGTACAGCAAAAATGTAACCTTTAATAAGACCATACTTTTTGTTTGCGAAAAATCCTGAAAGGCCAAGGGCACCAAAAGCAAGAATATAATCCACAATTACCTGAGCTGGGAATAAAATATATGGATCTACAATTAGATTCAATAGTCCATAAGCAACACCTGTAACAATACCTACGATTGGACCAAAGAAGAATCCAGGAAGGCAGGCAACAAGCATTGAACAAGCTGTGATTGAGCCACCAGTTGGAAACTTGAATACCTTGATGTTTGAAAGCACAAAAGCTAACGCCATGGCTACCGCACAGAAGGCAAGCTGTTTTGCGGTGAAGCTTACCTTACTTTTCTCATTAGAAGAAACATGATTGATCATAAAAAAATCTCCCTTCATACATCATGCTAGGAGATCATCAAAAAAAGCTTCCTTACGCTGGTATTATCCAGTTCAAGTGATAAGGGTCGGTGTAAACCTCTCAGCAAAAATGCGCCCCTAGCGTGTTATTTAATTTAACTAGACACACAATACCACGTTCCAATGCCTCTGTCAACTAAAGACGACTTTATTATTCACACTGATTATTCCAAGTCTATCTAGCCTGCCACATGCCATTATATTAAATAGATATCAGGATGGGGCAGGTCAGATATGTTTTGGGGAATCAGTGTGAATAGTAAAGCAGGCTTAAATAGTGACGTGACGTGGCAAGATATGTTAATATTTAAGTGAATATATAGAAAAAGGAAATGTAATGGTAAATACAGATAAAATTGTTGAGAAAGTAATACTTGTTGCTGTTAACGAAGGGGATGAGGTTGAGGCAAAGGATTCCCTGGATGAGCTTGCGGATTTGTGCAAGACTGCAGGTGCAGAGGTTGTAGGTTGCATTATGCAGAATTTGGAGCGTCGTAATCCGGCAACTTATGTAGGCTCGGGCAAGGTTGACGAAATCGCTGATATGATTTGGGAAACTGAGGCTACTGGAATTGTTTGTGATGATGAGCTTACTCCGGCCCAGATGCGAAATCTTGCAGATGCTTTAGATACAAAGGTCATGGATAGGACGTTGATTATTCTGGATATATTTGCTGCTAGGGCAGGTACAGCAGAGGGCAAGATTCAGGTTGAGCTTGCTCAGCTTAGATATGAGATGACACGTCTGACAGGCTTTGGAAAGAATATGTCTCGAGTTGGTGGAACGGCTGCCGGTGGTGGCGGAGCCATTGGAACCAGAGGTCCTGGTGAGAAAAAGCTTGAGATGGATAAGCGATTGATAGCAGGAAGAATTTCCCAACTGAAAAAGGAATTGAACGAGGTTGTGGAGCACAGAGAGGTTACACGTGCAAAGCGCCAGAGAAATGGTATACCAGTAGCTGCTATTGTGGGCTATACAAATGCTGGAAAATCATCGTTTTTGAATAAGATGACAGATGCAAATATTCTGGAGTGGGATGCACTTTTTGCGACTCTTGATCCAACCACTAGAGAATTGTTGTTAGATAATAATCAAAAGATGCTTCTTACAGATACAGTTGGATTCATTAGAAAGTTACCACATCATTTGGTTGATGCATTCAAGAGTACTTTGGAAGAGGCAAAGTATGCTGATTTCATTATTCATGTGGTAGATGTTAGCAATCCTCAGATGGATAGACAAATGGAAATCGTATATGAGACCTTAAATAAGCTTGGGGTATGTGATAAGCCTGTAGTTACAATCTTCAATAAGGTTGATAAGGTTGAAGATGAGCATGATTATCATGATTTAAGGGCTGATTATACAGTGCATACTTCCATTAAAACAGGTAAAGGGCTTGATAGAGTAAAGGAAATCTTGGCAGAGCTCTTAAGAGACGGAAAGGAATATATTGAAAAGCTCGTTCCATATACAGAGGCTGGAACCATTGCCAAGATTCGAGAGAATGGTGAGCTGATATCCGAAGAGTATCGTGAGGATGGTATATTTATAAAGGCATATATATAGATTTTACGACAAAAATAGTATTTTATTTGTAGATATTTTCTTAGACATTCCTTGTTGTATTTGTTATGATAAGTAACGGACAAATCAAAGAAGGAAAAAGATTGCTTTTCATGAAGGAAAAGTTCGTTTGCTAGAGGGTAAACGGGGTAGAAGGAGAAAAAAATGACAATTGCACAAATGATATCACTGTTAGGTGGAGTAGGTCTGTTTTTATTTGGAATGTCCATTATGTCCACTGGTCTCAAAAATAGTTGCGGTGATAATCTTCAAATCATATTGGAAAAGGCCACAACAAACAAATTCGTGGCTGTTCTTGTGGGACTTATTATGACAGTCCTTGTCCAGAGCTCTTCGGCTACTGACGTTATGGTTATCGGCTTTGTTAACTCAGGCATGATGACACTGGCGCAGGCTATTGGAGTAATTCTTGGTGCCAATATCGGTACCACAATCACAGCACAGATTACTGCTTTTAATATTGCTACATACACACCACTTTTACTTTTTTCTGGTGCTGTAATGTATCTTTTTATAAAGAAGGATTTGGTAAAGCATATTGGTACAGTTATCATGGGCTTTGGCATGCTTTTTCAGGGTATTACTATTATGAAAGCAGCCATTGCACCACTTAAGGAATTAGCTGCATTCAAAGAATTCCTTAGTGGTATGAACAATCCATTTATTTTGTTGGTATTTGGTATTCTGTTTACTGCTTTATTACAGAGTTCGTCATCATCAACAGTTATTTTCCAGGCCTTTGTAGTGCAGGGAATCTTAGATTATAATCAGGCAGTATATCTTGTAATTGGTGCAGCTATAGGTTCTGTTACACCGAATCTTCTTGCGTCACTTACAGCCAATAGAAATGGTAAACGCTCAGCTATTTTGAATTTGCTGTTTAACCTTATTAGAGCAGCAATAATCATAGTAATCATTAATGTGACACCACTTCTTAGCTGGATTCAGTCTACATCACCAGATGCAGCCCGTCAGATAGCCAATACACATACAATTTTTGCTATTGTGGCAGTGTGCATTATTTTCCCATTCACTGACTGGATCATCAAGCTCACATATATGTTTATTCCGGAGCTTCCAGAGGAAACTCGTGCAGCAGAGGATCGCAAGCTTGTGTTTATGACTCAGATGGGAAATGTGCCACCAAACATGGCTATTCATCAGGCTCAGCTTGAAGCTGCTAGAATGGGTGCTATTGCAGCAGAAAACTTTGAACATGCAATTGATTGCTTCTTCGATTATTCACCTGAAAAGGTAGAAGATGTTGAGGAGCGAGAGGAAACAGTAAACATCCTTAATCACGCAATTCAGGATGCTATGGTTAAGCTTCAGACCTTGAACCTTACACCTGCTATGCTAAAGAGAATTTCGGCAATTACAATCGCAGTTACAGATATTGAGCGTATTTCAGATCATGCTGAAAACATTATCGAGTATGCCACCCGAATGAAAAACAAAAAGACAAAGCTTTCAAAGAAGGCTGCCAAGGAGCTTAAAGAAATGGCAGATAATTCAATGGAAGAAGTCGAGCTTGCAATTGAAATCTTCACTTCAGAGGATTATTCAAATATTTCAAAAATCGAAAAGCTTGAGGCAAAGGTTGATAAGCAGGAGAAACAGCTCATCAATCATCATGTGGAACGATTGATGGAAGGCAAGTGCGAACCAATCGCAGGTGTTATTTTCTCGGATATGGTTACCGACCTTGAGCGATGCGCAGATCATGCTATCAATATTGCATATGCCTTAAAGGATCATCAGTCTAAAAACTAAATTTCAAATGAGATATAATTCGTAATCTTATTCTAAATATAGACCTTCCCCATTATGGGGAAGGTTTTTTGACGTTAATAGGGTGTGTGATACTTTTGTGATAATTCATAACTTATACTGTACTCAACAAGTTGAGAAACGTGTAAAATAGTAGGAGGAAGAGTTATGATTTTTTATTTAGCTTACGGAGCATTTGCTGTTGTCAGTATTGCAATATTCGTATACACAATGGATGTTGATGAAGAATTTTATGATGAACCAACAGTATACGCTGAGGCTGATGACTATTATGAGGATTCTTTGGCAAGCTAATTATGATTTGGGGTTAGTAATTAAATAAATATAAACTAAGGAGAAAAAAATGAAAAAGAGAGTATTAGTTTTGGCTATGATTGGAACTTTGGGATTATCTTTATTTGCATGTGGCAGCAATGAAGCTACAGCTACCAAAGAGACTACAGAAACAACAGAGGCGCAGGTAGAGACTGCATCAGAAGATGAAGAGGATACTAAATCTGAGGCGCCATCAGAGGATTTGGAGGAAAATACCATCAGCTTTATAAAGCAGGCAGCAGAGGATTGTGCTCCATCAATTGACTTTAGCGATTGTGCCACATTCACAGAAATGCTCAACAAAGGCAAAGTGACAGCAGGTATGGGATATGCAAATGAAAAGGTTGGTGAAACAGACTGCTTCTTTGTTACAAGTGGTACATATGACAATTTAGATGGAAACATGGCTGGAATTGATGCTACCATATTCGTATATGAGGATGGTGCTATCAAAGAAATCGGCAAAATTTGTTCAGGTGGTACGGCCTATCCTATAGCAATCCAAGGGGACTATATTTATACTGCTTCTAATCATTGGGTATGCAAATATGTAATAGAGAACAACACACTATTACTTAACGAAAAAGCATCTGTTATTTACGATACCGAGGGCAATGGAACATACTTCTACGAGTCTGAGGAAAACAAAGAAACAGTTATGGACACAGCTGAAGCAGAAAAACTTATGACTACTCTTTACGAAGAAATGGGTAACGCTCAGGTCATCGGATTTCAACCTGTAACCAAATAACTATTTAATTGCATAGCATTCACAGCTTCCGCTGTGTAATATATTTCAGAGCTCAATCTATTTTTGATTGAGCTCTCTTTTAGTATTGCCTGAAAATCTACCACCTGCCTCTGATCCCGCCCGCCCCACTGCTATCTTGGTCAATCACGCCAAGGTAGCAGTGGGAAGGACGGGGAAAATATGTTTGCTTTTTGAGGTGTATCACTATAGAATAGTGGTAGACTTTTTGCGTACGAAACGCGATTTAGAAAGAGAGAGATGTTATGAGCTTTGTTCATCTTCATACACATACAGAGTATTCACTTTTGGATGGTTCCAATAAAATAAAATCCTATGTTGCAAAATGCAAGGAAATGGGCATGAATGCTGCCGCTATTACGGATCATGGTAATATGTACGGCGTCACTAAGTTTTATGATGAGTGTATGGCTCAGGGTGTGAAGCCTGTCATTGGCTGCGAGGTATATGTTGCGCCGGGGTCACGTTTTGATAGAGAACAGGTGAAAGGTGAGGATAGATACTATCACCTTATTTTGCTTGCCGAGAATGATCAGGGCTATCATAACTTGATAAAGATTGTTTCTGCAGGGTATGTGGATGGTTTCTATTACAAGCCTCGTGTGGATTTTGCCATTCTTGAAAAGTATCATCAGGGGCTTATTTGCTTATCGGCTTGTTTGGCTGGTGAGGTGGCAAGGGCACTTGCCAGAGATCAGTATGATGAAGCGAAAGCTGTTGCTGAGAAGTATAGGGATTTATTTGGAAAAGATAATTACTTTCTGGAAATGCAGGACCATGGTATTGCAGAACAGAAAAATGTAAATCAAGGGCTGATGCGTCTTTCGAAGGAGACCGGAATTCCTCTTGTGGCAACAAACGACTGTCATTACACAAATAAAGAGGATGCATATAGTCATGATGTGCTTCTTTGTATTCAGACTGGTGCCAAGTTGGAAGATGTGGATCGCATGCGCTTTGAGACAGAGGAGTTTTACGTCAAGACAGAGGAAGAGATGTTGGAGCTCTTTCCTTATGTGAGGGATGCCGTATATCGCACTCAGGAAATAGCAGATAGATGTAATGTGGAGATTCAGTATCATGTGGCAGGGCTTCCTCCGTTTGATGTTCCAGAAGGATATGACACTTGGACTTATCTGAATAAGTTGTGCTTTGATGGCTTGAAGGAGCGTTATGGTGATGATGCACATCTTTATGAGGAGCGTCTTACTTATGAGCTTAATACCATAAAGGAAATGGGATATGTTTCGTATTTCCTTATTGTGTGGGATTTTATTAATTATGCCCGTACACACGGTATTCCAGTAGGGCCTGGCCGTGGTTCAGCAGCAGGCTCACTAATCAGTTACACCACAGGTATCACAGATATCGACCCAATGAAATATAATCTGGTTTTCGAGCGTTTCCTTAATCCAGAACGTGTATCCATGCCAGATATTGATACCGACTTCGACCCAGAGGGGCGTGAGGAGGTTATTGAATATGTTCGTCAAAAATATGGTGACGATTGCGTTACCCAGATTGTTACCTTTGGTACATTGAAGCCAAAGAGCGTTGTACAGGATGTTGGTCGTGTAATGGGGCTTCCTATTCCATACACCAATAGTATTAAAAAGCTTATTCCAGACGTTCTTCCAAATGGAAAGAAAGTCACTATTGCAAGTGCAATCGAGCATAGTCCTGAACTTAGAGGATTGTACGAATCCGACGATGAAATAAAAAAGCTTCTTGATATTTGCAAATCGTTGGAAGGCCTTCCTAGAAACACAGGTGTTCATGCTGCCGGCGTTGTTATTTCTGGAAAGCCTACTGATGAATATATGCCTCTTGCCCTTGGAAAAGGTGATGTGATTATCACTCAGTATGAAAAGGAAGTTATAGAGGAAATAGGTCTCTTAAAGATGGACTTTTTGGGCCTTCGAAACCTGACTGTCATCAGTGATACACTTAAGCAGGTGGAGAAAAACCATGGTATCAAAATAGATTTACATCAGATTGATTACAATGATAAGGGCGCAATGGAGTTGTTTGCTGCAGGAAAGACAGACGGTGTTTTCCAGTTCGAGTCTGGTGGAATGAAAAATCTTTTGAAGCAGCTTAACCCTACTCAAATTGGGGATTTGATTTTGGCTAATGCAGTTTATCGTCCAGGGCCAATGGATTTCATACCAAATATCATTGATTGCAAGAATACAGGAAAGGAGTCTCCATTTATTCAGAGATTCCCACTGTTGAAGGATGTGCTGGATGATACTTATGGTTTCCCTGTATATCAGGAGCAGGTAATGCAAATTATGACTACCTGTGCAGGTTACACCATGGGTCGAGCAGACAATGTAAGACGAATGATGAGCAAGAAAAAGAGAGAGAAGCTTGCTGCTGAACGTCCTACCTTTGTTCAGGGGTGTTTCGAAAAGAATGGAATATCAGAAGCAGATGCCGAGTGGCTTTTTGATCAGCTGATGCCTTTCGCAGAGTATGGATTCAACAAGTCTCATGCAGCGGCCTATTCATACGTGGCAGTGCAGACGGCATATTTGAAAAAGTATTATCCGTTGGAATTTATGGCTGCACTTATGACTTCTGTGCTAAACAGCAGTACAAAGATTGCAGAATACATTGCTTCGTGTCGAGAGACCGGAATAGAGTTGTTACCTCCTGATGTAAATTATGGAGAGGCAGATTTTGCAGTTGATAATGGAAAAATTCGTTATGGACTTTCTGCAATAAAATCTGTGGGAAGTAATACAATTGCTGGAATCATAGAAGAAAGAAACACAAATGGTCTTTACAAGGACTTGGAAGATTTCATCAAACGTGTTATGAAATACGATGCAAACAAACGCACCATCGAAAATCTTATAAAAGCAGGTGCACTTGATTCATTGGAGGGAAATCGACGACAGAAATGTATGGTCTATGAAGAAATCATGGACTCAATCAGTAAGAATCGCAAAAACTCAATTGAAGGACAGATGTCTCTATTCGATTTCGCAGATGAAGAACAGAAACAGGCTTTGAAGATTACCCTTCCAAAAATGGATGAGTTCCCAATAGAAATTTTACTAAGCTTTGAAAAGGAACTTATGGGAATATATGTTAGTGGACATCCATTGGATGAATTTTTGCCACTTCTTAGAAAGAATATTACTGCCCATGCCAGTGAGTTCAGCGCTGCAAAGGAAGAGGCTGAGGATGCAAGCTTTGGCGATTCATCAGAGGAGACTGGTGCTTCTATCAAGGATGGAGAGGATGCTGTAGTTGGCGGAATTATTATGGAGGCTGCTCTTAAATATTCTGCTAAAGGAAATGCCTATGGCAACATTATCCTTGAGGATTTGACCGGCTCTGTAAAGGTTTTAGCTTTCGCAAAAACATATGAACGTGTTCGTTCATTGCTTGTAGAGGGCAATAAGGTGTTTATAAAAGGCCGTGTTCAGAATGATGGAGAACGTGAGGCAATTCTTATCTGTGACGATGTTAAATCCTTTGATGAGTGCAACCGTGAAGTTTGGATTCAGTTCGCTGATAAAGCTGCCTATGAAGCTTCTGAAAATACCATAAGTCAGTGCATACATGATATGGATGGAAGCGACAATATAGTCATATATTTAAAAGCGGAAAAGGCAAAGAAGGTGTTGCCGCCAAGCTGGAGTATTTTAGCAACAGATGAAAACATAAAGCTTCTTTCTGATAAATTTGGCGAAAATAATGTTCGTGTAGTGGAAAAAAAGTTGGAATTCATGAAAAGACGATAAGGAGTATTTAAGAAATACTTTTTGACAAATATTCCTCAAATAAACACAGAAAAAGTACAAAAGGTTGATACAATCGAGACGGAGGGTGGATATGTTTAACCGTCTAAGGAGTATATACATATGGATTTTTCTGATGTTTTTTATTACGCAGAAGCAAATGTGGCATGTATCGCCATATTGAGCATTCTATTAATTAAAATAGGTATTGGAGTAGATAAGCAGACATCTACAATAATCATACGAGATATGATTATTGTGATGCTCTGCTATTTTGCGTCTGATGCAGTTTGGGCTTTGTGTGTTGGACATGTTATTCCGGTTGGACATCAGGGAACATACGTAGCTACAATAATACCTTATCTTTTCCTTGTTGGATGTGGATATTGCTGGTTCCTTTATGGTGAAACTATTCAACAGAATGAATATTTGACGAATAAGATAGGTGTTATATGCAGCATATTTCCAATGCTTATCTCAACAATAGCAATCGTGATAGGTACATTTTTTGGAGCAGTTTTTTATTTTGATGATGCTGGCCGTTTACAGTATGGACCAATGTACAGTTTCCTTCTATTGATACCTATTGGCTACATGAGTTATTCATCATTAAAGGCATTTTATAAAGCCTTCACTCACAATAGATATTTGGATCACAACCTATATTTTGTTATAGGATTCTTTCCTGTTATTCCTATTATATGTGGTGTTTCACAGGCAATCTTTTTGATGGTTCCAATCATGTGTTATGGAGCTACATTGGCTGTATTGCTTGTTTATATTACAAATCTTGAAAACCTTATTTCTCTTGATTCCCTTACCAAAATAAACAACCGTGCTCAGTTTCAACGTCATATATCAAGAAAAATGAGGACTCCGCCTATAGACAAAAAGCTTTTCCTCATAATTATTGATGTGGATCATTTCAAAGAAATCAATGATGGATATGGTCATGTTGAAGGTGATAGAGCTCTTATAAGAGTTGCGACAGCTATGAAGGAAGCTTGTAGTGCGTATCGTAATGGCACATTTGTGGCCAGATATGGTGGAGATGAATTCGTAATTGTTGCGGAGCTGGAAACTGAATCTGACGTTATCCAGCTTGGTAAATTGATTCAAAATAATGTAATCAGACTTAACAAAATGGCTGAAGCCAAGTATGAATTAACTGTTTGCTTTGGTGCAGCAGAATACGATTATGCCAATCCTGTGCCTCTTCCTAAGTTCCTTAATCAGGCAGATAAGTGCCTATACGAAATGAAGGCTAGCCGTTAATGTCAGGACAACCATAAGAATAGTAACTCGCTAATGCAAAAAAATATTGAAAAGCTTGACAAAAGAGGATAGAATAGATAAGGATTGTTTGAAGAGGGATACATTTAGGAGGAATTTTTTAATGGCAGACAAGGTTAACACAATTGGTGTGCTTACCTCTGGTGGCGATGCTCCAGGTATGAACGCAGCTATTCGTGCCGTCGTTCGTCAGGCTATCGCAAGAGGCAAGACAGTTAAAGGAATCAGAAGAGGTTACGCCGGACTTCTTTCTGGCGAAATTATAGATATGAACGCACACAGCGTTTCAGAAATCATTCAGCGTGGTGGTACTATTCTTCAGACTGCACGTTGTTTAGAGATGCTTGATCCAGCATATCAGGAGAAAGCAGCAAACATGGCAAAGCAGGCTGGTATTGATGGACTTGTTGTTATCGGTGGTGACGGTTCATTCCAGGGTGCTCAGAAGATTTCAAAGTTCGGAATCAACACTATTGGTCTTCCTGGCACAATCGATCTTGATATTGCATGTACAGAATACACAATCGGCTTCGATACAGCTGTAAACACAGCTATGGAAGCTATCGATAAGGTTCGTGATACATCTACATCTCACGAGCGTTGCTCTATTATCGAGGTTATGGGTCGTGGAGCTGGTTATATCGCTCTTTGGTGCGGTATCGCAAACGGCGCTGAGGATGTTCTTCTTCCAGAGAGATATGATTACGACGAGCAGAAGCTTGTAAATCACATCATCGAAGGTCGTAAGAAGGGCAAGCAGCACCACATCATCATCAATGCAGAGGGTATTGGCCACTCTACATCTATGGCAAAGCGTATCGAGGCAGCTACAGGCATCGAGACACGTGCTACTATCCTTGGTCACATGCAGCGTGGTGGTTCACCTACATGTAAGGATCGTGTATACGCATCTACAATGGGTGCTTTAGCAGTAGACCTTCTTTGCGAAGGCAAGACAAACCGTGTTGTTGGTTATCGTCATGGTGAGTTCGTTGATTTCGATATCGATGAGGCACTTGCTATGCACAAGGATGTTGATGAATATCAGTATCAGATTTGCAATTCGTTGAACAATGATTACAAGTACGAGTAATAATCAAATAAAAAACATAATAGCACTTAACAAAAAAGCCAGAGAGCGTAAAGCTCAAAGGCTTTTTGTGGTTGAGGGTATTCGCGCTGTAGCCGAAGTGCCTGCAGCTCTTTTGCATGCAGTTTATTATGTGGAGGGCTTTGGCGCATCTGCAGAAGGATCTGCATTTATCTCGGAACTATGTGCTAAGGCACCATCGGTTTTAGTAGAAGAGGTGGCAAAGTCAGTATTCAATTCTATGAGCGATACCGTCACTCCTCAAGGAGTCCTTGCTCTTGTAAAGATGCAGGATTTCACAATGGCAGATGTGCTTGGTACTAACACTGGCAAGCCAGCCCATATAGTTGTGCTGGAATCATTGCAGGATCCAGGCAATATGGGCACTATCATTCGTACAGCCGAAGGTGCGGGAGCCACAGGTATCATCATGAACAATACTACAGTGGATATTTATTCTCCAAAGGTTGTTCGTTCTACAATGGGAAGCATTTTCAGAGTGCCACACATCATAACTTCTGATTTGGCTGCCACTCTTACAGAGCTCAAGGAACAACATAATGTTTCTGTTTATGCAGCCCATCTAAAAGGGGAAAAGTTCTACGACGAGTTTGACTACAAGGGACCAACTGCGTTCATGATTGGAAATGAGGGCAATGGTCTAACTGATCAGACAGCATCAATGGCCACCAGTTATCTGAAAATCCCTATGGAGGGCCAACTGGAGTCTCTTAATGCATCGGTTGCTGCCAGCATTTTGATGTACGAAACATTACGTCAAAGAAGACAGAGATGAAACAGGACTAAATAATATTGGAGATTATAATATGAGAATATGGTTTAAATCATGGAAGGATAACCATCTCCTACATGACCTTGTTATAGAGGACGATTCTGATGAGACTCGTACACACAAGATTTTTAATGCAGTGGACAAAGCAAGCTACGAGTTTGACACTAGTAAACCAGTATGGCTGGACTCGACCGTGCGTGAATTCAAGCGCCATGGAAAAGCACGTTTTACTAGGGATAATTTTGTGGACGAAATTCCATTCGACTATCTGGAAATAGATGTGTTAGATGAAGACTAGTCCTGTACTTACTAGATGCAGTACGAAATAATTTACATAATATATTCTAGGAGAGCCAAATAAACGGGCTCTCCTTTTTGCTTGCTGGGCCCTGCCCATGGTGGGCGGCAGGGCCTGCAGGGGCAGCATGAATCTATACACTATAGACAGTGAATTGTAACGGCAGGCCGGGGACTACAGCTACAGACATAGTGTAAAGTGTGATACAATAGATAAAGCTTTTGGTAATTACAAGGAGAATGAAATGGCGAAGAAAAACTTTTATGCAGTGAGAGTGGGAAAAAAGCCAGGAATATATAAAACGTGGCCAGAGTGTCAGGCTAATGTTTCTGGATTTCCTGGTGCTACATTCAAAGGTTTTGAGACTTTGAGCGAGGCTGAGGCTTTCATGGAAGGCGTTTTGGAATCTTCAGGCACAGCTGCAACAGCTAAAAAAGCAGATGAATTGGATGGTGTGGCTAATCTTCCTGCAGTTTATGCTTTTACAGATGGTTCATATAATATAACGACTGGCGTTTATGGATTCGGTGGATTTTTACATTACAGTGATAATGAAGACGATATAGAGATTCGCGGAAACGGTAATGATCCAGAGGAGGCTACCTCGAGAAATGTTGCAGGAGAAGTTCATGGTGCAGTTGCAGCAATGCATAAAGCTGTAGAAATTGGTCTTACAGAGATGACGCTGTTTTATGATTATGAAGGTGTAGAAAAATGGCCAACAGGTCTTTGGAAAACTAATAAGAAAATCTCAAAATACTATGTAGAAGAGTATCAAAAGATAAAGGATAGATTAAAGGTTAATTTTGTACACGTGAAAGCGCATACGGGAATCCCGGGTAATGAGGCTGCTGATCGGATGGCAAAGGAAGAAGTTGGCATTGAATAGTGCTGATTTTACAGACTTATGCTATGCAGCTTAAGTAAATAGAATCGATATAATTTGGAGGAATGATATAAATGCAAACAGAAAAATACGTTGATTACATGGTGCAGCAGACTGTAGACATTTTGAATATAGATAGTCCTACTGGCTACACAGCAAATGCCGCAAAGCATCTAATGGCTGAGTATGAAAAGCTTGGATATAAACCTGTTATGACAAAAAAGGGTGGAATCCTTGTTGATTTAGGAGGTAAGAATAGCGAGGATGCAATTCTTATTGAAGCTCACATGGATACACTTGGAGGAATGGTGTGCCAAATCAAGAGCAATGGTAATCTGGAGCTCACTCCACTGGGAGGTTTTTCACCAAATAATGGAGAGGCTGAGAACTGTCGTATATATACAAGAGATGGAAAAGAATATGAAGGAACCTTCCAGCTTAATGATGCATCGGTTCATGTAAATGATGATTATTCCACAAAGACCCGCGAGTTTAAAGGGATGGAAGTGGTTATAGATGAAGAGGTTTCAAGCCAGGAGGATACAAAGAAGCTTGGTATAATGATTGGTGATATTGTTGCCTTTGAGCCTCGTACAAGAATTACATCATCAGGATATATAAAAAGTCGTTTCCTTGATGACAAGTTGTCAGTGGGAATTCTTCTAGGTCAGGCAAAATATCTTGCAGATAACAAGATTACAACTGAGCGTAAAATCTATCATCACATTACAGTATATGAAGAGGTAGGTCATGGCGCCTGTGGAACTGTTCCAGAGGGGGTAACAGAGATTCTTTCTGTAGATATGGGATGTATCGGCGAAGGCCTTGATTGCAAGGAAACACAGGTTAGTATTTGTGCCAAGGATTCTGCTGGTCCTTACAACTACGATGTTGTATCGGCCTTGGTAAACACAGCAAAAGCTAACAACATCGACTTTGCCATTGATGTATATCCTCATTATGGTTCAGATGCAGATGCTGCACTTAAAGCTGGATATGATGTAAAGCATGGTCTTATAGGTGCTGGTGTATACGCCAGCCATGGATACGAGCGCTCACATAAAAAGGGTGTAGAAAATACCTTTAGACTGTTGGTGGAGTATGTAAAATAATGGATAATAAGAGCTCTAGTTTGATAACTAGGGCTCTTTTAAATATGAACAATTTCTGAAACCTGTGTGGGATAAATTGAAACGAAATATGATATTGGCTACCATAAAGAAAGATAGTAAAAAAGGTTTACATCATCACTTTAATATGGTAAAGTGTAGAGCAATAAAGAGAGCTGGTGACGGGAATTAAGCAAAGCGCTGATTCTTGAGCTATGCTCAAGAATAGATTCAATTCCCTTTGAGGTGTTTTTAGGTACTAAAAAAAGCTGGTGACGGGAATTGAACCCGTGACCCCTTCCTTACCAAGGAAGTGCTCTACCTCTGAGCCACACCAGCTTGCTTTTCAGCAAGAAAAAGCATATCAGAGATAGGTGTTGATGTCAACCTTTTTGAGAATAATCACGTATTTCAAAAGGGGTTAAGAGGTATGAAAATTTCGGTAGTGTCTCCAGGGGCAAACGGCATTTATGAGGCGGTTCTTGAACGACTTCGTGAAAGCGAAGTATCTGATAATAGAACTAGTGATGTTAGCCGAGCCTTTCAAAAAGCATTGAACACCAAGACTGTTGCTAATACCATTTCTTCAGCTACGAGCTACAAAGATATTTTTATTGAAGCCAGTAAAAAGTATGGTGTTAGCTATGATTTGCTGACTGCTATGGCACAGCAGGAGTCAGGCTTTAATCCTGATGCAGTCAGTCGTAGCGGGGCAATGGGAATTATGCAAATTATGCCAGAGACCGCAAAGTATTTGGGATTGAAAAATCCATACGACGCCTATGAGAACATTATGGCTGGCGCCAAATATATGGCAGAAAAGCTGAAAGAATTCAGCGGCAATGTAGATAAAGCTTTGGCAGCTTATAATGCAGGCAGTGGTGCTGTCAAACAGTATGGGGGCGTTCCTCCATATGGTGAGACAAGGAGCTATGTGAAGAACATCAAAGCTATTATGAAAAGAGGAGCTGATGTTCCATATACAAACTACATTTCTCCATCAGCATCAAAAGAACAGCTTGAAGCAGATTTGAAAAAATTATTAAGAGACCTACCAGATTCAGAAGAGTATGCATTACTTAAACAAACACTAGCGGAGATTAACTATTTATGAAAACCCCATTCGTAACAAAAGAAAAAATTCAAGAAATTACTATGCAGATTCCAACTCCTTTCAATATATACGATGAAAAGGGAATCAGAGAGAATGCAAGAGCTGTAAATGCGGCTTTTAGTTGGAATAAAGGATTTAAGGAGTATTTTGCTGTAAAAGCCAATCCAAATCCTTTTATACTAAAAATTCTTCAGGAGGAAGGCTGCGGTGTTGACTGTGCATCATACGTGGAGTTGGCACTTTCAGAAGAGATTGGTTTCAAAGGCGATGATATTATGTTTTCCTCTAACGATACACCAGCAAGTGAATTTAAATATGCTGATGATTTAGGAGTTATTGTAAATCTTGATGATTTCACACATATTGATTTCTACGAGGAAACAGTTGGACATTTTCCAAAGAAAATGTGTTGTAGATTTAATCCAGGTGGAGTATATGAGCTAGCCAATGGTATCATGGACAATCCTGGTGATAGCAAATATGGAATGACAAAGGAACAGATTTTCAAAGCTTATGAAATCCTTAAGAGCAAGGGTGTGGAAGAATTTGGAATTCATGCATTTCTTGTTTCTAATACAGTCACAAATGACTATTATCCAACTCTTGCAAAGACTTTATTTGAGCTGATTGTGGAGTTGAAGGAAAAGACTGGTATTTCAATTTCCTTTGTAAATCTTTCTGGTGGTGTAGGAATAGCATATCGTCCAGATCAAAAGGCTAATGATATTGCAAAAATTGGTGAAGGAGTACACAAGGCATTTGATGAGATACTTGTTCCTGCAGGTCTTGGGGATGTTTCAATTTTCACAGAAATGGGTCGATTCATGATGGGCCCATATGGTGGACTTGTTACTACAGCAATCCATGAAAAGCATATTTACAAGGAGTATATTGGTGTAGATGCATGTGCCGTGGATTTGATGCGACCAGCTGTTTATGGCAGTTATCACCATGTGACAGTCTTAGGAAAAGAGCAAGCTCCGGAGGATCATGTATACGACATCACTGGTTCTCTTTGCGAAAACTGTGATAAGTTTGCAGTGGATCGACAGCTTCCAAAAATTGATATGGGAGATATCCTGTTTATTCACGATACAGGTGCTCACGGATACTCAATGGGATACAACTACAATGGTAAGTTAAAGAGCGCTGAAGTTCTTTTGAAAGAGGACGGAAGCTTTAAGCTTATCCGTCGCCCAGAAACAATAAAAGATTACCTTGCTACATTTGATAATCTTGGAATTGTAGATGGTATTTTAAAATAAAAAACTGGGGACTATTTTTTTCATATTTTTGTTGAAAAACATAGTCCCTTTTAGTATACTAATCTTCGGACGCCGGCTTGTCGGAATTGGCAGACGAGGCAGACTCAAAATCTGTTGATGGCAACATCGTGCGGGTTCAAGTCCCGCAGCCGGCATAATAATAAAAGTGGTCTAGCATTGCTGGGCCACTTTTTGTATTTTAGACTGGTACAAGTTTTGAGAAATTCTTTTGTTAGTTTAGAACTTTTTCCATTTGATCCAGTAACTCTTTGTATTTTTCTAGCGCTTCAGCGTGATGCTCTTTTACGTATTCGAAGTTATTTTCCTTTACTGCAGCGTCAATATCCTTTGCGATAACAGAAAGCTCCCTTGCACCGATTGTAAGTGATGTACCTTTTACGGAATGGATGGCTATTTTGTAGTTCGGCCAATCCTCATTTTTAAAGTAATCCTGCAATGCCTGATATTTGTTGTCAGCAAGGAAGGTTCTTAAAATCTGGAGGTAGAAGTCTTCGTCACCGGCTGCAAATTCCAGTCCTGATTTCAAATCCAGAAAGTTAAGCTTTTCAAAAATTGGATTAGTAGGAAGACTATTGTCTATACTGGTATTATAATTCGTATTTACGATATCTGGAGTCATTCCCATAGTATACGATTTTTTTGGTAAATATTTGATTACCATATTTTCCAAAGAAAGTGGATGTATTGGTTTTGAAAGGTAATCATCAAAGCCGTCAGCCAAATATTTTCTATCAGCACCCATTGTTGCATTTGCAGTAAGCATTATAACTGGAGTGTGAAGGTTTGGTCCATTCACATCATCCTTTAGTCGTTTAAGCACTTCGATTCCATCCATTTCTGGCATCATGTGATCAAGGAAGATAATATCGTATTTGTTATGACGCATTAATTCCAAAGCCTCAGCACCGCTTAATGCACAATCGATTTTGACGCCTGTATTCTTTAGCAGACCTGTGAAAACGTCCAAATTCATTTGGACATCATCTACAGTAAGCAAGTGAGCATTTTCAGCTGTGAAACTTGCATGGTATTTTTCACTTGACCCAGCAGAAAAATGTTCCTTTATTTCCCCGACAGGGGCGTAATCACATATTTCAAAAGGAATTTTTACTGTAAAGGTGGAACCCTTACCATACACACTGTCCACAGTGATTATACCGTGCATAAGGTCAGTTAAATTTTTTGCAATTGCAAGGCCAAGGCCTGTTCCCTGGATTGAGTTATTTTTTGACAGCTCAAAGCGTTGAAAGTTACTGAATAATTTAGGTATATCCTCTTGTTTGATTCCAATGCCTGTATCTTTTACAGACATAATCAAAAATATTCTATCCTTAGATAGTACTTCGAAATTGACACTGACATTTATAGTGCCAAATTCCGGAGTGTACTTAATGGCATTTGAGATAAGATTTGTAAGAATTTGTTTTAGTCGCACCTCATCGCCACGAAGAATGCTTGGTGTGGAATTGTCACAATCCAGATTGAAGTCTTGTTTTTTCTGTTGAGTCAGATTCAGGAACATATTGTAGCTATCATTTAAAACTGCACCAATGTTAAATTTTTCTAAGACCAGCTCCAGCTTTCCAGATTCGATTTTTGAGAAATCCAGAACGTCATTTATTAAAGATGTAAGGTTTCTTGAAGCTACATTTATATTTTCTGCGTATCTTCGAATTGTGTCATCGTTGCATTCTCTGAGAATCAGTTCGTTCATACCTGATATAACATTAATAGGTGTACGAATCTCATGGGAAATATTGCTTAGGAAGTTTGATTTTGCAATATTTGCAGATTGAGCTTCCTGAATTAGTCGATTTTCCTCAGTAAGGTCGGTGGCAATGAGGATGTAGCACATTGGCTGGTTGTTTCTGTCCATCTTGCAGGAAAAATTAACTAAAGTAACTTTACGTGTTACATTCGCGGTTAGGCGATAATCAATGGCAATACCTTCCAAAGATTTATTGAACATCTTCATTGGCTCGCCACTTTTTAAATCAAATATTTCTTTAAGTCTAATTCTATTAGGGTCTTTATCGAGACCTAATAGCTTATTTGCGTATTCGTTTGAAAGGTTAAGATGATAGTTGGTATCAAATACCAATAGTCCTGCACCCAGAGTGGAAAAAATATCTCTACTTATGCTGTTTACAGTTATGTAGAACACCATGTAATTTGTAGCTGATATATAAAAAACAGAAAATGCCAGGAATACACCCAGGCAGTAAAATGCATGAATAAAAGGAATGTCATGCATTGTGATAAATAAATCTGGAATTGATGACAATGCAAAAATAATATTTGAAAGGAATGCATAAAGTACCAGATGTTTGTCTCGACGGTATTTTACCTTAAGGGCCCAAATAAAACCTATTGCCAGAAGACAAACAGCTATAACAAACAGATAACAAACATGGAATAGATATCTATATGGGTCACTACTGATATAGATAGTGTAGTTGTCATAGCGATAAAAAGTAAGGGTATCTGGATGTCCATAAATAAACAAATCCAGTAAATCTGCAAGAACAGTAACCAGTATGATAAAAATCTCTGTTACTTTTCCAATTCCTAGACAGCTGGTAATCAGAATGACCTCGGCAAGAATATAAATATCTATACCAGCGAGCCCTATAACTCTGAAATAGTAAGCATAGGTGAGATTCGGACTTAGGGACATTGTTCCATAGCCAATGGAACATAAACCATTTCCTAGAGCTAAAAGAAATACAGAGTACTTAAAGAAGCCTTTAGTGTTTTTTTCTCGTGTAAGAAAGCTTACACCCAACTGAACAGATGTTGCACCAATAATTATTAGAATGATATTTATGTATATCATGTAGTCTTTAATGAAATCCATAGTAATTTCCTAATTGTATATATATTAATATTATGCGTTGATAGTTACAGATAATATTCATTAATATTATATATAATGTTTATACAATTTTCATTATCATATGAATAAATTTGTGGTATTATAGCAGAAAGAAGTAATGATACGACTTTTGCATACGGGGAGGCAAGATGAGAGTAGCAGTTATTGATGATGAAAGTTTATTCAGAATGCAGCTAAAAATGATGGTTGAAAAGGTTGCAAAGGATAGGTCTCTTCAGATGGATATTGAAGAGTTCGAAACGGGACCTGCATTTGTGGAGGCATTAAAGGATAGACGGTTTGACATAGTTTTTATGGATATCTTTATGCCGGATATGGATGGAATCGAGACAGCAAAAAAGCTTCGCGAACTTTCAGAGCGAACATTTTTGATTTTCATGACAGCTTCGGATGGTCATTATCCAGATGCTTTTTCTCTGCATGCATTTGATTACATTACAAAACCATTTACAATGGAGCGTATTGATCGCTTGATGTGTGAGATAGTAGAGCACACACCTATAGATGCCATATTTATCAAAATTAATGTTGGGTCTATGGAAGAGAGAATATATCTAAAGAATATTGTCTCTGTTACTACTGATGGTCATTATCTGGAGATTCACAAGGATGATGGTTCGTCATCAAGGGTCAGATTGACTTCCGGCGAATTTTTAAGCATGGCTGGTTCTGACAAACGTTTTCTGATGATAAATCGTGGAATTATCATTAATATGGATTTTATTGACAAGATAGATGGTCCTGATGTATATCTTGATGACCGCACAGTGTTCCCGATATCTGCAAAAAAAGTTGGAGAGATTAAGCAGCAGATTCAGGATTATCATTTTAATACAATATAATAATGTTTTATATAGAGCCTATTCAATGGATTGATGGGCTCTTTTTTTGGTATTAGTACTATTTTTTTGCCAAAATAAGTAAGATTTTGCCAAAGGTATTGCGTCTTTTGTTATATTTGTTAAAGTATATAACGAAATACACTATAACAATAGGGGAACTTTAGGGAGACGCTATACAAAGAAGGACTGATTGTTTATGAGAAATCGTACAATTCAAGCTATGTCCATCGGTCTATCTGCAGTTTTATTATCTGGGCCAGTCAGCCTTACTGCATATGCTGCTGAGGTTGAAATCCCAACTGACACTGAAGCCAGTGTTAAGGAACAGGAAGCAGATGCTTCAGACGAGATGGAAGTGGCGGAGGATGTTTCCAATTTATCAGAACAATTGAATAATTCAGGCGTAAGTGAGAATCTCAAGGACTCAGCTAGTGATGCTGCATTGGAAAATCAATACCAGCAGCAGGTTGACGAGATATCGCAGGATGAATCTGTGGCTATAGATGCGGTGGATTCTACTTGTACATCCACAGAAAATGTAGTCAAAGCATCAGAGGCTATAGATACAGCTGTGGAGCAGGTTGATCAAGCTGCTTCAGATGCCGATGACGCAATAGGTACCATGCAGGATACTGTTAGTCAGGCAGCTGATGATGCGCAGAATGCGGTTTCTGTCATTTCAGACAATGCCACCACAAAGGATGATGCACAGCTTCTTATTGCAGATACATCAAAGACTGTAGAAGATGCTACTACAGCATTTGATAGTGCTACAGAAAAGTATGATCAGGCATTGGCAGATTATGAGTCGGCAAAGGATGATTATGATACTGCACTTAAGGCATACAACAGCAATATGACTGATGCAAAGAGCGATATGGACTCTGCTAATTCATCCTTAGAAGCGATACAAGCAAAGCTTCAAGAACTTGAAAAGCAGCTTGCACAAGCACGAACAGAGCTTGCAGAGGCTGGAGCGGATGCATTGATTGCAGCGGAGGACAACAAAGCCCCAGATACAGCCAAATACGTTGAGGCAGTTCTTCAAAATTACTACATTCCATCTACGGAAGAGCTTGAAGATGGTCAGAAGATTTCAAACTTCACATCAGTAGCATCAGAAGATGGAGCTGAATACATACATGTTAGTTACGACATAGTAGATTCCGAAGGAAAGGTTCTTAGAACTATAAATGCTGATTATGGTTATGAAATAGATTCTAATAGTGGCCAAATTCAGCTATACACAAGGGAGCTTACATATCAATATAACGATTCTAACGGCAATCCAGTAGTTCTTGCCAAGGATCAAGCTGAAAAGCTAAACAATACGATAGTGATAGGCAAGGAGACATATATCCCGCTGTTCAAGCTGGATGGTAAATACGAAGGGGCTCGACCAATAGAAAAAGCATCTCGTAAAGCATCTATTGCTCAAGGCAAGGAATATGTTAAAAATCACTATACGCCAGATAGAGAAGAGTACAAGGTAGACGTTCAATTCAATGACGATTGGGATGCATCTCTTAGGTTATTGGGACTTCAGTGGGTGACTGAAGGTACATATACTGCTACAGTTTACTCTAGAATTGACGAGAAGTTTTCTAATACAGGAAGTCCTCTTTGGATGGATGACTCTAAAGACTATACGTCATATATTTCGAATGTTAGGGCAAAGGTGACTGCATACGATAATCTTATCAAATCAGTGACTGATGCACGTACTCAATACAAAGATGCCAGCAACAAGGTTGCGGACATTCAAAAGAGACTTGAGTCCTTAGAGCAGGGAGGGACACTTATTTCTGCGACAAATATGGTTCGCTTGGAAATGCAGTTGAACTCAGCCAAAGAAACATACAGTATGGCAAAGGACAACCTTACCAAAGCAAAAAATGCTTTAGAGGAAGCCAAGGATATTTTTACATCCCGCTTCCCGGCCCTTGCCAAGCCTCAGGGGCAAACACAAAGTCAAAACGATTCCGTTGAGGTACAAGAGTTTTACCCAGTATCTCAGCTGATTGCATTGGAAGATGTAATAGAAGAAGAGCTATTAGAAGAACCAAATACATTGCCAATAATTCAAACAAATGGCACAGTACATTCCAGTGTTCAGGATACTAATAGCGAAAATACTGTTGGCGGCATATCCGCAGCTGGCAGTCAATCATTAGATGATGCTTCAGAGGTAGAGTCGGAAATAGATACTCCACCTACAGAAGTCATTCAGATTCCAGAGGAGGAGACTCCACTTGGTATTACACTTTCAGGAATCATGGAACGTGGTAAATGGTTTATTGGGCTTGCCGGTGTATCTGTTGCAGCAGGTGGCGTTGCTATTCTTGAAGTAAAACGTCATGCAGCAGCCAAAATCATCGACAAACTTAATCAATAAAAAATGAGGTAAAGTGTTATGAAGGTGTTGTTTTTGAGAATGAGAATTTTCAGAACCATGGTTGAAAATTACCACACAAGAAGGCAACTTAGAGCTAAGCTCAAAAAGTAAAAGCCTATAGGGATGCAGCAATTTGGGAGACTTGCTGCATCCCTTTTTCGTGTTCTGCCAAATCCCGGCGTTCTCTTCGTTTTTTTGTAAGGACCCCTGCCAAGGCATGGCTTAGGAATAGTCACTGGGGATGGCATGTAGCATGTATTGAAAATAAAACTTTAACCCTAGTTAAATTATGATATAGTATAGATTGTGAAAAAATAAACGATATATTTTCTCAATAAAGAATATGGATCAAGAATCAAAAAAACTACTTGAAGAATTAAATAATAGTCATTCGCTTACTGTTGAGCAATATCAGTATTTGATTGAGCATATGGACAGTCAGCTTCTGGAATTGGCGGCTGAATATGCAAGGGCTTATCAGCATCAGTATTATGGCAACAAAGTGTACACTCGTGGCTTGGTAGAATTTACCAATTTTTGCCGCAATAATTGTTACTATTGTGGAATTAGACGTGATAATATTCAATGTGAGAGGTATCGCCTGTCAAAATCAGATATAATTGAATGTGCTGATACAGGATATAAATTGGGCTTTAGGACTACTGTTCTTCAGGGCGGAGAGGATTTCGCTTATTCAGATCAGGATATTTGCGAAATCGTTCGTTCAATTAAAAAGCTGCATCCAGATATGGTTGTTACCCTTTCCATTGGAGAACGTTCAAAAGAAAGCTATCAGGCATATTTTGATGCAGGTGCATCTCGTTATTTACTGAGACACGAGACTGCAAATCCTGAGCTTTATGCCAAGCTTCATCCAGCTTCCATGTCGTGGGAAAACAGGATGAATTGCCTTAGAGATTTAAGGGAAATCGGATATCAGGTAGGTGCAGGGTTTATGGTGGAATCACCTGGTCAAACAGCGAAAGACCTTGCGATGGATCTGAAGTTTGTTGAGGAATTCAAGCCGGATATGTGTGGCATTGGTCCATATATCAGTCATAAGGACACTCCTTTTGCAAAGGAAGCAAGTGGAACTTTAGAGACTACATTGCTTTGTCTGTCACTTATCCGCATTATATATCCGCAGGTTTTATTGCCTGCTACTACTGCACTTGGCACTATACATCCAAAGGGCCGCGAAATGGGAATCCAGGCTGGTGCCAACGTGGTTATGCCTAATCTATCTCCGGGAAGTGTACGCAAAAAGTACTCTTTATATGACAACAAAATCTGTACCGGTGAAGAAGCAGCAGAGTGCATTGTCTGCCTGAAAAATCGTGTGTCCTCTATTGGATATGAAATAGTGGAGGATCCGGGAAACAGAGCAGGTTTTTAATAGAAAAGAGGTAATATAAATGTACAATGTTAATTCTATGAAGGCTGAGGAATTCATAGACAATCAAGAAATCCTTGATACTATCGCCTATGCCGAGGCTAACAAAAACAATTTCGAGCTTATTGAGGAGCTGTTAGAAAAGGCTCGTCCAGTAAAGACAGCTGAAGGTTGTGTTTGTAAAGGGCTTACTCATCGTGAGGCTTCTGTACTTTTAGCTTGTGAGGAGCCAAAATACATCGAGAAGATGTATCAGGTAGCGCAGGAAATCAAGGATGCTTTCTACGGCAACCGAATTGTTCTTTTTGCACCACTTTACCTTTCAAACTACTGTGTAAACGGATGTGTTTACTGTCCATATCATCTTAAGAACAAGCATATCGGACGTAAGAAGCTTACTCAGGAAGAAGTTAAGGCAGAGGTTATTGCACTTCAGGATATGGGTCACAAGAGACTTGCTATTGAGGCTGGTGAGGATCCAGTTAACAACCCAATCGAGTACATCCTTGAATGCATCAACACTATTTACAGCATTCATCATAAAAATGGTGATATTAGACGTGTAAACGTTAATATTGCAGCTACAACAGTTGAAAACTATCGTAAGCTCAAGGAAGCAGGTATTGGTACTTACATCCTCTTCCAGGAGACATACAATAAAGAAAGCTACGAGGAGCTTCATCCAACAGGTCCAAAGCATGATTATGCATATCACACAGAGGCTATGGACCGTGCAATGGAGGGTGGCATCGATGACGTTGGTCTTGGTGTTCTCTTTGGTCTTGAAAGCTACAAGTACGAGTTCGCAGGTCTTCTTATGCATGCAGAACATCTTGAAGCTGTACACGGCGTTGGTCCACACACTATTTCTGTACCACGTGTAAAGCATGCAGATGATATCGATCCAGATGTATTTGACAACTCAATTCCAGACGAGATGTTCACAAAGATTGCTGCCTGCATCAGAATCGCAGTTCCTTACACAGGTATGATTATTTCTACTCGTGAGTCTGAAGAGGTTCGTCGCAAGATGCTTCAGGTGGGCATCTCTCAGGTTTCTGGTGCCAGCCGTACATCAGTAGGAGGCTACACAGAGGAAGAGCGTCCACATGATACAGAGCAGTTCGATGTTTCAGATCAGCGTACTCTTGATGAAGTAGTTCGTTGGCTTATGGAGACAGGACATATTCCATCATTCTGTACAGCATGCTATCGTGCAGGTCGTACAGGAGACAGATTTATGTCACTATGTAAGACAGGTCAAATTATCAATTGCTGTCATCCAAATGCATTGATGACACTTACAGAATATCTTGTAGATTATGCTTCTGAGGAAACAAAGAAGGTTGGATACAAGATGATTGAGGAAGAGCTCAAGAAGATTCCAAAGGAAAATGTTCGCAAGACAGCTGAGGAAAATATTGAAGCAATAAAGAACTCAAACAGAAGAGATTTCCGCTTCTAGTTAGATATTGTTAATAAAAAATACAAATTTATATTTTATAATAAATAGAGTCTGAGCATTCAATTGAAGCCTGTTTTCTTTGAAAAAGGTGACAGAAAAGTATTGTAATGAAAGCTACAGATGAGGTGTAAAAATGTCTTTAAACACGACCCCTAGTGCCCAGCGTACCCACATTGGTTTTTTTGGCATAAGAAATGCAGGTAAATCAAGTATAGTCAATAAGCTTACCAATCAGCCTGTATCACTTGTTTCAGACTTCAAGGGCACTACTACAGATCCTGTAAAAAAGGCTATGGAAATCCTTCCAATTGGTCCTGTTGTTATTATTGATACAGCAGGCTTTGATGATGAGGGGGAACTGGGAGAGCTTCGCAAGAACAGAACATATCGCATCTTAGATGAAATTGATATTGTAGTTCTTGTGTTAGACGCTCGAAATGATAGTCTTACAGATGAGGAAGAGGCTTTCATCAAGCTTGTTGTTGAAAGAAAGCTTCCACATATAATAATTCAAAATCACGTGGATGAAGCAAAAGCTCATAGCTATAAAGAAATTCCTTCTGATGAGCAATTGATATATCTAGATGCTACAAGCGATGATATGAGCTCAGTAAAGGAAGCATTGATAAAGCTTCTTCCACAGATAAAAGAAAAGGAACCGGTATTAGTAGCTGATTTGGTTGAGGAAAAAAGCACAGTTGTCCTTGTAATTCCAATTGATGAATCAGCACCTAAGGGAAGAGTAATTCTACCTCAGCAGATGGTTCTCAGAGATTTGCTGGATCATAATTGCAAAATTATTTGTTGCCAGCCTGAAGAACTTAAAGAAGTTCTTGAAGAAAACAGCAAAATATCTCTTGTGATAACAGATTCTCAAGCATTTAATCAGGTAGCAAAGATTGTTCCTGACGAGATAGAGCTTACTTCTTTCAGTATATTGCTGGCTCGCTATAGAGGCAGTTTGTCAACACAGCTTGAAGGGGTTGCAGCTCTCGAAAGCCTTGAGGAAAATGATACAGTCCTAATTTCGGAAGCATGTACACATCATCGTCAATGCAACGATATAGGTACAGTTAAGCTTCCAGGATGGATTAAAAAGTTCACTGGCAAGGAAATCAATTTTGAGTTTACATCAGGAAATGATTTCCCTGAGGATTTATCAAAATACAAGCTTGTAGTTCACTGCGGTGGTTGCATGGTCAATGAGGCTGAAATGCAGAGTAGAACCAAGCGCTGCAAACAGCAAGGCGTTCCGATTGTTAACTATGGAATGGCCATTGCAAAGTTCAATGGAATTTTAGACAGAAGTCTAAGAATTATAAAAACTGGCAAATAAAAGTATATTTTAAAAGGAGAAAAATATGGTTACTTCAGATCAAAGCATTGTAAGATTGAAGCACAACATTATGGAAGAGGTTTGTAAGCTCGCATGGAAGGGCGAGCTTGATGCAGAGCACAAAGAGGCTGTTTGTTACGAAATCATTCCTGGACCAAGACCAACATATCGTTGTTGCGTTTACAAGGAAAGAGAAATTGTTAGACAGAGAGTTATCCTCTCATGCGCTGAGAACCTTCCTACAAACCCGGATTCAAAGAACGTTGTTCAGGTTATCCAGCCTGCATGTGACGACTGTTCAATCGCATCATATTCAGTTACAGACAACTGCCGTTTCTGTCTTGGAAAGGCTTGTCTCAACTCTTGTAAGTTTGGTGCTATCGCTCCAGGCGAAAATAGAATGCACATCGATCCTTCAAAGTGTAAGGAGTGCGGTATGTGTGCTAAGGAATGTCCTTACCAGGCTATCGTTCATCTTGAGAGACCATGTAAGAAGGCATGCCCAGTTGGTGCTATTTCTTACGACGAGTACGGTCACTGTGTAATTGATGATGAGAAGTGTATCTCATGTGGTCACTGTATCCACAGCTGTCCATTTGGTGCTATCGGTTCTAAAACATATCTTGTACATATCATCAAGGCTATCCTTGAGGGCAAGAAGGTTATCGCTATGTGTGCTCCTGCTACAGAGGGTCAGTTCGGTGAGGATATCTCAATGGCTGCAGTTAAAGAAGCATGCAAGAAGATCGGTTTCACAGATATGATTGAAGTTGGTCTTGGTGGCGATATGACTGCTGCTTATGAGTCAGCTGAGTGGTTTGAGGCTAAGGAAGAAGGACGTAAGATGACAACATCTTGCTGCCCAGCTTTCATCAATATGCTTAGAAAGCACTTCCCAGAGCAGTTCGAGAACAACATGTCTTCAACTGTATCTCCAATGTGTGCTATTTCACGTTTCGTTAAGGCTACAATGGGCGAGGATACTGTTACAGTATTCGTTGGACCATGTATCGCTAAGAAGTCTGAGGCTGCTGATGAGACAGTACCAGGAAATGCAGATTACGTTATCACATTTGGTGAGCTTCGTGCATTAATGCGTTCTAAGGGTGTTGAGTTTGAGCCAGTAGAGGAGAACTATCAGGAGTCTTCTACATTTGGTAAGCATTTCGCATCTTCAGGCGGTGTTGCAAAGGCTGTTATCGAGTGCATGCAGGAGCGTGGACAGAACACAGATGATATTAAGCTTATGCAGTGCGCAGGTGGTGCTGAGTGTAAGAAGGCACTTATGCTCTTAAAGAGCGGAAAGCTTGATGTTGATTTCATCGAGGGTATGATTTGCGAAGGCGGTTGCGTTGGTGGACCATCAAAGCACAAGGCTGAGCGTGAAATCCTCAAGGCTAGAACAGGTCTTATCGGCAAGGCTGATGGACGTAAGATTCTTGAAAACCTTGAGAACTACCCAATGGATAAATTCTCTATGTTCCGTGATGGACATATGGAGTAAATCTACTAGAGTATCCGGTAGAGGTATTTAGAAAAGTAAATAAAATTTACGATTTTTGATTATTCAAAAAATTAGAGTCCTTGCAGTAAATCAAAAGATTTCTGTAAGGACTTTTTGATTTATAAAGAAGGAATCTGTCGCCAGAATTAGGTTGATAGATTCTTTTTTTGTTTATAGGAAGCAGGGGATGGTGGTTGGTGTTTTATACTGTATTTTCCATTAATGAGTATCAGTGAAACTTTTGTGTTACATGAGAATTGTATTAGTGTATTTCACACTTTTTTAATAACTATATTATATAGTGTTTACCATCCCAACTCGTGTGGATATGGAGGGTGAAAGGAGTTTTGAGTGTATGAAAGGTTTTAAGAAGATTGCAAGTTTAGCTCTGACATTGACTCTTATAGTTAGTGCGGTTGCTTTTGTTTCACCATTAAATGTAGATGCTAAAGAGAGTGTTGCAATTGGTGGTGTTGTTATTCAAGGGGCTGATGTTGTGGTTGCTTCACAAGGAACAGCAGCATCAGAGGATGGTATGTATCATCTTGTGGCATCGGATGTAAATCAGGCTGCACCACAGGGGGCAGATGTAGCCCAGGCTCCAGTAGGTGCGGCTACAAACTTTACAGTTCCTCTTGCAAAAGGAACATCAAATTCTATGTTGTTCAAGAAATTTACTGTATGTGTTATGAGCCAGGGCGCATTAAAACCCGTTTCAAACAGCATGTACATAACAAATCCGGAAGCATGCGCAACAGCCGCACCGAAAAGAATGGATAACGGTAAAAAAGGTATTCTTCCTGATCTATTACAGTCTGTAGCAAGCAAAAACCAGCCTCAACAGCTTGGAGCAAAGCAGGTTAATCTTAATATTAATCTTGCAAAGCTTGGTTCTCTTGCAGGATATGATTTTTCAGTACGAAAGTACAATGCTCAGGGAATGCAGGTTAATGTGATTCTTTTGGTAAATGATTCAACACCTATGAACTACATCAACCCATATTCTTATGATGGCTTACATGCTCACAATTATTACGGATTAGATGCAAACACACCTGAAGGAGTGCAGTCACTTCAAGAGGCCGCTTCTTTTATTGCAAAGCATTATTCAGGAATAGGATATGGACAGGTCGACAACTTTATCATCGGTAATGAAGTGAATGCCTGGTGGCTTTGGAACTATATGAACTGTGGTTCAAATGATGTATTTATGCAGGAATATGCAAAAGCATTCCGTCTTATGTACAATGGAATTAAATCAGAGAATGCAAATGCTAACGTTTATACATGTATTGATCATCAATGGTCAAGAGCAGAAGCATCCTACTATATTTCTGGTAAGGAGTTCATTACAAAGCTCAATAATATTATTAAGAGTGAAGGAAATGTTGATTGGAGAGTAGCTGTACATCCATATAATGCTCCTTTGTATGCACCTGTTGCATGGGAAACAGGGAAGAATGTTTCCCATAGTCAGAATACACCATATGTAACAATGGCAAATATTGATGTGTTAACTGATTTCATGTGCTCACCTGACATGCTGTCGCCGACAGGTGCGCCTAGAACGGTGAAATGTTCAGAGGTTGGCTATACCAGTGCAGGTGGCGAACAACTTCAGGCAGCATCACTTGTATATGCAAATCTTGTAGCAAATAATAATAGTCTTATAGATGGCTTGGTTGTTTCAAGAGAATCGGATGATGCTATAGACATAGCTCAGGGAATGCATTCTGGTTTATGCAATTTGGATGGTTCTCATAAAATGGGCTACGATTTTTATCAGAACGCTGATAGTCCTGATATTATTGCACAGGCAAATGCCATTGCTGGAACAGATTTAACTAAGCTAATTACACCTCGTTAATTTATTGTTTGAAAGGAAATTATAGGATTATGAAAACTCTTAAGAAGCTAGCAAGCTTTGCACTTTCGCTAATGTTAGTAGTAAGCTGCTTTGCATTTGCACCTGAGCTTAAAGCTGAAGCTGCAAAAAATTCAAGTGGAGTATCAGTCACTGTTGGCGGAGCGTTAATTGAAGGAACCAATGTTACTATTCCAACAACAGGTCAGGCCGCATCAGATGATGGAGTATATCATTTGATTGCATCGGATGTAAATCAGGCGGGCAATACTGGACTTGAGGTTGCTCAGGTACCAGTTGCAGCTAATGTTACTTTCTCGGTTCCACTTAACAAAGGCCAGGCAGATTCTGTTTTGTTCAAGAAGTTTACTGTCTGTGTCAATAGGGGCGGAACAATTACACCTGTTTCAAACAGCATGTATATTACAAATCCTGAAGCATGTGCGACTCGTTCTTCTTATCGTATGGATAATGGAAAAAAAGGATTGTTATGTGATGCCAGCTCAGTAAATATGGGTATGCGTTCTCTTGCAGACTTAGGTGTAAAGCAAGCAACGGTTTCACTGCCTCTTTCAAAGATTTCCTATGGCCAAGGCACACCATATGTTTACAATGGAAAAACCTATAATTTTAATTCAAGATATATAGCAGCATTTGATAATTATCTTGGACGTTTAAATGCCCAGGGTGTGCAGGTAACAATGATTCTATTGGTAGATCAAAGTGCCGAGCAACCATTTATTAGTCCATATTCATATGATGGAATAGGAAGACATACATATTATGGACTTAATGCAACCACAACAGAAGGTATTGAAATTCTTGAGGCTATGGGATCGTTTGTAGCTAGCCGATGGAGTGGATATTCTTACTTTGGAATGAATGCCAAGGTTGATAACTTCATCATTGGTAATGAGGTAAATGCATGGAACGAGTGGAACTACATGAATTGTGGTGGAAATCTCGCTCTTTATACACAGGAATATGCAAACGCATTCCGTATTCTTTATAATGCAATCAAGTCAGAGAATGGAAATGCAAATGTTTATATTTGTACAGATCATCAGTGGGCCCTCAATCAGAGAACTGTTCATGGCGCAAGAAGTTTTATCACACAGTTCAACAATGTGATCAGAGCTCAGGGGAATATCGACTGGAGACTTGCACTTCATGCATACAATTACCCACTTAATTCAGTTGTAGCTTGGGCTCCTACTGCAAAGGTACAGAGAAGTCAGAACACACAGTTCATCTCTGTTTATAACATTGATGTGGTTACAGATTTCTTATCACAGCCAGATTTCCTTGCACCGAATGGTGCTGTTCGTACGGTGAAGCTTGCGGAACAAGGCTTTACATCATCTCAGGGTGAAGAGCTTCAGGCTGCGGCAATCACGTATGCGTTCCTTGTGGCGGAGAACAATAGTCATATCGATGGATTGATTCTCTCCAGAGAGAAGGATGATCCTGTAATTGAGATACCACAAGGATTGGCAAACGGAATACTTAGAAGTGATAATACAGCAAAGGCATCATATAATTTCTATAAATATGCAGGTAATCCAGAGTGGACAGCAAAGGCTAACGCGTTGGTAGGCGTTGATTTAACAACACTTCTGGCACCTAGGTAAAATCAAAGGTTCTTGTTTTTCTAAGGAAAAGCAAGAACCTTTTTTCCTTTTATTATGAAATTACGCTGTAATTCTTATAAAGTAAAAAGCTATAGGTTTTTGATTTTCTTCAGAAAATCAAAAACCGGACATAGACCAATATTTTCTGAAAGAAAATATTGCCTGGCAAAGCCAGGTTCTTGTGGGCTTTTTCCTTAAGTAGCCCATAAGAAGTCCAGCAAAGCAGGATTCTTGCTGACAATTTCATTGTTTGGTCAGCAAGAAGTCATGACTTCTTGTGGTAAGTGGGCTCTAAATTGACAATTAATATAAATATATTTATACTTCCTTTTACGTGATAAGCGACACAATTATATGGAGGAAATGTTTTATGGCTTTTTGTGAGCAATGCGGATCAGAATTGAAGTTGGGAGATCGATTCTGTACTCAATGTGGCGCCCCGGTTAAAGGTCCACAACCTACATCTACTAATGAAGAGACACAAGAGGTTCCTGTTAATAATGGAACAGTAACTGTTAATCAGGAAAATACATTCAGCGAAGTTACAACTAATAACGGATCTACCTATAATTATGCACCAAGTGGCGCCAATGCTACAGGTGGAACCTATGTTTATACACCAAATGGCACCAATGATAATGGTGGAACTTATGGTTATGCCCCAAATGGAGCCAATGATAATGGTGGAACTTATGGTTATGCCCCAAATGGCACCAATGGTAATGGTGGAACTTATGGTTATGCCCCAAATGGCACCAATGCTATGGCCGGAGCTTATAACACAGCAAACAACATGGGAACTGCCACACCAACAAAGAAAAAGAAGAAGTTCCCTATTGTCCTAGTGATTATACTTATCATTGCGTTGGTTCTTGCTGTTGTTGGTATATGCTTTGGCATTAGCCGTTCTAAAACAATGGATATTAATGAATACACTACAGTGGAGTTTTCTGGTTATGAAACTGTAGGAAAAGCAGAAGTTTGTATTGATGAGGCAAGATTTTATGCTGATTTCATCAAGAAATCTAATATCAAGAATAAACCAAAGAACTTAGATGATATTGAAAGTCTTGATGCCTTGCTTGACACAGGTGTGTCTATTGCGGACATAGATGAAAACATTGATTATGAGTTGGACAAAGAAGAAGCTCTTTCAAATGGTGACAATGTAAATCTTAAATGGAAAATCAATGCAGATTATCTTAAGAAAAACTATGGTGTAAAGATTAAGAGCGAAGATGCAAAGTTTACAGCGGAAGGTCTTAAAGAAGTCGACATCTTTAATCCATTTGATGATATTAATGTAATTTTCTCTGGAGTCAATGGAAAAGGAACTTGTGAAATTGAAGTAACTTCAAAGGACGATATATACGACGGTATTTACTTTACTATGGACAAGTCGTCAAAACTTTCAGAGGGCGACACAATTACTGTGACATTTGGAGAAGCTCGAGGTGAGGAGCTTGTTGAGTATTGTGCAGACCACTATGGCATGCTTCCAAAGGAAACTACCAAGGAATATAAGGTAGAGGGACTTGGTGAATATATATCTTCAACTTCACAATTATCTAATGAAGCGATTGCGGAGATGACTGATAAAGCAACTGAACTATTCAGAAATGATATTGAAAATGCAAATCTTGGCGAATTAAATGCTAAGGTAAATGGAAATGAATGTGTTGGTGCTGTAGTTATTTATAACAGAGATGGAAGCGGAAACAAGATTGATATTGTTTGCAAGCTAGATGTAACAATCACATCACAAAAGCAAAGTGGAGAGAACAATCTTACTTATTATCGTACTGCTTCATTCTATGATGTCGCGGTTAATAAAAACAATGAGTGTTCATACGATTTAGAGCACTGTGATGTTAACGATAACTCAACATTTGAATACAAGACAACATTCAAATTCGTAGGACGAGTTAAGTGGGCTGCAAAAGTTTATGGTTTTGAATCATTAGATGATATCACTAGCTTTATTGCAGATACATACGATGTTGCTTATGATGTTGACTCAAATTTAGCTTCTTCAGCAGAAGGTGCAGACTCAGAAGACGAGAATGCAGAAGGGGAAGATACAGAATCACAAGAAGAATCTGAAGAATAATTATATGAATCATTAATGTGATTTTGATTATAAGTAGATTCTAGTAGATTACTAGCATTTTATGTGAAGATACATACATTAAAGGTACCTGTTTTTCTAGGAAAACAGGTACCTTTAATATTATGAAAATAGATTTATCTATTTTCATGTCCTGCAAAGCAGGATTCTTGCTGACAATTTCATTGTTTGGTCAGCAAGAAGTCATGACTTCTTGTGGGCTACTTAAGGAAAAGCCCACAAGAACCTAGCTTTGCCAGGTAATATTTTCTTTCAGAAAATATTGGTCTGTGTCCGATTCTTGATTTTCCAGAAAAGGAGTTATATTGCATAGGGGAGTCGGTCTCTTTTTTGTAATGGCGATGTTTTATGGATGTTGAATTCAAGTATCTGCTGTTTAATAAGCGCAAGTATAGAATGCTTGAGTAAGTATTAAGAAGAAAAGAGGAATATATCTTTGACGAAGTGATCAGGGCAGTATGAAAAGGAAAAATGAAAATTGTACTGCCCGAAAGAGGTGATCAGGGCAGTATGAAAAGGAAAAATGAAAATTGTACTGCCCGAAAGAGGTGATCAGGGCAGTATGAAAAGAAAAAATGAAAACTGTACTGCCCGAAAGAAGTGCTTAGGGCAGTATGAAAAGAAAAAATGAAAACTGTACTGCCCGAAAGAGGTGATCAGGGCAGTATGAAAAGCAGAAATGAGAATTGTACTGCCTGAAAGAGGTGGTCAGGGCAGTATGAAAGTCAAAAATGAAAATTGTACTGCCCGAAAGAAGTAATCAGGGCAGTATGAAAGTCAAAAATGAAAATTATACTGCCCGAAAGAGGTAATCAGGGCAGTATGAAAAGGGAAAATGAGAACTGTACTGCCCGAAAGAGGTGATCAGGGCAGTATGAAAAGCAGAAATGAGAACTGTACTGCCCGAAAGAGGTGATTGGGGCAGTATGAAAAGAAAAAATGAGAATTGTACTGCCCGAAAGAAGTGATCAGGGCAGTATGAAAGTCAAAAATGAAAACTGTACTGCCCGAAAGAAGTGCTTAGGGCAGTATGAAAAGGAAAAATGAAAATTGTACTGCCCGAAAGAAGTAATCAGGGCAGTATGGAAGTCAAAATGAAAATTGTACTGCCCGAAAGAAGTAATCAAGCTAGATAATAAAACAGATATATAATTTGTGATTTATATATTGACTGGAAACGTTTTCAGTAGTAGTATAATTACATGAGCTGGAAACGTTTCCAGAAAGGCTATAAAATAAAACTAAAGCTAAATAGGAAAACAAAATGACTATTAAAGATATTGCGCGATTGGCGGGAGTTAGTGTTAGTACAGTATCTCGTGTGCTGAATGATCATCCAGATGTCAGCAAATCAGCAAAAGAAAAGGTTCTTGCTATCGTTAGTGAATACAACTACATACCAAACACAAGTGCTAGAGAGTTGGTGAAGACATCTTCAGATAATATAGGAGTTGTGGTTAGAGGAATGTCGAATCCATTCTACACTCAGATTATCACTGAAATTGGTTCCATGATTGAAAAGGCGGGTTACACAATGGTCCTTCAACAGATTGGAATATCAGATGATGAGATTCATACTGCGGCTACCATGGAAAGAGACAAGAAGCTACTTGGTCTTATTTTTTTGGGAGGTCAGTTGAATTATACCAAGGAGCAGGTTTGTTGTATAAATGTTCCATTTGTATGTTGTACCTTTAATAATCAGTATGGAAATCTGGATGAGGAAGCATATTCAAGTGTTTGTATTGATGATAATCAAGCTGCTTACGACGCTGTTCAATACTTGTACAAAGAAGGACACCGAAAAATTGCAGTTCTTCTCTCTGGCCCGGAGGATGGCTCTGTTAGTCAGGTGAGATTCGAGGGTTATGTTAGGGCACTGAGAGATTTTGGAATCCAGTTAGATGAAAAGCTCATTATACCTATTCATAGTTATAATATTGCAGATGCATATGAGGGGATGAATATATGGTTGAAGCAAGGACTGAGTTTTGATGCTGTCTTTGCTATTTCAGACAATATGGCCATGGGAGCCATGAAGGCTCTCAGAGAAAATGGTAAGTCTATTCCGCAAGATGTAGCAGTTATTGCTATTGATGGAATTGAGGCTTCGGAATATATGAATCCAGTGTTGTCGACTCTTTGCCAGCCTATGGCTGAAATGGGAAAAGAAGCTGTGAAGCAGATGGTTGGAATCATCAAAGGAAAGACTAAGCATAGACATATCCTGTTGCAAACAAAGCTTAGAACAGGTGAATCACTTCGTTAATAATCGATGTAAATTGTTCTTTTATAAGGGACAGTTCACATACAAGAAATTTTTTTCTTCCCAATGTCACAATCTATTGTGACCTATTATGGAGGGCGAGGCCTAACGTCCTCCAGTTTTTCTGAGATATATTTTTCCCTGAAATTATCAGGGATTTGTTTAAATAATTTTTTCTGATTTTCAGAAGAAAACAGAACCTAAAAAACTAAAAGGAGAAGAATCATGAAAAGAAGTAGTGGAATATTGCTCCCAATATCTTCGTTACCTTCGCCATATGGAATTGGCACCTTCGGAAAGGCTGCATACAGATTTGCTGATTTTCTTAAGGCAGCAGGTCAGAAGTACTGGCAGGTACTCCCTCTTGGCCCAACAAGCTATGGAGACAGCCCATATCAAAGTTTTTCAACTTTTGCAGGCAATCCATATTTTATTGACTTGGAAATGCTAATCGAGGAAGGGTTACTTACAAAAAAGGAAGTTGAAACCGAAGAATGGGGAACTAACCCTCGTTATGTAGATTATGGTCAGATATACGAGAGTCGATTCAAAGTCCTTGAAAAAGCAAAGAATAGAGGCTATAAGAATTCAATCAAGGAAATTGACAAGTTTAAAAAAGAAAATCCATGGGTAGAAAATTATGGACTTTTCATGTCAATAAAGAAGCATTTTGGCCAAATCAGCTGGCAGGAGTGGCCAGAGGAGGATATTCGCCTTCATCAGCCAAAGGCTGTGGAAAAATACAAGAAACAGTTGGCAGAGGATATTGAGTTCTATGTTTATATCCAGTATCTGTTTTTTAAACAGTGGGCAAAGCTAAAGGAATATATCAATGGCCTTGGAATAGAGGTTATTGGTGATTTGCCAATCTATGTAGCACTTGATTCTTGTGATGTGTGGGCAGAGCCAGAGTTTTTTGCTTTAGATGATGAAAACTATCCTGTTGTTGTAGCGGGCGTTCCACCAGATTATTTTAGTGCTGACGGTCAGCTGTGGGGTAATCCATGCTATGATTGGGATGCACTGAAGAAGGATAAATATCGCTGGTGGATTCGTCGAATTGAGGGTGCAGCAAAGCTTTATGATGTCCTTAGAATAGATCACTTCAGAGGATTCGATGAGTATTGGGCAGTTCCAGCAAAGGATAAAACAGCAAAAAATGGAAAGTGGAAGAAGGGACCAGGTATGGATTTGGTTGGTCTTCTTGGAAAGACTTTCCCAAATATCGAGTTTATTGCTGAAGATTTAGGTGAACCATCGCCTACAGTTGTAAAGCTGTTGAATGATAGTGGCTGGCCAGGAATGAAGGTTCTTGAGTTTGCATTTGATTCAGGTGAAGCGAATAATTATCAGCCACATACCTATGATAAAAATTGTGTTTGCTACACTGGCACACACGACAATGCTACTGTAATGGAATGGTATGCAACAGCTAAGAAGAAGGATAAGGATTATGCTAGGAAATACCTTGGTATTTCCAGATCAGAGGGCTTTAACTGGGGCATGATCCGAGGCGGTATGAGCTCTGTAGCAGTATTGTTTGTGGCTCAGATGCAGGATTACCTTGGTCTTGGCAAATATAATCGTATAAATATCCCTGGTACCGACAGTGGAAACTGGCAGTGGCGTCTTTTAGCTGATGAGTTGACAGAAGAAGTCGCACAGAAAATATATGACATGTCAATAATGTATGAAAGAACAGTCAAGCCAAAAGTACCTGAAAAGGCTGGAAAAGATTCGGCCAAGTCAAAAGCACCTGAAAAGGCTGGAAAAGATTCGGCCAAGTCAAAAGCAACTGAAAAGGTTGAAAAAGAGTCAGTAAAGTCAAAAACACAAGATAAGACTAAAAATAAATCTGGCAAAAAAGCTAAACAATAAATTCTTTTTTAAGAATTATTTCTCCTTCAAAAAGAGTCTGCAAATGCAGGCTCTTTTATATTGGATTTTTGCCAGAAACATGAGAATGTGGTAAACTAATTCAGAATTTTCCGTTATAGGAAAATAGAAATTGGAGGAGACTAAATAATGAAAAATAGATTTTTAGCATTGGCCCTTGTGGGTGCATTGGCGCTATCAATGGTGGCGTGTGGAAAGAAAGATGAGGATTCTGACAAGGCTGCAGATAAGGCAAAAGCAGATTTGATCGCGACTACCACACCAATAGAATATGATGTTGATAAATACGTTACTCTTGGAGATTATAAGAACCTTGAGGTTACATTGGACGGCACATACGAATACACAGATGAAGGCTTTAATGAATATGTTCAGACCAATATAACAAACGCAGCAATTTATGCAGAGGATTCAAGCCAGAAAGAGGTTAAAGAAGATTCTATTGTAAATGTAGATTATGTGGGCTCACAGGACGGAGTTGCCTTTGATGGTGGGTCTGCTGAGGATCAGATGATTGATGTAAAAGGTAACTGTGCGGCTGGTGGATCTGGCGGATTTATCGAAGGCTTCACATCTGGCCTTGCCGGACATTCTGTAGGAGAGGAGGTTGCATACGAGGTAACCTTCCCAAAGGATTATGGTAATGCTGATTTGGCTGGACAGACAGTAACTTTCACATTCCAGATTAACTATGTGGCAAAGGCTATTTCAAACAAAGCAGATTTGACAGATGCTATTTGTTCTGAAAAGCTTGGTTATGACACAGTTGATGAGTATATGAAGGCTATGAAGACTCAGTTTGAGGCCTCATTACAGAGCACCCTTGAGAATGATACACAGACTGCAATTCTTAATGCTGTATTAAACAGCAGCAAGGTATCAAAGGTTCCTGAAAAGCTTTTACAGGCACGTCTTGATATGTATCTTCAGGTGTATGACAAGCAGTATGAGTCTTACGGCACAACAGCAAAGGATTACCTTGAGGCAATGGGCCAGGATTACGATGAATACGTTGAAAACCTCAAAAAAAGTATCTCTGAGTCAACAGAGACAGAGCTTATTCTTGAAGCGATTGCAAAGAAGGAAGGCCTAGAAGTTGATGAGGATGGGTACAAGACTTTCATCGGAAATATCATGTCATCATCAGGTGCTACAGATGAAAACACCTTCTACGAGGTATATACAGTAGCAGGATATACAGGAGAACGTTATTTTAAGCAGGCATACCTGACACAGAAGGCTTTGGATTTGTGCAAGGAATCAGCAAAGGTAAATGGAGCACCTGCTTCTGCAGCTTCAGATAAAGAATAAACCAAAGCAAAGACTTTATATTTTAACGGATTTGTAGTATAATCTATTAACCTGAAGTTACTATGAGTTAGTAGCTATTTTTAGAAAAGGAGATTTCATTATGGAACACATCAAAACATTAAATACTGCTAGATTACAGAATACTGTAAAGGAAGGCGGATGCGGCGAGTGCCAGACATCATGCCAGTCAGCTTGCAAGACATCTTGCACAGTTGGTAACCAGAGCTGTGAGCACTCTAAGTAATTGCTTACAAACAATTAAGTAATATTTAACGTAAGACCGGTCCCCGCTTGAAGAAAAAGTGGGGAACGGTCTATTGTGCGTTTATGAAAGGACATTTTTTAGTGATACATCAGTTTAAAAACAATGGATACAACATTGTTATTGATATTAATAGCGGTGCCATTCACGTAGTGGACGACGTTACATACGACTACCTTTCTCTCTGGCAGGAGAAGGGACGAGATGAAGCCTTCACACAGATGAAGGAGAGCCACCCACAGGTTTCAGAGGCAGAAATTACTGAGATTCAGTCAGAAATAGATCAGCTCATCAATGATGGAGCTTTATTCACCGAGGATAACTACGAGCCAAGAATTGTAGATTTTACTGCACGTCCTACAGTTGTAAAGGCTTTGTGTTTACATATCACACACGATTGTAATCTTGCTTGCAAGTATTGCTTTGCTGAGGAGGGCCAGTACCACACAGGAAAGCGTGAGCTTATGACCTATGAGGTTGGAAAACAAGCCCTAGACTTCCTGGTTGCTAATTCTGGCAGCAGAAGAAATCTTGAGGTTGATTTCTTTGGTGGAGAGCCACTTATGAATTGGCAGGTAGTTAAGGACTTAGTTGCCTACGGTAGATCAATCGAAAAAGAACACAACAAAAACTTCAGATTTACACTCACCACAAATGGTGTTTTGTTAAATGACGAGATTCAGGAGTTTGCAAACAAGGAAATGGCAAATGTTGTCCTGAGCTGTGATGGTCGTCCAGAGATTCACAATCTTATGCGTCCATTCAAGAAGGGGGCACCAAGCTACGAGATTGTTATGCCTAAGTTCAAAAAGCTTGCTGAGTCACGAAATCAGGATAAGTACTACATTCGTGGTACATTCACTCGCAACAACCTTGATTTTTCAAAGGATGTCATTCATCTTGCAGATGAGGGCTTCAAGCAGATTTCTGTTGAGCCTGTTGTTGCTCAGGAGACAGATGATTATGCTATTCGTGAAGAGGATTTACCAAAGCTCTTTAAGGAATATGATGATCTTGCAGCAGAAATGATGCGCCGTCAGGGTACAGATGAAGATTTCAACTTCTTCCATTTCATGATTGATTTGGAAGGTGGTCCATGCGTATACAAGCGACTTTCAGGATGTGGTTCTGGAACAGAATACATGGCAGTTACTCCTACTGGAGAGCTTTATCCATGTCACCAGTTCGTTGGAAACACAGATTTCTGTCTTGGGGATGTTTTCCATGGTGTTCAGAAGAAGGAAGTCGTTAATGAGTTCAAGCATTGCAATGTTTATGCAAAAGAAGAATGCAAGAACTGTTTCGCAAGATTCTACTGCAGCGGTGGTTGCGCAGCTAATGCATTCAATTTCACAGGAAGCATCCTTGGAAATTATCATGTAGGCTGTGAGCTTCAGAAGAAGAGAATTGAATGTGCTATTGCACTGAAGGTTCACAAAGCGGAAATCGAATCAAAAGAGGCATAGAGGTACTTGTATTTCGTTTTGAAATCAGGAAATTTTAGCTTCTTTGAACTGCACTACGCAGTTATAAATAAACGATAGGAGAATAAATAATGAAACGTTTAAAAAAAGGACAGGGGATTGCCTGGCTCGTTGCATTTGTTTTAATCCTCGGATTACTTGGTTATTATGCAGCAATGGTTCTTACAGGCACAATTAAGAAAAATGATGACAGCTTAAAGCTTGGTCTTGACCTTGATGGCGGTGTCAGCATTACATACGAGGCAGTCGGAAAGAAACCTACTGACGAGCAGATGAACGATACAATCGTAAAGCTTCAGCAGCGTATTGAAAACGACCTCGGCGAAGAAAGCTCAACTACAGAAGCAAATGTTTACCGTGTAGGTGATAAGCGAATTACAGTTGAGATTCCTGGCGTTTCTGATGCTAATGCTTTATTGGAGGAGTTAGGTACTCCTGGTACACTTTACTTCATTGCTCAGAAAGATGCTGATGGCAATGAAAATTATAGCTATGGCAATGAGGGCTATGCTCTTAACTATGATATCCAGACACTTATCGACAACGGTTCAGTTATCGCAACTGGAAAAAATGTAAAGAGCTCACAGGCAGGCAGTCAGTCAAATAAGACTACAAATGCTACAGAGTATGTTGTTCAGCTTACATTTGATGATGAAGGAACAAAAGCTTTTGCAGATGCAACTACAAAGGCTGTTGCTTCTGGAGAGACAATCGGTATCTACTACGATGGACAATTCGTTTCAGTACCAAAGGTTAACCAGGCTATCACAACTGGTAACTGTGTAATCGAAGGTATGGAGGATTTTGATGCTGCTGAAAAGCTTGCTTCATACATCCGTATTGGTGGACTCGATATCGAGCTTCAGGAATTAGAGTCACAGGTTGTAGGTGCTCAGTTAGGTTCTGATGCTCTTCGTACATCACTTATTGCAGCAGGTGTTGGTCTTGCTCTTGTAATGGTATTCCTTATGATTATGTATTATGTGCCAGGTGTAGTTGCTTCTTTAGCACTTGCGCTTTACACAACTATGCTTATTGGAATCCTTAAGGCATTCGACATCACACTTACACTTCCTGGTATCGCAGGTATGATTCTTTCAATCGGTATGGCGGTTGATGCTAACGTTATCGTATTCGCTCGTATCCGTGAAGAAATCAAAAACGGCCGTCCAGTTATTTCAGCTATTGAGACAGGTTTCTCAAAGGCACTTTCAGCTATCCTTGATGGAAATATCACAACACTTATTGCGGCAGCAGTTCTTGGACTTCTTGGTTCAGGTACAGTAAAGGGATTTGCAATCACACTTGCACTTGGTGTTGTTTTATCAATGTTTACAGCACTTGTTATTACACGTATTCTTATAAATTCGTTCTATGCACTTGGTGTTAGAAACGCAAAGGCATATGGTAGAGCAAAAGAGCCAACAAAGTTCGATTTCGTTGGCAAGAAGGCTGTATTTATTGGCATTTCAGTTGCAATCATTGCAGCTGGATTCATTACAATGGGTGTATTCACAGCAAAGACTGGTCAAGGTCTCAACTTCTCACTTGAGTTCCTTGGTGGTACATCTACAACAGTTGATTTTAACGAGACATACACACTTGCAGATTTAGATGAAAAGGTTGTTCCTGAAATCGCTAAGGCACTTGATATTAGTGAAGGAAGTATCCAGACGACAACAGTTGATGGAAGCAATCAGGCAATCTTCAAGACACGTACACTTTCACTTGAAGAGAGAACAACTCTTAACGAAATGTTAGAGAATACCTTTAAGGTAAAGGAAGACTCAATCACATCACAGAGTATTGGTTCCACAATCTCAGGAGAGATGCGTAGCCAGTCTACAGTAGCTGTTATTGTTGCTGTACTTTGTATGCTTGTATATATTTGGTTCAGATTTAAGGATATTAGATTTGCTTCATCAGCAATTATTGCACTTGTACACGATGTTCTTATCGTACTTGCACTTTATGCTTTTGCAAGAATCTCAGTTGGTTCTGCGTTTATTGCATGTATGCTTACTGTAATTGGTTACTCTGTAAACGATACAATTGTCGTATTCGACCGTATTCGTGAGAACCACAAGGCACTTAGAACAGAGAATGAAGATACACTTAAGGAGCTTTGCAACGAATCACTTGCACAGACACTTTCGCGTAGTATTTCTACATCAATTACAACAGCAATCACAGTACTTATGCTTCTCATCTTAGGCGTTTCAGCTATTAGAGAGTTTGCATTACCACTTCTTGCTGGTGTTGTTGCAGGTACTTACTCATCAATCTTCATCGCTACACAGCTTTGGTATATTATGAAGAGTGCTAAAAAATCAAAATAAGAGAACAACTTCTAGTGCTAATAAATAGCAAATGATCTTTTGATAGGAGAGAAAACATGATAGACATTAAGTTTTTACGTGAGAACCCAGACGCAGTTAAGGAAAACATTAAGAAAAAGTTTCAGGAGCACAAGCTTGGCCTTGTAGATGAGGTGATTGAGCTTGATGACAAGAGACGTGCTGCACAGCAGGAAGCTGACGAGCTTCGTTCCCAGATGAATAAGGCATCAAAGGAGATTGGTGCTCTTATGGGTCAGGGGAAGAAGGATGAGGCCGAGAAGGCTAAGGCTGAAGTTGCTGAACTCAAGCAGAAGATTAAGGATTTAGAGCCAGTTGAGAAGGAACTCGCTGATAAGGTAGAGGAAATCATGATGAAGATTCCAAATATTATCGATCCTTCAGTTCCAATTGGCCCAGATGATTCTTGCAATGTCGAAATAGAAAAGTTTGGTGAGCCAGTGGTTCCTGATTTTGAGATTCCATATCATACAGATATCATGGAGCGATTCAATGGTATCGATTTAGATGCAGCAGGAAAGGTTGCAGGTAATGGTTTCTATTACCTTATGGGAGATATTGCCCGTCTTCATTCAGCAGTTATCTCATATGCTCGTGATTTTATGATTGATAGAGGATTCACATACTGTATTCCACCTTTCATGATTCGTTCAAACGTAGTTACTGGTGTTATGTCATTTGAAGAAATGGATGCAATGATGTACAAAATCGAGGGTGAAGATCTTTACCTCATTGGTACTTCAGAGCATTCCATGATTGGTAAGTTCATTGATACACTCAATGATGAAGCTAATCTTCCATATACACTTACAAGCTATAGCCCTTGCTTCAGAAAGGAAAAGGGTGCACACGGTATCGAAGAACGTGGTGTATATCGTATCCACCAGTTCGAGAAGCAGGAAATGATTGTTGTATGTAAGCCAGAGGATTCAAAGATGTACTATGATAAGCTTTGGCAGAATACAGTTGATTTATTCCGTAGCATGGATATTCCAGTACGTACACTTGAGTGTTGTTCAGGAGATTTGGCAGACCTTAAGGTTAAGTCTTGTGACGTAGAGGCATGGTCACCACGTCAGAAGAAGTACTT
>CAMJBT010000016.1 GCA_946403965.1 uncultured Pseudobutyrivibrio sp. | reverse complement strand
GGGCAGTATATTTTCTAATTTTGAGATTTATACTGCCCGGATCTGCTCTTTCGGGCAGTATATTTTTTCATTTTAGGATTTGTACTGCCCTAAAGTGCTGTTTCGGGCAGTATATTTTTTTCATTTTAGGATTTATACTGCCCTCTGCGGCTCTTTAGGGCAGTATATTTTTTTCATTTTAGGATTTATACTGCCCTCTGCGGCTCTTTAGGGCAGTATATTGAAGCTAGAGAGAAATAAAGCATTTAAAATACTCTTTATTGATGCCATCTTATCCCTCATTCTTAACCATTACTTCTCCTCGCGAAAGATCACCGATACATGAGTAAAGTCATTTTCAGAATCTGGGTATTCTTTCGCGAAATGCATAGATTTTTGATTTTCTTCAGAAAATCAAGAACCGGACATAGACCAATATTTTCTGAAAGAAAATATTGCCTGGCAAAGCCAGGTTCTTGTGGGCTTTTTCCTTAAGTAGCCCACAAGAAGTCATGACTTCTTGCTGACCAAACAATGAAATTGTCAGCAAGAATCCTGCTTTGCAGGACATGAAAATAGATAAATCTATTTTCATGGTATTTACGATTCCTGTTTTTCTGAGAAAAAACAAGAATCTATACCTATCGATTCTGCAATCTTATAGGAACCAACATTTGTATATTTGCAACACGAATAGAGTGCAGGATAATTAGTGTTGGTAAATGCTCAGTCTCGATTGATGAACACAACAAAAAAGAGCAAGCTATATGAATTTCTATATCTTGCCCTTTTTCAAATATTCCTGATATTACTTGTTTATAAAATAAAAACTCAATTAATTTGCAACATCAATCCACCAGAGCTCATAACTACTACCTACGTCCTGGTACTGTTCTACATTAGCATTGGCATCATTGCTGCCATAGGCGATATTTAAACATTTACCGCTATTGTGATTAATGATTTTGTATGTGTTATTTGCAGATGGATAAATCTCCCACTTCTGATTGTTGCCACCATAGTAATCCCACTGATAAACATTAGCGCCATCCCATGTAGCTGAATTATCAACAGTTAGCACTTTTCCAGTAGATGCAGATTTGATGATATAGCAATCACCTTCTTTTTGGAAATACCACTTTTGATTTGGATTTCCGCTAAACGGATACTGCAAAATATTGGTTCCATTATCATATCTGTTTCCCTGTACATCAAGAGACTGGGCGCTTCCATAATTTATAAGTTTATAAGATTTTGTGGAATCAAACATTGATGTGCCAGAAGATGGTGCTGTTTGATTTTCTTGGCTTGTATCGTTTGCAGGTGTCGTATTTCCCTGGTTTGTATCATTTGCAGGTGTCTGATTTTCCTGATTTGAATCTGATCCTGTCTCAGGTGCATCATAAGATGCCCAATCATAATACGCACTGATTCCAGTCCTTCCATCATAAGGCCTGAGCCAATCATCCACGCCAATACCTGGCCAAACATTCATCATTATTTTTCCAGGAGTATCTGGGATGTTACTTGTTGCTGTATAAACAGCTTTTCCATCAACATACCATGTGATCCCACCATAGTACCAATTGAATCCATAGGTATGAAAACTTTGAGATGCATCAAACCCTAAATCATACAGAAACTCGTGATTACCCTGTCCGTCAGTGTAGTAATTGAACTGAACCTTTGTTGTATCATAACCTAGGAACTCGATGTCTATCTCATCCCATTTGGTGCCATCAGATTCGCCAGTATAGGTAAAGAATGATGAAACCACTCCGCTATTTTTTATAGGCTTCATGTTTACCTGGTACATTCCATAGCCATAGTAATTCTTGGTTCTGTATTCTCCCCCAGTGTATCCAGAATCATTCCTATCAATAGTCAGTTTGAGTTGTCCGTTGAGGAATAAATATCAAAATGATGAATATAGACAGCTTTATTTAATCTGTCCTATAAATCTTAATCTTCTTTATCCCTCCAAAGATAGAAATATTTTTTCTTTTATATACTCTATTTTCTTTTGGACTTCCTCATCTTCGACCTGAAGCTCAAGCAACTTTTTCAGATACCCCTGCTCTAAAGTCAGCCTACGGCTGCATGGATATACAAGTTCAAACGCCAATGAAAAATGCCCTACGTAATAATCCAAATAGGTTTTCTTAGTGCTTCTGATAATTGCATGGCCTTCTTTAAATTGCTCAAAAACCTGGTCAGTAAGTGGCTGCTTTTTGATATATTCAAATGGCACACCATATATTCCTTCGATTGGCTCTTCCACCTGTACTCTGAAAATATCAATCTTGTCCGCATCACGAATGATATTTGCAAACATGGTCGTTCTTTCACCTAAATCTTCGGAAATACGATATTTGTTATGCTGTCTGACTGCAATTTCAATCAAATCATCAAATTCCCTGGTCTCTATGTATTCAGTAATTAAAACAGGATCTTTAAAAAGTAAATCAGCACCGAACTCTGCATGATCAACAGACTGAGCGTCACTGAAAGTCTGATATCTTTTTATTTGTTCAAAACGACCTATATCATGAAGCATTCCTATGAGCCAGGCAAGCATCACATCATCCTCAGACAGTCCTAGCTTTTCTGCAATATATCTTGAATTTTCTGCCACCCTATAGGTATGAGCAACCTTCAATGATATCTTTGGATCTTCAGCATTATAGTCTTTTGTATAGTTGGCAAATAGTTCCTTTACTTTAGTCTCGTCTATCAACATTTATATCTTATCCCTCCTAATAGGAAATTCGTATTTCATTAGTCTACTATAAATATAGCTGGCCGTATACTATCCTTGCAACGAGTAGGTTTTCAATTTCTTTTTCCTAAACTTAAAGTTATAATGTTTCTGAGGAGATAAACTATGCGAAAAAAAGAATTAGCTTTGATTGTAATAGAAAGATTAAAAAAGGAATACCCATATAGTGACTGCACATTAGATTATGATGATGCATGGAAGCTATTGGTATCAGTGCGCCTTGCTGCCCAATGCACTGATGCGAGAGTCAACGAAATTATTCCACTTTTGTATGAAAAATATCCAACTATTTCTGATATTGCTGATGCAGATGTTTCCAGTGTGGAAGAAATCGTACGACCTTGTGGTCTGGGAAAATCCAAGGCAAAAGATATTGTAGCCTGCATGAAAATGCTTAGAGATGTGTATGATTGTAAGGTACCAGATACAATGGAAGAACTGCTAAAGCTGCCAGGTGTTGGAAGAAAATCTGCCAACCTTATTCTAGGTGATGTATATGGTAAACCCGCTATAGTAACTGATACTCACGCCATTCGTCTATCAAACAGAATTGGACTTGTGGACAATATAAAAGAGCCAACCAAAGTAGAAATGGCTCTTCGTAAAATCATCCCTCCAGAGGAAGGCAATGAACTTTGTCATCGCCTTGTAGATCATGGACGAGCAGTATGCACAGCAAGAACAGCCCCCTACTGTGACAAGTGTTGTCTTGAGGATATTTGTAAGAAAAGAATTTAGAGAGATAAACTTTTCTCCTACAATCAATATTTAAGGCTATAAATCCTCTACATTAATAACCAGGTCTGCCGGTTTTGATTCCTGAAGACAGGTTCGCACATTAACCATATCGCTGAAATCCACAAAGCTGGTTGCATCAGATGTGGAATTTCCACTCAAAGCTTTTCGTTCAATCAGCCTGTTTCTAAGTAGCTTTTCGTCAGCCTTAATAAATATTGTGTAATCGGCCATTTTTGAAAGCTCATCCCAGCCTTGGCGATTCAACAGAAGATAATTACCCTCAAGGAGAACGATATCTCCATCTACCGTAATCACATTATCTACTGGATTGTGCAGAGTTCTATCATAAATAGGCCAACCACATATCTCAGCCTTTGCAACAGATGAAACCCGTTCCATAAGCCCGGTTAAATCAAAAGTCTCTGGCGCCCCCTTTATCTGTACCATAGGGATTTCCTCACCATCTCGAACTGTGGTATGACTCACAAGATATTCCTGACGCATGTGAAAACCATCCATACCGATAGCTTGAATAGGTGTAATACCTTCTGTCTCCTTTGATAGTTTTTCAAGAAAACTAACCAATGTACTTTTGCCAGCTCCGGGAGGGGCTGCCACCATTACCAGCACTCGACTCCCCTTTTCCTTTTGCATATTTGTAAGTCTTTGTAACAAAGGGAGAAGAATTTCATCTATACTTCTTTGACTAAAATTAGCCTCTATATCTAATCCATTGATATTCACTTTGTATTCCACAACATAATCTCCTGATAATAATTAATCAAGCTTGTGCAAACTACTACCTTTTCTCAAGGAATGGCAGAATGAATTCGTGATAAAGCATATCTATGATTGCAACAACAGGAATCGCAAGAAGAATTCCAATCACTCCAAACATCTTTCCTCCGGCAACAATTCCTACTAAAATCCAAAGGCTGGATACTCCAAGAGAATCGCCAAAAAGCTTTGGCTTGATGACATAACCATCGATAGTCTGAAGTATAGCTGTGAAGATTAGGAAAATAACAGCATCCCTAGGCTCCACCAAAAGAAGTAGGAAGCTGCCAATTACCGCACCTACTGCTGGACCAAAGGTTGGAATTATGTTTGTAATTGCCACAAGTACAGAAACAAGGCCTACATATGGCAATCCGGCAACTGTCATAAATATTCCATTAATAGCACCAATTATCATGGCATCGATTAAGTTGTAGACAATATATCTATTGAGGATTACATCACTTCTTCCAATGATATATGCCACCTTGATGTACTGACTCTTAAAAACTGCCTTCAAAAAACGTTTTCCACTAGCCTTTAACTTATCCTTTTCTGCTAGAAAATAAATAGCCAAAAGGAACGCAATAAAAAACTGACCAACAGCCTTTCCTAAATCTGCTGTAGTAGACATAATTGTATCCATATTTTCTGAAGCAAACTTCTGTATCTCATTTAAAAGATCATTAGATGAGTGAACAAATTCACTTAGATCGACCATCTGACTTGACACTCCAATAATAGCAAGTGTCTTTTGAAGACCTCTAACATATCCATTGAAATTGGCAGCAAAGGTTTTTACACTTTCGATTAACTGAGGAATAATCATAAAACCTATAAATACAAGGAAAATGATTACAGTTACAAAAGCTAGAGCATTCCCAAAAGTGGCACGAAGCTTTTCGTTTTTGATTTTTATAAAAAGATGATTCCGATAGAACATAGCCAATGGATTGATAATATAGGCAATAATAGCTCCAAGAAAAACAGTAGAGAAGAAGCCTAAAAATGAACCTAGTCCGCTAAGTACATCATTGATATTTACAAGAATTACGTATAACACTACCCCGATACATATTGAAATTGTAAGAGAGTACCATGGTTTGTCCTTTAAACCTTTCATATGGACCTCCGTTTAATGTATAAATATTTTAAATATTAGGAAAGAATCCTTCCCATATATATTAACTATGTCAAATATAAGTTATAAAAGCAATGGTTAAAGTCTAAAAAAACTATTAAGAATTCACATTTTTGTGGTATGTTAGATATAGCTTTTAAGCAAAGGAGGACATATACTATGAAAATCGCTATGGCAAATGACCATGCTGGTACAGAAATGAAAAATGAAATTAAGGCTTACCTTGAGGCAAATGGATATGAAGTTGTAGACTTTGGTACATATGACAACGACAGCTGTGATCTTTCTGATTTTGTTTATCCTGCTGCATTAGCAGTTGCAAAGCATGAATGCGACAGAGGAATCTTCTGCGATGGAGTTGGTTACGGCAGTGCTCTTATTGCAAACAAGATCAATGGCTGCTACGCTGCAGTGTGTCAGGATCCTTTGTGCGCCACACTTGCCAGACAGCACACTGATTCAAACATTCTTTGTCTTGGTGCAAAGATTATCGGTGGACTTATGTCGATGGAAATTGTTAAGACATGGCTTAACACAGAACCTCTTATGGAGGAAAAATATCGTCGCCGTGTTCAGAAGGTTTGCGATATCAATGACAAGCACTGTGTGCCTGTTAAATAATTTTAACTTCATCAGAACAATAAAGTTATTCATAAAAATGACCTGGGGATTTTTCTTCCCAGGTCATTTTTTGAGAATAATAATGAAGATAATAAATATTGAACTTCACGGCACTTTATAAAAGTACCGAAACTCAATCTACTTTCCTACCTTCTTCTTGTTGTTAAGAATTTCGAATACTACTGCACCAAGAAGAACAACACCCTTTACAACCTTCTGCCAGTTTGCATCGATTCCCATAAGTGACATACCAAGGTTGATAACACCGATAAGTGTTGCACCAACAATCATGCCAAATACTGTACCAGAACCACCGTAAGCTGAAACACCACCAACTACACAAGCTGAAATGGCATCCATCTCGTAGTTTGTACCGGCTGTTGAGTTTGCAGCCTGGAAACGTGACATTGTAAGGAATGCAGAAACAACTGTAAGAACAGCCATGTTCAAATATGCAATAAACATAATACGCTTTGTATCAATACCTGATAATCTTGTTGCCTCAGCATTTCCACCGATTGTGTAGAAGTAACGTCCCACATCAGTCTTTGATGTAATGAAGCTGTAGATAAGAACGATTACAGCCACCCATATAAGTGCATATGGAACACCACCTGCAAGAGAAAACTTGTATGCAAAAAGCATAATTACAAAACAGATAAGTACTGATTTTACAAGTACCTTTGCCATACTATCAGCTGTATAACCCTTCTTAAGCTTTGTAGCACGCTCTCTTACAAGAAGGAAAACTACAATAATTGAAGCAATAAGACCAATAACAATACTTGTCATATTGTACTGAACTCCGCCGATTCTTGGACCACCAAAAAGATCGTTCATCTTTCCGGTGAAGAGTCCGCAGAAGCTTTCTGGAAGTGGGCTGATATTTGAAGCACCGTGCATCAAAGCAACACCCCAACCTCTAAGGGCAAGGAAACCTGCCAAGGTTGCAATCCATGGTGGAATGTTCATATACGCAATTACGAATCCAAGAACACATCCATAAACAACACCAATAAGAAGCATTGCAATAATTCCCACTGGAGTCGATGCGCCTTTTTCAACCATGAGCTTTGCTCCAAGAACACCTACTAAACAAACAAATGAACCACAGGAAAGATCGATGTTACCACCGGTCAACATACACATCAACATACCAGTCGCAAGAACATATACATATGCATTTTGTGTAATAAGCGCATTGAACTGGCTTGGTAAAAGCATTGTTCCATTAGTTGTAAAATTAAAGAAGATAACAACGAGGACCAGTACAATGAGCATTGTGTTTTCTTTAACTATTTTTAAAATCTTGTCTTTCACTTTTCGCTCCTCCCTTTCTACTTCTTTTCTCTCTTAGACATTACATCAAAGATTACCGCAGCGAGAAGTACTAATCCCTTTACTACCTTCTGATAGTTGGCATCAACACCCATGATAAGCATACCCTGGTTGATAACACCCATGAGAAGGGCACCGATAATAGCTCCAAATACAGAACCTGTTCCGCCGTATGCTGATGCTCCACCAATGAAGCAAGCGCCGATAGCATCCATCTCGTAGAACTGACCGTATGTAGGCTGAGCTGATGCAGCTCTTGCTACTGTAAGGATACCTGCAAAGGCTGCCAAAAATCCCATATTCGTATATGCGAAGAAGTATACCTTCTTTGTGTTAATACCAGAAAGCTGTGTAGCTTTCTCATTTCCACCTACTGCATAAAGGTAACGACCAATTGTTGTCTTGGTTGTAACATAGTTGTAAGCAAGGACAATAAGGATAATCCAAAGAAGTGATGTAGGAATTCCTTTGTAGCCTGCAAGCTTGAATGTAAGGAAAAGAATTACAGCTGAGATAATTACAAGCTTTCCATAGAATGGTGCAGCACTTTGTGTCTCATAACCCTTCTTTGTAGCTGAAATTCTATTTTTTAATGAAAGGACAACATAGACTGCTACTGCAATAAGGCCTGCAACAATACATGTAATATTTAAATCTTTTCCATTGAAGAAATCTGGAATATAGCAATCAGCACCACCACCAAATACGTTAAGGAATGTAGTATTTGAAATTGATACCGCATATCCGTTAAGAACAACATTTGATAATCCACGGAAAGCATACATACCAGCAAGTGTTGCAATAAATGGTGGAACATTTATGTAAGCAACCCAAAATGCCTGCCAAGCACCTACAGCAATACCACACAGAAGCATTATGATAACTGCCAGCCAAACATTCAAACCTTTACTCAAAAGTACCGCTCCAATACCGCCTACGAAGCAGACTACTGAACCAACTGAAAGATCGATGTTACCACCGGTCAGGATACATAACAACATACCTGTTCCAAGAACAAATACATATGCATTCTGTGAAAGAAGGTTGTTGACATTCTGTGACAAGAGGATTGTTCCTCCTGTTCCAACATAAAAAATAGCAATGATTACCACCAGGGCGATTACCATGGTGTATTTCTTTAATGTATTTCCAATATTATTTGAAACCATGATTCCTCTCCCTTCTATGACTTCAAGATGCAAGACATGATGCTTTCCTGTGAAGCCTCAGCACCTGACATTTCGCCAACCATCTTGCCCTCATTCATAACATAAATTCTGTCTGACATTCCAAGAACCTCTGGAAGCTCTGATGAAATCATGATTACTGACTTACCAGCTGCAACAAGGTCATTGATGATGCAGTATATTTCGTACTTTGCACCAACATCTATACCACGAGTTGGCTCATCGAGAATAAGCACATCTGGGTCTGCAAACATCCACTTTGCAAGAAGTACTTTCTGCTGATTTCCACCAGAAAGGTTTCCTACATTTTGCTCAACTGATGGACACTTTGTCTTTAGCTTTTCTCTGTAGTCCTCTGCAACCTGATATTCTTTATCCTGATCAATTACACGCTTATTGCAGAGCTCTGAAAGATTAGCAAGAGTTGTATTAATCTTGATTGGGTTTGTAAGAACAAGTCCATTGCCCTTTCTGTCCTCTGTAACATATGCAATTTTGTGCTTGATTGCATCCTTGATATTCTTTAAGTGAACTTCCTGACCGTTCAAAATCAACTGTCCGGAAATATTTGTACCATATGACTTACCAAAGATAGACATTGCAAGCTCTGTACGGCCCGCACCCATAAGTCCTGCGATACCAACAACTTCGCCTTTGCGAACATTCATTGAAACACCGTCAACAACTTTTCGCTCAGCGAACTGTGGATGGTATACTGTCCAATCCTTAACTTCCATTGCAACGTCGCCAATTTTTACATCATGACGTTTTGGGAAACGGTCTGTCATCTCACGACCAACCATGCCCTTTATAATTCTGTCCTCTGTAATTTCATCAACAGTCTTGTCAAGTGTTTCAATTGTTGAACCATCACGGATAACTGTGATTTTATCAGCCACATAAGATACTTCGTTAAGCTTATGGGAAATGATAATTGATGTCATACCCTCCTGCTTGAACTTAAGAAGTAAATCAAGAAGTGCCTTAGAATCTGTCTCATTAAGAGATGATGTAGGCTCATCAAGAATAAGTAATTTCGCATGTTTAGCAAGAGCCTTTGCAATTTCAACAAGCTGCTGCTTACCAACACCAATATCTTTGATAAGTGTACGGCTACTTTCTGAAAGACCTACCATCTTCAAATACTTGTCAGCCTCAGCATATGTTTTATCCCAATCAATCTTTGCCTTTGATCCCTGCTCGTTTCCAAGGAACATGTTCTCTCCGATTGACATATATGGAATCAGTGCTAATTCCTGATGTATAATTACAATTCCTTTTTCCTCTGAGTCCTTGATTTTCTGGAACTTACAAACTTCTCCATTGTAGACGATATCGCCTGTGTAAGATCCAAATGGATAAATACCACTTAATACATTCATCAATGTAGATTTACCAGCACCATTCTCACCGACAAGAGCGTGGATTTCGCCTTCCTCTACTTTAAGATTAACGTTATCAAGGGCCTTTACTCCAGGGAACTCTTTGGTGATGTTAATCATCTCAAGTAATGTTTTCCCCACTTGTATTACCTCCCTAAAAAAACTTTAGAATAACTCAATGTTTATTCTCTTCAAAATATTCTCCTAAAAATGTTTCTCCCTTTAAATAAGGGCGAGCTAGGCTCGCCCCTAAATAATTTCATAACTCTTTTATTTCCCTGTAGCAAAATACTTGCTTATTATTTATCAGTGATTCACTGTATAAATATTTTACTTTAACTGATCCTCTGTATAGTATTCAGAATCGATAAGAAGCTCCTTGTAGTTATCCTTGTCAGCGAATACTGGCTCGCAAAGGTATGAAGGAACAACACCCTTACCATTGTCATATGTCTCTGTATCGTTAACATCAACTGTCTCGCCCTTAATAATCTGACCTACCATCTTAACAACCTGAGAAGCAAGTGTACGTGTATCCTTGAATACTGACATAGACTGCTTTCCAGCGATCATGTTCTTTGTGTTCTCAATATCACAATCCTGTCCAGTGATAATTGGATATTCACCCTTGTAGTTTGCTGCAAGTGCGTTCTCAACACCAAGTGCTGTAGAATCGTTTGAGCAGAGGCAGATATTAAGATCATCGTTAGCGTAGTTAGAAGAAAGGATTGTCTCCATTCTTGACTGAGCTGTCTCTGTAGCCCATGCTGGAGTTGCAACTTCTGCGAACTCTGTCTGACCAGACTTAACTACAAGTGTTCCTTTTTCAATGTATGGCTTAAGAAGATCCATAGCACCGTTGTAGAAGAAACCAGCGTTGTTATCACCTGGATCACCAGCTGTAATTTCCATTGTGTATGTTTGATCTGTGTTCTCAAGATCAAGCTGATCGATAATGTACTGTCCCTGAACCTCACCTACTTTGTAGTTATCAAATGTAGCGTAGTAAGAAACTGCATCTGTGTTCATGATAAGACGGTCATATGCAATAACTGGGATACCCTTCTCAGCTGCCATATCCATAGCTTCACCAAGTGATGAACCTTCGATAGCCGCAACTACAAGAACGTTACATCCTGAGTTAATCATGTTCTCAATCTGAGATACCTGTGTCTGAACATCGTTTGAAGCGTACTGAAGATCAACTTCGTAGCCTGCAGCCTCAAGTTCCTTCTGCATGTTGGCACCATCCTGGTTCCATCTCTGAAGGTCCTTTGTAGGCATTGCAACACCAACCTTAGTGCCGTTTGATGCTGTGCTTGACTCAGATGTAGTATTAGCCGCGCCATTACCTGAGTCTGTTGTCTCTGTGCTTGTTCCACATCCAACCAACATAGATGTGACAAAAGCACCTGTCAAAAGTACACTTAATAATTTCTTTTTCATTCGTGAAATAACCTCCCTTTCGTCTTAGGTTCTTTATTGAAAACCCCTTGGTTTTCGTTTCTGATGATACTTTACCAAATACATGTCTAAAAATGGTTGTCACTTTCTTCACATTTTTGTCTAAAACGTTTTAGAGGTTAAAAAAAGACTAGCACAATTTTGTGCTAGTCCTAATTCTTTAATACAATAATATGCTACTCCACATTTAAATATACATCTTCTCTAGTGTGAAAACCTCCATCTATAATAACATCATCAAGGTTGTCCTTTGTAACAGCCACAGGCTCTATGGCTACATATGGAATCTCGTAAGTTCCATCGCTGATTTTTGTATCTATATCAAGCTCCTCACCCTTGGCCAAAACAACCGTCAGCTTAGCCGCCTCTTCTGCAAGCTTTCCTACAGGTTTGTATACTGTCATAACCTGTGTACCCTGAACTATATGCTGACATGCTGGCAAATCCGCATCCTGTCCAACAACAGGTATGCTTCCAGCTAGCTGGGCTACAGCAAGCGCCTTTATCACAGAGGATGCAATATCATCATTACCACACATTATTGCATCGGTCTGTTTTATTATATCCATGTGGTCGTATACATATGCGCTTCCATATTCAGCCTTCCATCCTTCACAGTTGTATGTATCAAGGATTTCAACACCATTTTCATCCATAACACTCTTAAAGCCATCATTTACCATTGGTACATTGTTGTCTGTCATTGGACCACATATCATAATCACATTTTTAGCCCCTTGGTTAACAACAGCCTGACCTAACATTTCACCAACCTTTTCATTGTCAAAGGATATATAAAGATCAGAATGTACATCTGATATCATTCGATCATAGCTAACTACAGGAATGTCTGCCCGCTTTGCTTCCCCTATGACTTCCTTTAGGCTATTTCCATCAATTGGTATAATCACAAGACAATCTACTTTTTTGTCAATCAAATACCTGATTTGTTCAATCTGTTTATCAATATTTCCATTAGCGTTTTGAACATTTACCGTAGCGCCCATAGCCGTTGCATTAGCGACAAACACATCTCTATCCTTTTCCCAACGTTCGATTACAAAGGAATCAAAACACATTCCAATTTCAATGCTATCATCATCTGGCACATCAGTATTTGCTTTGCTTTCCCCTACGCTGCCACACCCCAAAAGCAGCCCAGGCATCATTGATAAAATCAACACATACTTAAAGGTTTTCTTAATAACCCCTTTCATTACATAAATCCTCCCAATTCACCTATCCACATTAATTGCTTTTGGCGTAATCCGTAGGTGTCTTTCCTGTATATTTCTTGAAATTTCTTGAAAAATAGTTTGGATCTGAATACCCTACCTCCGCAGAAATTTCCTTCATAGACTTGTTTGTTGTCTTAAGAAGCTTTTTTGCAGCCTCAATTCGAAGCTTTGTAAGATAGTCGATAAAATTCTCTCCAGTCTCCTCCTTGAATACTTTTGAGAAATAGTAGGAACTAATATTAACTACCCTTGAAACATCATCTAATGTAAGTTCCTTCATATAGTTTTCATCAATATATTGCTTTGCTTTGTTCACAGCACTCATTGACTGTTCTTCATGTTTGTTTGAAACCCAAAGTGCTGATGCCTTTATTTTTTCTATAAACCAGACCTTTACCTCTTGAAGACTGACAAAGCTCATAAGCTCTGATAGATAGTTTGCCCTGCTTTTAAACTCATACATGCGCCCTGTCTTTTCATAGGCAAGATGCTCTGCCCACAAAACAAACTCCAAGCACTTCAGTCGCACACTATCAGCATCACTTCCGTAGTTTTCCTCCATCCAATCGAAAAATGCCTGTGCGATTGAAACAGACTCGTTTACATTTCCAAGAGTAATTTCATCAAACAGACGCTTTTCTTTTTCCGTAGGATAATTGGACTCATATTGGCAAGCCACAGGCATGTCATCCACATGAGCCACGTGACTTGTGTTAGATATCAACACTGAATTGGCTTCTTCATAAGATTCACTCATCCGCTCAAGTGGTTTTACTGAACCAAAACCTATTCTAAAGTCCATATCAAAGCGGTCTGCAAGCTTTCTGCAAAGAGCTCTTGCATTTTCCACAATGTGATTTCTCTCGTTGTAGGAAAGAGTATCACTTTCGCATGGAATCAAAATAGGAATCTTATTGGACATAACATTTCCCATGATTCCCTTCACATAATCGTCGGTTATTGTGTGAATTTCCTTGTAGGATTTTTGTGCCACTATAGAAGCCGCAACAGCGCCTTTCATATAGTTTCCCACTAGTTCTCTTCCGAAAACCATACATGCCATGTACCCATATTCACAATCAATTCCAAGCAAAGCCTTGTAATTATCAATATCCTCTTTGAAATATTCCTTGAACAGCAAATCCTGAATCAAACCATTTTCAATAATAGGCACAACTATCTCCAGCTTTTCTCTAACCTTCAAGTCATCGCTGCGTCTTGTTCGTTCTCCATCGATTTGAAACATTGCTTTCTTTAAAATACTAAGAATTGCATCTCTGCTTACAGGTTTGTTGAGATAATCTAATACTCCAAGAGTGATAGCTTCTTTGGCATAATCGAACTTGTCGTATGCAGTCATTACAATAAACACCACATGGCTATTGGTACGACGAATTTCACGCATAGCATCAATACCATTAATACCTGGCATTTGAATATCCATAAATGCAATGTCTGGCTGAAATTCTTCTGCAAGCTCAATTACCTGCCGCCCGGTTTTGGCAACCCTGATTTCACACTGACTTCCAAATTCCTTTTCTATTATGAATTTTAATGAATCGATAACAATACCCTCGTCATCGGCTAGCATTATTTTGTACATAGTATTTCCCCATAAATTTTAGTCTTTATTCATTGTCCTCTTCCGGAGTCAAATACAGGATTGTCTCCGTTCCCTTATTAATCCCCTCGGAGATGATATCCAGCACATCATCTCTCTCATAGAAAATGTTCAATCGCTCAATGCAATTTGCAAGGCCTACACCATTTGAGTCTGCTTTATCAGAATTTCCCTCATAGCTTCCTTCCAAAATTTTGGTGATGGTTTCACAGCTCATACCGATTCCATTGTCCTTAATGCTTACACAAACGTAATCTCCCAAGGCATAAACCGACAATTCTATTTTTTTAGCCCATTCTATGTTGCGAACACCATAGTTGATACTATTTTCAACTATCGGTTGAAGTATCATACTTGGAATTTGTACATTTAAAAGGCTCTCGTCAACGTTCTTTTCAAACTGGATTTCTCCAGCAAAACGTACATTGATAATGTAGATATATATATCAACTAGCTCAATCTCTTCCTTCAAGGTAACAACATCCTTATTTTTCTTGATATTGTATCTAAAGAAGTTGGCTACGTTGTGCATATATTCGCTTGTTCTATCAGCACCTTCCATCATGGCCAGCTGAGCACCAGCATTTAATGTGTTAAACAGAAAATGAGGATTAATCTGAGACTGAAGATATTTAAGCTCAGCGTCCTTTACATGGTTTGCCATAATAAGCTCATTTTCCTTCAGCTTTCGCTCAGTCTCCATAGACTCTGTAAGCTTGGTAATGTACTCCTTCAAGGAAACTACCATCTTGTTGAAGGCACGTGTCACAACACCAATCTCATCATTGTTTACAGCAACTGGAAGTGAAACCTCGAAATCTCCGTTTGACACTCTATTTGCAGCCGATGAAAGCTTGATAAGCGGCTCAGTGATTGTGGAAGCAATCAAAACTACGAAAGAAAGATTTGCAAGACCAATAAGAACCAAAGTAAAAATATTAAGCTCCTCTATAGTCTGCAGCGCCGACATCATGGTACTGTATGATTTTGAGTTGTTTACAAACTGCTGATTATTAAGGCTTGTAATATTTGCCCCTATATAGTCGTAAAGTCTTGAAGCTTTTTCATAGTAACCCTTGTATTTTTCAACATTACCGCCACGCTTACTCTCCACCGCCTGGTTTGTGAGAGTCACATAGTTATCTGAAAGCCTCTTTATGTTTCGCTCCAGCACACGACTATCATTTTCATCGTTATTATCTTCCAGCACATCTAAAATATCCCTGTAATCCTGCTCTGCGATATAATATGCCTCCAACGCATCACTGGTCTTTGTTCCCAAATAATCTGCAGTTGCAGAATGAAGACTATCCAAAGCCTGATTCATCTCAGTCAACGACGTATTGCTGGCATAGATTTCGTCCAGATTCACAAGCATTCTGCTTGTTCCAAGATACAGGGTCATATTTACCATAAACAGCAAAATAGTTGGCAAACAAAAGACTATAATCATCTTTTTTCTAAGGGAGAGTGATTTGAATGTATGTTTACTCATCATCATTCTCCTTTGAAATATAGTCACCTATATTTGTGTTATTTATAATCTTTGGCTCCACATTAATATAATCTGAAACATATCCTGAGTCTCGAAACTCCAGAAACGCTTTTGCTGCAGACTCTCCCATACTATCTGCATCAAGTGTAACTGTGCTATTTATAACCCCCTGCTGAATTCCTGTATAAATAGCCTGTGACTCGTAATTTCCAAGTAATAAAATCTGACCAACCTTGTTGTAATCAATCATATACTGATAAAAGCACTCTGTTGAGGTTGCATCTAGACAAATCACCACCGGCTTCAGCTGGTTCTTAACAAAAAGATTCTGAATATATTCCTCAGTAGCAAAGGCATTATCATCCTCTATAATACGCACATCGAAATCAAGTGGAGCATTTACAAGATTCTCTCCTGACAATGCCTCCTGAATATTAGTTACAAAGTTACCTGCCACTGTCTCATTAATGGAGTTGTCACCTATCACCATTACATGCTTCTGTTTCACAATATTTTCCACAAGAGACTGTGCATAAAGCTGAGCAATTGTATAGTTATTCACGCCAACAAAGCTGACGCGCTTACTATCCACCACATCGCTTTCCAACGTAATCACAGGAATTCCCTTGGCATAAGCCGAATTAATCAACTCCAATGTCTGTGGATTATCATCGCCCTCCAGCAGTATGCCATCACAACCAGACTCTATGGCCATCTCCAATAGCTCATTCTTGCTATAGTTCACATCCACATTATCCGACATCAAATCTACATAAATACCGTATTTTCTACCAAAATCACTGGCTGATTTATACACTCTCTGCCAAAAATCAGACTGATCATCCGATGTCACCATTACCACATATGAATCATATGGCAAATACTTAGCTTCTCTCAGCAAATCATTAGCCTCATTCATTCTCTGTCTAAAAAAAATGAAGCTCAAACATGTAGTTAAAAACATAAAAGCAACAGTGCACCCTGCCGCTACAACAAGAGCACTGCTGCTTCTAATCTTAAATTTATGTCTACCAACTTTCATTACATTATCCACCCACACATTTCTGCGTCCAATTATACCATAATCCACCCCAATAACAAAGCCACCTAGCCTCTTTCTCCCCACTCCCAGTGATTACTCATAAAAATGGAGAGCCAATCGGGATAGATTGGCTCTCCTGTTTTTATGAGTAGTCACTGGGTGGTGTGATGTTTAGGCTAGGTGGCAAAGTCAACGTGTTGGATGCCTCCGGCATGTCCGTCTTTTTCGTGGAGGAAGATGCCAGTTTTACGAATTTCAGCGGTTGTGGTGTTGGTGTCATCACGTTTGGTAAGCTCAGTATCAAGACGTCCAAGGTAAATGGCTCCAATATCAGATTGTTTAAGGCCGAATAGTTGTCGTTCGCCAGATTCTGTGATTGTCATTATACGAAGCTTTGAAAAAATAGGATCATTCTCGTCTATCCATCCGTTGCCGTCTGAATCGTATGCCTCAAGTTCTGAAAACCCATCCCCGGTTTTAGCTCCGAATAACTCCATGCCATCATTGATTTCTCCATCCTCATTCTTATCTAAAGCCAGGAAGCCTGAGCCTGAAGATAAGTTGTGAATCTCGTCTAACTGTCCATCACCATCTAGGTCGAATAAGAATGTTTGGTCTGAAATAGAGGTCGGGCAATCGTCTAGGTTTATGACCAGTGGATCTACGCAATTAATGCTTTTTAGACCTATATATTCTGAGCTGAATTCCTGTGAGAAGGATTCAGTCATTGCAAAACTATAATTAAAGCTAAGCTTGCGGCCATCAGCTGTAATAGCTGTTCCGGTGGAAGAAAATTCCACAGATTGTTCTTCATGATAGGAATACTCACTACGTATGCTTTGAACGTATACTGGTTCAACTCCTATACCGCCTGATGCCGACATTGCAGTACTGTAGCTTTCCTCATCTATTCCAAATGTCTCTCGCAGCATTTGCCCAAATGCACTTTCCTCGTCAAAGTATCGTCCTAGAAGAAGCATTCTAAGTAAATACTCCATTGTTGTCATTCGCACCTTTCTGTTTGCTGCAGCCGTCAATAAGGGATTTTCTGTGTCAACTTCCTTCACCTTTCCATTTGAACCAAGGGCATAGTTCAAAGATGATAAAAAGCCATCGTTAGACAAAGTATTTTCGCCTTGTTTTTCTGTTTCTTTCCCATCTTCACTTTGTTCAATTTTCTTTCCATCCTGTAGCACCTGGATGTTTTCTAGATTGATAAGTGGTTTTGTTTCTGACTGAAGAGTCAGTTTCATTTCTCTAGCGACGCTAGATTTTGAGGCCATAGAAACCTCAGAATTGTTAATTACCATTCGCTTTCCTCCTTTGAAAAACCTGATATAACTTGTTGGAAGAAAGTCCTTTTTCTGTCTCATAGATGTTACTATTCAACGCACCTGAAAAGATGTCTTCTAGACTTCCATTATGAATATGAAAAAGATGCTTTGAATAATAAAAACCAGGAGAACTGATACAGCCTTCCTGGTCTCTATGATAATCATCCGTGTATTTAATTATCGGCAAAAAACTCCTCATTATTAACTACTGATGATGCATTTCTCATTAAAATAATTGAAAGATACGCAACTACCAGTGATGCAAGGCTACATAAGAAAAATGTAAACAGATTGTCACCGCCAGCAGGCAGCTCTAAAACGCCAATCAAGTTGTAGCCCATGTGAATAAGAATTACAACTATGAGGTTGTCATAGAGGTACATAGCATAACCAAGTCCAAGACCAAGTACAAAAGCATATGCGCCTTGAAGTTTGTTCATATGGAATGCTCCAAATAATATAGCTTGAACCAGTATTGCAAACTGGATAGGCATCACCTTTCTTGCTGCAAAGAAAGTCACCCCTCTGAAGAGAAGCTCCTCACAAATAGGGCCTAAAAGCACAGCGTACACAATCATAAGTGGAGAAATATCAGACTCCAACCCCGCTGCCTCTGTCATTGCTTTGTACTCTTCCAACCATGAAGGAAATGCGGCTGATAAAGCATTCATCAAATACACTGTCACGTACTGCATAGAAATAATGAAAAGCACTGTACCGACAATCATTATTCCCCAGTTGCTAACTTTAAACTTTAAGCCAGCAATCTGACCATCTCTGTAGTTGTTTCGATAGAGCACAAACATAATGATTCCTGTTATGAGTGCATATACCAATGATATGCTGGCTATACTTTCTGGACTGGCATACTTGACCATGACATCTGTTATAAAATCAGCATAATCAGATTTGGTGGTTGTACCAAATTCCCATACCATCATAAATTCCATGATAAGTATAGCTACTGCAGTCTGAATTATCATTGCAAAAATTGTTGGAAGAAAAATCCAAGCAATATGCCTACCTCTATCTGTTTTGTTTTGATTCATTTTATTCTCCAGCATTTCTAAAAACATTGACTTCTTGCCAGACAGATGCCCAGCAAGAAGCCAATGATATTAATTATCTTAATTCCAACTTGTCTAAGTGCCAGATGTCATCAACATATTCCTGAATAGTTCTGTCAGATGAGAACTTGCCCACGTGAGCTACATTGTTGAGCGCCATCTGAGCCCACCTCTTCTTGTCCTTGTAGGCCTCTTGAATCTTCTCGTGTGCCTCACAATATGAAGCAAAATCCTTGAGAACGAAATATGTATCAGCTCTTTCTGTACACTGAGTGTTTAACAATGAGTTGTAGATTGGTCTGAACAACTCTGGATTATCAATGCTATAGTTGCCATTAATAAGCTGAGTAAGTACCTTCTGAATATGGTGATTACTATTCATCACATCAACAGGATTGTAGTCTCTGTTTTTCTCGTGAGCAATAACCTCATCTGAGCTCATACCAAAGATAAAGATATCTTTGCCTTCAAGCTCCTGATACATTTCAACATTGGCACCATCCATTGTACCAATAGTAACAGCACCATTAAGCATAAACTTCATATTACCTGTTCCAGATGCTTCCTTTGAAGCTGTAGATATCTGCTCTGAAACATCAGCAGCTGCAAAAATCCACTCAGCATTTGAAACACGGTAGTCTTCAATAAATACAACCTTTAGCTTGTTGTCAATTGACTTATCGTTATTGATAACTGCTGCTACGTTATTTATAAGCTTAATAATAAGCTTTGCATTTTCATAACCTGCAGATGCCTTTGCGCCAAAGATAAATGTAGTTGGATAAAAATCCATCTCTGGGTGCTCTTTAATTTGGTTGTACAAATACATAACATGAAGAATATTTAAAAGCTGACGTTTGTATTCATGCAAACGCTTTACCTGCACATCAAAAATTGATGATGGGTCCACATTGATGTGATTATGTTCCCATATATATTTTGCAAGACGCTTTTTATTCTCGTATTTGATTGCCATAAATTCATTAAGTGATTTTTCATCATCAATAAATCTTAGAAGCTTTGTCATCTGCGAAAGATCAGTAATCCAACCTCGTCCAATTCGAGAAATAACCCAGTCAGACAGTCTGTAGTTTCCATGCATAAGGAAACGACGCTGGGTAATACCATTTGTCTTGTTGTTGAACTTTTCTGGATACATCTCATAGAAATCATGAAGTGATACATTCTTCAGGATTTCGGTATGAAGGGCAGCAACACCATTTACACTGTAGCTAGCCGCAATAGCCATATGAGCCATCTTTACCTGACCATCTGCAAGGATTGCCATACGATGAACTCTTTCCTCATCTCCCGGGAATTTAGCTCTTATTTCCTCACAGAAACGACGATTAATCTCCTCTACAATCATATATACACGTGGAAGTAAAGATTTGAAAATCTCCTCTGGCCATTTTTCGAGGGCCTCTGCCATGATTGTATGATTGGTATAGGCAACACAATGTGTGGTGATTTCCCAAGCCTCATCCCAACCAAGGCCACGCTCATCCATGAGAAGTCGCATAAGCTCTGCAACAGTAAGAGTTGGATGAGTATCGTTCATCTGGAACACTACCTTTTCAGGCAAACGTGTAATATCACTATGATAACGAAGATACTTTGCAATAGCTCGCTGTAATGAAGCCGATACAAAGAAATATTGCTGCTTCAGACGAAGCTCCTTGCCCTGAACATGATTGTCGTTTGGATAAAGAACTTCTGTAAGGTTTCGAGCCAGATTCATATCTTCTACAGCTTTGTCATAGTCACCACGCTCGAAGGAAGCAAGTCTAAATACCTCCTTTGGCTTGGCATCCCAAATCATCAGTGTATTTACCATACCATTATCGAAGCCAGTGATTGGCATATCATATGGTGTAGCAAGTACTGAATTATAGCCCTCGTGAATATATTTTGTAGAACCATCGGGCTGAGATTCATAGCGAACCCATCCGCCAAACTTAACTTCGAACTCATACTCTGGACGTTCAAGTTCGAATGGATAACGAGTCTGAAGCCAATCATCTGGAACTTCCTCCTGGAATCCATCAGTTATCTTTTGTTTGAACATACCATAGTGATATCGAATACCACAGCCATAAGCAGGATAACGCAATGTAGCAAGAGAATCCAAAAAACAAGCAGCAAGTCGACCCAAACCACCGTTTCCAAGGGCTGGATCTGGTTCCTGATCCTCAATAAGATTAATATCCACATTAAGGTCTGCAAGAGCATCCATTACCTCGGTATATCCACGCATATTAATCATGTTGTTACCGAGCATACGTCCAATCAAAAATTCCATGGACATATAATAAACGCATTTTGGATCTTGCTTAGTAAATTCCTTTTGTGTGGTAAGCCAGTTGTCAATGACAACATCATTGACAACCTCTGAACAGGCACGATAGATTTCATCTTCTTTGGCCTCTTCGAATTCCTTACGGAACATACTCTTCACACGATCTTTTATTTCTCGCTCAATTTCTTTAGTGCTTGGCATCTGCCTTTTCATAATCTCAACCCCTCCTAAAGACCATTTATGCTTTACTTACGAGTTACAGCTAATGTTACAGTTTCTCCGTTGATGTTCCACTCCTTAACGTGGTCACCAGCTGTACCTTCTTCGATGGAATCTGCAAGTACTTCACCAGCAATGAGTTCCTTGTTTGCAGCGAAGATTTCGTTAGCCTTATCAGTACCAGCATATGATACCTGGATGCGATCCATAACCTCAAAGTCAGCTTCCTTACGCATAGTCTGAATCTTAGATACGATTTCACGTACAAAACCTTCCTCAAGAAGCTCTTCTGTAAGGTTTGTATCGAGGACTACTGTTACGTAATTGTCTCCATCTGCTACAAAGCCTTCTGTCTGAGCCATAGAGATAAGAAGGTCTTCCTCAGCTAGCTCAATAGATGCATCAACTTCTGGCAATCTTAATACCCCATTTGCCTTAAGCTCTGCATATGCTGCATTTCCATCAAGTGATGAAAGTGCCTTTTGGATGCCACCAAGGAACTTGCCATACTTAGGTCCAACTGTACGAAGCTGTGGCTTGAAGCTATATGATGTGAATGCTGAAACATCCTCTGTGAATGTAGCCTTCTTAACGTTAAGCTCATCCTCAATGATTGAAACATACATATCATCAAGCTCGTGCTCAGCCTTGATGTACATCTGACCGATTGGCTGTCTATTCTTAATCTGTGCTGTGTTACGGCAAGCACGTCCGTGAACTACGATCTTAAGAAGCTCGTCCATATCCTCCTCAAGCTTTTTGTCAATGAATGCTTCATTAACAACTGGGAAGTCACAAAGGTGGATAGACTCTGGAGCTGTCTTGTCAACTGAACGAACCATGTTCTGATAGATTTCCTCTGTCATGAAAGGAATCATTGGTGCTGCTGCAAGTGCAATATCCTTAAGGCATGTGTAAAGAGTCATGTAAGCATTTATCTTGTCCTGCTCCATACCCTTTGCCCAGAATCTGTCACGGCAACGACGAACGTACCAGTTTGACATATCGTCTACAAACTCATCAAGTGCACGTGCTGCTTCTGGAATCTTGTATGCTGCAAGATTCTCATCAACAGCCTTGATTGCTGAGTTAAGGCGAGAAAGAATCCACTTATCCATAACTGCAAGCTTGCTAAAGTCAAGCTCGTACTTTGTAGGATCAAACTCGTCGATATTTGCATATAAAATATAGAAAGCATATGTATTCCAAAGAGTTCCAAGGAACTTTCTCTGGCCTTCCATAACTGCATTCTCACCAAATCTCTTTGGAATCCATGGTGCTGAAGATGTATAGAAGTACCATCTGATAGCATCTGCACCCATCTTTTCAAGAGCATCGAATGGATCTACAGCGTTGCCCTTAGACTTAGACATCTTCTGTCCATTCTCATCCTGAACATGGCCAAGAACGATAACGTTCTCGTATGGAGCCTTGTTGAAAAGGAGAGTTGACTCAGCCATCAACGAATAGAACCAACCTCTTGTCTGGTCTACGGCCTCTGAAATGAACTTAGCAGGGAACTGCTGCTCAAATACTTCCTTGTTTTCAAATGGATAATGATGCTGAGCAAATGGCATAGCACCTGAATCGAACCAGCAGTCAATAACCTCTGGCACACGCTTCATTGTGCCCTTACACTCAGGACATGTGCATGTAACCTCGTCGATGTATGGACGGTGAAGCTCGATTTTCTCTGCCTCAGGTCTGCCTGAAAGCTCTGCTAATTCCTTGCGGCTTCCAATTGAAATCTGCTTGCCACAGTCTGGGCACTCCCAAATGTTGAGTGGAGTTCCCCAGTAACGGTTACGTGAGATACCCCAGTCCTGAACGTTCTCAAGCCAATCGCCGAAACGTCCCTTACCGATTGAATCTGGAATCCAGTTTACAGTGTTGTTATTTTTAATCAGGTCATCCTTAACCTCTGTCATCTTGATGAACCATGATTCTCTAGCATAGTAGATAAGTGGAGTGTCGCATCTCCAGCAGTGTGGATACTCGTGCTCGAACTTAGGAGCCTCAAAAAGCTGTCCCTTAGCATCAAGGTCCTTAAGTACGTTTGGATCTGCATCCTTAACAAACTGACCAGCGTAAGGAGTCTCCTCAGTGAGCTCACCCTTACCATCTACGAACTGAACAAATGGAAGGTCGTACTTACGTCCAACCTTTGCATCGTCCTCACCAAATGCAGGAGCGATATGTACGATACCAGTACCGTCTGACATAGTAACGTAATCATCACATGTAACGAAATGAGCCTTCTTATGCTGCTTTTCTGCAGCTACGCCAGCGCACTCGAAAAGTGGCTCATACTCTTTATATTCAAGGTCTGTACCCTTGTATGTTTCAAGAACTTCGTATGCCTTCTCGCCCTCTTCCTTAGCAAGCTTTGAAAGTACTTTATCAGCAAGCGCTTCTGCGAGAATGTATGTATAACCATCAGCTGCCTTTACTTTGATGTAAGTCTCAACCGGATTTACACAAAGTGCAAGGTTTGATGGAAGTGTCCAAGGTGTTGTTGTCCAAGCGAGGAAATAAGCATCCTCTCCTTTGATTTTGAAGCGTGCGATTGCAGAACGCTCCTTAACTGTTTTGTAGCCCTGAGCTACCTCTTGAGCTGAAAGTGGAGTACCACAACGAGGGCAATAAGGAACGATTTTGAATCCCTTGTAAAGGAGCTTCTTGTCCCAAATTGTCTTAAGTGCCCACCACTCAGACTCGATAAAGTTGTCATCGTATGTGATGTAAGGATTGTCCATATCTGCCCAGAAACCAACTGTGCCAGAGAAATCCTCCCACATACCTTTGTATTTCCATACGGATTCCTTACATTGCTTAATGAAAGGCTCCATACCATACTCTTCAATCTGCTCTTTTCCGTTTAGACCAAGAAGCTTTTCAACCTCAAGCTCTACTGGAAGACCATGTGTATCCCATCCAGCTTTACGTGGAACAAACTTGCCCTTCATTGTCTGGTATCTTGGGATCATATCCTTAATGGCACGTGTCTCTACATGACCAATGTGAGGCTTACCATTTGCTGTTGGAGGACCATCATAAAATGTGTATGTCTCTCCCTCTTTTCTTGAATCCATTGACTTCTGGAAGATATCATTTTCCTCCCAGAATTTGAGCACATTCTTTTCGCGCTCAACGAAATTTAAACTCGCATCTACTTTGTTGTACATATAAAGTAATTCCTTTCTATGAGGCTAGGCTTTCTCGTCACCTAACCCTTATTATTATATGCGTAACTATTCAGAGCCAATGGAGCTGAACAGTTACATAATTAAAGCCTTAGGGCTGGTTAGACCCATCAAGACCTACTACCAAAATTAAAGTGTCTGATCTTCCTCTGGAACATTTTGATTCTCATTCAGCAAATCCTCATATTGCTTAAGAATATCATCATAGTCCTGAATATCACCTTCATCTCCATCAAAGTTGTACTCATAGTACAAGCCCGGACTATCCATATAGTCATCAAACATATTCACCATATTGTTGATATTACTGAAAATGAAAACCCAAGATATTACAAACATCACGAGTGATAAAATAGACGTAATAATTCCCCATATAGCAAGGCTACGTCCCTTTTTTACACCTCTTCCTGAATTCGACACTAAGAAAATGATTGCTAAAGTAATAGAAACAATCGCTGTCAGAATATTAATTCCAAAAAAGAAAAATACAACTGAGACAATGCCCAAAACCAAAGAAGTTACAGCCAATCCGTAATTCACAGCTACATCGTTACCATTTTGGCCATTCCCTCCATCCTGCTGATAAAAATTCTCAGAATAATAGTATTCTTCGTTCATGATTTCTCCTTCAACTTACACTTTACCTAATCTTAAATATTTTACCCTTTATTCAAGACAATTACAAGTAAACTGTCCCTATTCTCTCACCTTTTCCATCCTTTATTTCACCTATCTCCAAAGCCCAATCTCTTCCGCTTGCCATGAACCCCTACCGCCGCACCCCGCAGTCCTTCTACAGGCCGTCACGGCATAGAAAAAGGCCCAGGACATTGCCTGGGCCTTGGGTATAGGTTTTTAATTAGTAGAAACGGCACATATGACGATTGAAAACAAGAGTTTTTTCTTTTAAGTCGTCTGCGTAGAAGTAGTTGAAGATACCCTCACGTGCGAAGCGACCGTGTGGCAAGTCAAGAATGTCGACTTCTTTTTCATCTTCTAGTGGGTAGTAACAATGCATTTGTCCATCTTTTCCGTAGATTATATAGTTTACGTAGTAGTCACATGCTATGTTAGCGCCATATTCTTTGTCATATTCTACGTCTGTATCAATAAGCTTGAATTGGCTCTTATCTCTGTTGAAATAGTATAGGCTAGCATCTCCAGTGTATACAAACAGGTCTCTTCCATCGGGGCTTACGCAATAATCTACTGTACGGTTTTCATCATAAATTACGTAAGTCTCTACACTGTTAATATCTATTATATCCATGAGGAGTACGCCATTTTCAATATATAGAAGTGTGTTGTTATCAAAATAGTTTGTGCCTGGTTCAGTTGTTTTGTGTGTCAGTTCAACTGCAGCAACACTGCTTCCCTGTGTACAAAGGAAGTATTGTTTTCCCTTCTTGTCGTTTACAACAACAGCTTCAGCACTCTCGTGCACATAATAGCCTTTACCGAACCCCTGCTTTGAAAGGCAGCCTTTGTTGGTGATACTTTTAAATCCTGTATCTAGTATTAAAGAGGCCTCCTCTACATAGCTAGGTGCAAAGTAGTAGACATTTTTTCCACTGATAATAAGCAATTCACCGCTGTCAAAATTGTAGTATTGATCGAATGTCCCCTGATATATTGGCTTTGCTTCGTCTTTTTTTACATAGTAAACAGTCTGAGTCTCGTTATCATAGTAATATAGACTTTTCTCGTATCTATCCTTACCAAGTGGTATGATGTCACCCTGACACATTATGTTTTCCTGAATTTCAAAATCCTTTCCAGTACGGATTGCATCTTCAGGTGCTGTAGCATCAATTAAAGCAAGCTTGCCATCTACATTTTTCTGATAGTAGAAATGATAAAGCTCTCCACATCCTTCATCTATCACAACTCCAGTTGACGATGCAACAACATCGGTGGCAAGTTCTGTAACCTTATCTCGAAGACAATCTTCTAGAATGAGGGTTCCAACAGTTCCATCTTCACTTGTTGGCTTAACATAAATTACATTGTATTCTGATATCGCTGTAGGACAGATTATGTCATCTCCCAACTCCTTAAATCCCTCAGAAAATCTGTTTAATACATAGCATTTTCCATCACATACAATTGCATTATTTTCATTGTTGTAGGTTTGAATATAATCAAATTTTTTGTCACTAATTGGATTTGCAATGTATGACGGACTGTACACATCTGTGCTATCCTCCAAACTATACGACACAAACTTGCTGCCTTCGAAGAAAACAAAATCTTCGCCGCCCATACCTCGTTGGCTGCTAACAATAAAGTCATATTTTTCGTAGTCTTCATAGTATTCAGGATGAAACTCTCCATCTGGAATATCAATATTACCACTGTGATTCTCAGTGGAATTTTCTGCCAGCTGTTCCTCAAGAACATCTAAATTATCTATGCCGTAATCTTTCTTTTCACCAATTCCAAGCATTTTAAACAATGCTCTTAGTCCAAAAACAGCGCCGATAATAATAGCTATAGCAAGAACCACCAATAAAACAATAAGTGCAATTGGTGTTTTCTTTGAAGAAGCCACAGGTTTAGGAGCTGGTACAGCATTTGGAGCTGGTTGTGATACAAATTCCGTCTCCTGCCTTTGAGCCACAACCGGCTCTACTGCCTGTGAATAATCTGGCACTTTATTTCCGCAATTAGTGCAGAACTTATCTCCAGGCATTAGTTCTTTTCCGCAATTTTCACAAAACATATTTCATTATTCTCCTTTATAAGTCACCCCTTTGATTGTAGAAAAAAAGGATTCTAGCCATCAGACTAGAATCCTTCTGAATATGCGCTTAAATTAGAAATCTGTAAGGTTTGCAGCACGTCTCTCAAGGAATGCGCCCATACCCTCAGCCTTGTCATGTGTAGAGCATGTAATTCCAAAGAGGTTTGCTTCCATCTCAACAGCGTTCTTGATATCCATATCATAACCGTTGTTGATTGCAGCCTTTGCGATAGATACAGCGTAGCTTCCCTTTGAAGCAATCTTCTTTGCCATAGCCTTTGCTGTGTCCATAAGCTCCTCACATGGAACAACCTTGTTTACAAGACCGATTCTGTATGCCTCGTTAGCATCGATAGAATCGCATGTAAAGATAAGCTCCTTAGCACGTCCCATACCAACAAGACGAGCAAGTCTCTGTGTACCACCAAAACCAGGAATGATACCAAGACCACACTCTGGCTGACCAAATGTAGCATTCTCAGATGCGATACGAATATCACAAGCCATAGAAATCTCGCAACCACCACCAAGTGCAAATCCGTTAACAGCACAGATTGTAACCTGTCTCATGTTCATAAGCTTGAAGAAAGGAACAGATGCTCTCATACCGAAAGCACGTGCCTCTGCAGCTGAGAAGTTAACCATCTCAGAAATATCAGCACCAGCAACAAATGACTTAAATGCGTTGTCCTTCTTGTCTGGACCGCCTGTAAGAATGAGAACCTTTACATCGTCTCTTGCCTCAATCTCAGTAAGTGCAACGTTTAACTCATCAAGAGTCTCGCTGTTAAGTGCATTAAGTGCTGCTGGACGTGAAATTGTAAGAACAGCAATCTCATCAGCAACCTCGAGCTTTAAGTTATTGAATTCGCTCATTTTTATCCTCCTCTTTTGGGTTCTCCCCAACTTTTTTATCATGTTTAATATAATAAGTTATTGTTAAATCTTTGTCAATCACAATAGACTTTCCATCGATGATTTTTCATGCTGCTTTTGTTTTTGTACATATTAGCATCAGCACGTTGGAACACGTCAGCTACTATCATGTCATCAGACTTAAAAACGGAAAAGCCCACAGCTATTGTCACTTTATTGCTTTTCTGATTTACTGCGTTTATAGACATGATTCCGTCAACAATAGTATCCAGGTTGAGCAAGTCTCTGCCTTGAACAACAGCTACAAATTCATCTCCACCGATTCTATATACTGGACTATGGGCAAAAGCAGTACAGATAATATGGCATCCCTCACGAATATAGTCATCTCCTGCCTGATGTCCCATGGTATCATTTACGTGTTTCAGGCCATTGAGGTCAAATACCACAATTCCAAACTCCGGTGCCTTTGCTTCCTTTATGAGAGCATTAATTGCAATTTCTGCATCAACATATGCATGTTTGTTTTTAATACCAGTAAGTTCATCCCTTGAAGCCCTATCTTCTGCCGCAAGCAGGTTCGCAGCATACTCCTTTTCTTTGCGCACCTGTTTATCAACATTTATTAGACCTATTATGATACGTGGGCCATCCAATTCTTCCACTTTAGCTGCTTTCATGCAGATATATCTTGGAACACCTTCAATATTCAGTCTGTAATTGTATACAAACATTCCTGCATTTTCGATTTGTTCCAATACATTTTTCTTGGTAAAATTTTTAAGAAAGCCTTCCAAATCCTCAGCGTAAACAACACCAACACTAAGCCTTCTAATAAGTTCAAAGAAATTCTTTCCTTCACTTCCCAGCTCAAGCTTCTTAAAATCTTCTGAAGACTTATATTTTATGTAATTATCTGTATTTGGATCCACCGCATAGATGACCAAAAAATCTCCGGAAAGAGCAGATATTCTGGAAAAAGTAATTCGTTCTTCTTTTATGCGTTCCATAGCTTCTTTCGTCTTCATAGAAGCATCCACATTACTAATTCCTATTATTACCTTATTCGCCCCCGATCTTATTTTTACAGCCTTAAGCATGACATAGGCAGGAGCCTTAAGTGTATTTATACGGTAGGTCAGAGAAAACGTACCATATTCCTCAAGCTGAGCAATCATTTTTTCTTTGGTTAAAGACTTTCTGAATAATTCCAAATCATCTTTATAAATCATTTCCTCAGCTTTTCTATGTCCTTCGCCAAAAAAGTCCTGTCCATGTCTTTCAACAGACACATCTCTGTTGAATCCATCAGCAGTATATTCCACAAAATCATCAGTATCCAAATCCAGGAAAAACAAATTAACATAGTCTTCAGATAAAGCTCGGGCTATATAATTATAGGTCAAACTATCATTTTCAGGCTGCAATTCAGTTATAGATAAAACAACTATAACAACAGCAGTCATTCCAGATTCAGGATTTTTGGCAATGTTTTGAATCAACATCTGAATCATCTTGCCATCATTTGTTCTGTCATCTATTACTTTTCTGCCGCCTTCTCTAGCAACCTGCCTAACAGCATTCATTGAATAGTAGCCAGTTTTTCTTTCGCTGTCTTCAAAATATATGTTATCAAAGACACCCTCATCGGAATAACTATTTACAACAAAATGTCTATACTGTTTATTTCCACGAAGATACGAAACCTTCTCTTCGTTAACCTCCAAAACAGCCATAGGAAGTGTATCAAAATAATCATCAAGGCTATCATCACAAGCTTTTGTAAAAGATAAATCATATAGACTAATCTTACCCAGGGTTGTGTAATAATCAGTTTCTTTTGGATTTTCAAACCCAATAGCTTTGTTTTCCTTGTATCTTGCAAAGATTTGTTCCTTTGTAACAGGCTTGCAATAATAGAAGCCTTGAAGCTTAGAGCATCCAACTTCCTTCAAAAAATGAATCTGAGCCTCATCTTCCACGCCTTCAGCTGCAGTATCTATACCTAGTGAAATGGCCATTCTAACCATCTCAGTAATAATAATCTTAACCGGATCTTCGTTGAGTCGATTAATAAGCCCTATATTCATTTTTACAAGATCAAAATTCATAGCTTGCATAAGCATTGGTGCCGAATCGCCGTTGCCATAGTCGTCCATCCAGATTTTGAATCCTAGCTGGTTAAATCGCTGTAGCTGCCCAATAATATATTCATTATTTCTTCCGATAGCACTTTCTGCTATTTCAATAGCCAGCAAATCAAAAGAAATACCACTATTTTCGACTCTTTTTACTACTTCATCAACGATATCACATGAATAAAAATCCACCTGAGACAAGTTGATTGCTATAGGCACAAGAAACAGTCCATTTTCTTCCTGAAGGCGCATCTTAACCAATACCTGTTCCAAAACGTATAAATCAAGTTTATGAACCAAATTTACCGCCTCTAGTACAGGTATAAAATCCATAGGATTAAGACAACCCATAATTGGATCGTCCCATCTCACAAGTGCCTCTTCATTGCACACTCTGCCATTAGCAGCTCTAACAATAGGTTGATAATATACCTCAATCCAACCTTCATTAAGTGCACGATCAAAATTTTCAATTAAATACTTGTTCTTGTCCAAAGTAGATTCCCTAGCTATCATTATTTTAATGCCCCCACCTAACTAGCTTTGCTTTGTAAAAAACATTTAAACACTTAATCTTCGTTGAAATTCATATACGACCTCTCGGCCTCTAAATATTATAGCTCCCACAAAGAGTATGAAGCTTACAATCAGACAAACAATCCATTCCACAGGACAATTTTTCTTTAGAAAGTAAAAAACAATATATGGAACAATACCCATAAGTACATTTGTAAGAAGGTAAGCCATAGCATTTCCACTTTTATCTATCATTGAAAATACAAAATTAGCTATCATTGTTCCCATAACCATATTTGGCATTATCCAGGAAACATAAAACTGTAAGAAGCCAAAATAGTAAGCCGTAACCCCCAGCATAACCATTATAAGAACAACTACAATAGATAATACTCTGGCCGCATCCATTCCTTTTTTAAACAAACGCATAACGCCAAATTCAAATGCAAATAGCCACATAACCACAAGCAGGCTCCAGTGAAAGCCATCATATGGACCAAGTGGCATGTTAAACAAATAATCTATTCCTAAAGCTAAAATAACTAAGATCCAAACTATAAACAATTGAAGCTTATAGACAAAGGATTGAAACTTCAAAATCATCTGTTTTGGGAAATATGCCTCCTCTGGCTTTCCAGCCAAACGGCTTTGGCAGAAGGGACATTTACTATGCTTTCCTCCAACAGTAATCTTGCAATAAGGACAATTCATCATTATCTAATCACCTCCGTAGCATAAGCTGTAACTCTCATATCTTCTTCACTAAGTCCACGCACAAAGCTTTTTACCACTTTGGTGTTTGCATACGGAGAAGTAATCCCAAGTGTCAACACTCCATTGTAGCTTGTCATAACCACAAAAAGGTTTGCTGAGCTACAGAAGCCAGAATAATTGCGAATCAGCGGTGTAAGTTCTTCCGGAGGACGCTGTACTCCCAGATTAGAAAGAACTACCGACACTTTTTTATCTGTAACCTTTGAGCCATAACGAACTACCATCTGTTTTATAAATAATGGTACCGCTCTAATTGGAATAAAATATTCCATAGTCTCAAAGTTGTCCATCTGTTTTTTTATATTTTCTTCTGCAAGATTTTCCTTTAGCTTCTGGTCAAACTCTCTTGCAAGCTCCTCAAAACTGATTTCTTCTGTAAAAATATGTGCTACATTTACATTGTTGAAGAAGTTTCTAGCTGTTCTACTTGGATAGTAATTTCTAAGGTTTACTGGCATAGACACGTTAATTGGTTGTTTTTTCTTGCGTGGTGGCATATCTTCTTTGATTGCCATCATCAAACGAGTGCCAATATAACTTGTAAGCCCAACACCAATTGCCTTTGCCTTTGGAAGAATATCTTCTGTAGGAACCTGCAATTCAAAAAACTGGAGTTGGTCGTACGGAAGGCGTAAGCCACTAGGGTGATAAGCATTTTTCAAAGATGATGCTTTTAAAGATACACTTCCAAAAAACTGCTTATAGCTGTCCTGATTCAAATCATCCTCTGAAGCTCCAGAGTGAACTACAATATTTCCAAGCTTGTCAGGATATTTTAGCTGCAGGTAATCACCAACAATAATATTTAAAAATTCAAGTGCACCTGTACCATCTGAAATTGCATGGAACAAATCCAAATTAATACGCTTGCCATAGTAAGTAACCTTGTAGTGAAGCATCATGTGTCCTGGCACATAAAGACGAGGGCAAACTCTCCCATGCTCCTCTTCAACCACAGGCATCAAATCTGTATCTTCCATATAATGCCAGAAGATTCCTCTTCTAATTCGAACCTGAAACTGTGGTCGTTCCTGAATTGCTGAAAGAACTGCTTCCTGAAGAAGTTCTCCATCTATATCATCCCAAAGAGTACAGCTGACTCTCAGGGTTCTAGTATCTCGCTTTGCAGCTGTAGCCAGAAAAACCTTTGCTACATTATCGACTTTATACCAATTCTCTCTACTCATTTATTTCCTACTCATTTATTAATTATTTATTTGAAGCATAGTCTATATGACTATATTATGGCACCGTAAATCTCCCCAGATACAAAATCTGCCAATCGCTTCATAGCCCTTCCTGCAACAGGAAGTGGCATTTGCTGGTAAACATGCCAGCCATCCTTCTCCACGTCAAGCTTTGCCTTTCCACCAGCTTTATTGATTTTTTTCACCAACAATGCACTGTCTTCATAAAGAATTTCCGTTTTACCCACTTGAACCAGTGCCGGTGGAAAATGTTCAAACCCACCATAAATTGGACTATATATAGGATCCGAAGGATCTGCATCTGTTCCAATTACTGCCTCTCTAACCGACTCAACGTAGTTCTTTGTAAGTATAGGATCCTTGCCGTCATACTGTTGGTAAGACTTTGATGTTGCTGTCATATCAGTCCACGGACTAAAAAGAAGTAACATCCTAGGAGGCTCATGTCCTTCAATAATGAACTGCTGTGTCATACAAACCGCTAGATTTCCTCCGGCAGAGTCTCCAGCCAAAATAATATGTTTATTATCATAGTGATGTGCAAGTAGCCAATTCCACACAGCCATGCCATCCTCTAAAGCCGCAGGATATTTGTGCTCTGGTGCCAACCTATATTCAAAGGATACAACAGTGAAGCCTGTGGAAACCGCAAGCTTCGATGCAATAATCCTTGCATATGCAAGGCCACCACAGGTGTAGCCGCCACCATGGGCATATAAAATAACATATTGAGGATTGTGTGCTAAATCAGGAACTATCCGCTCACACATAATATCGTCAACCTTAAATCCTTCCAGGCTGACTCCACCTGTAGGCGCTGCAAGCTTACCAGCTAATTCCATTGCTGCACGCTGTTTTTTCAAATCCTCTTCTGTAAGGGATTTACCTGTTATAGAATTGACGGCTTTAAGCGCCTTCATAAGCGGGTCGCTAAAGTTAATATTAAGTAATGCCATAGTCACTCCATCAAATCACATTGTATATCCATTATAATAACAAATTGTGAATTTTTCTATTCTTTCTGTGAATTCTGTCCATAAAAATGACGTTAAATAATTAACATATACAAAATATAGTAAATGTTTGCGGAATTCACAGTTTGTTCACAGTTTACACACAATTTGGCACCAATTGTGAACAAACAAATGATAGAATTAATTCGAGTTAGAAAAAGCTTTGTCTTTTTTGGGGAGGCGCCTATGGATATTGCCCAACTTTCTATGAATTTAAGTCAGAATAACCTGATGAATGCGGTGGGGACTGCAATGCTCAGTAAGACATTAGATCTCATGGAGGGACAAGCCGATGCATTGACAGCAGGGATTGATATGAACTCTCCTTCGCTTGAAAGTCTCGTCTATCCTACGTCGGGAACGTCCATAGACCTGCGCATTTGAGTATGAAATGTATTTGGGTTAAAATACGTGAAAAGAGCCTACTGCATGGGCTCTTTTTTCATGTCTAAGTTATAATATTTAACTTGCGAAACCCTTGAAAAACAAGTGGTAAGCAATTCACAAATAATCTTTTTCTTTTACTTTTTTATTCACAGATTATACATTATTCGTTCAAACTAACTTTGTATTATAATTACATCGCAAGACAGAAGCGATGAACCATTTTTTTCATAACATTATTCTCCCTTTTTAAAGAGGACGCCCCGCCGGCGTCCTCTTTACCTTTGTCCAGATTAAATTATAGTTGGGTTAATTTCAAAACCTTTCCTAAGACATAATCTTTTTAATTTCATCAAATACAAATTGTACCTTTGGACCTACAACAACCTGCACTGTATTCTTTGATGGACGAATAATTCCAGGAACTCCAGCACTCTTAATTGTTTTTTCATTAACCAAGGTATAGTCTGCAATTTCCACACGTACTCTGGTTGCACAATAATCAAGCTCTTTTATATTATCCTTACCACCTAATCCCATCAGAATCAGCTCAGCCATTTGTGCAAAATCTGCATTGCCGATTTCGATTTGTTCTTCGCTTTCCTCCTCATCTTCACGTCCTGGAGTCTTCAAATTAAACTTTGTGATTACAAATCTAAATACAGCGTAATAAACAACAGCAAATACAAGACCTACCGGAATGAGCAGCCATGGATTCTCAGCCATAGGAGCCTTGAAACTTAAAATCCAGTCAACCAAACCTGCCGAGAAATTAAAGCCAATTCTAAGCGGAAGCATTGCACATACTGCAGCTGAAATACCTGTAAGAACTGCGTGTACCAAGTAAAGTCCTGGAGCTAAGAACATAAATGAAAACTCAAGTGGTTCTGTGATTCCTGTGAAGAAGGAAGCAATTGCGCCTGCCATAAGAAGGGAGGCTGCTACCTTCTTTTTTGTATCCTTTGCTGTATGGTACATTGCAAGAGCACCAGCTGGAAGTCCAAACATCATAACAGGGAAAAATCCTGTCATATACTGTCCTGTTACACCCTTTACAGCTCCATCAGCACCAGACCAGAACAATCCAAGATCATTGATTCCTGCAGTATCAAACCAGAATACTGCATTCAACGCATGATGTAATCCAAGTGGTATTAATGCTCTATTCAACATTGCATATACACCTGCACCTACTGGACCAAGTCCAAGAATTGCAGTACCAAATGCAACAAGTGCTCCGTAAATGACTGGCCATACAAAGTAAAGAATTACTGATGCCACAATAGAAGCCATTGCAGTTACTATAGCAACACAACGTTTGCCGCTAAAGAATGCCAGCCAATCTGGAAGTTGAGTTGTTCTGAAACGATTATAACAACTAGATCCAATAATACCTGAGAAAATACCAATAAAGGCATTACTGATTTTTCCAAATGCTGCTGGAACCTCTGCCGCATCAACTCCCTTGTACATAGCAACAGCACCAGAGCTTAGAAGTGTTGTAATCATCAAGAATGAAACGATACCTGCCAAGGCACTTGTTCCATCATGGTCCTTGGCCATTCCCACGGAAACACCAACAGCAAACAGAATTGGAATCTGATCAATAATTGCAGATGCAGCCTTTATCAAAAAAGCTGCCAATATCATTTCAGCACAAATCATAATGAAACCTGATGCTGTGTTAGGACTAGCCACTGGTGAATCCCCTATAGGAACTTACAAGCAGCTCATTGAATGGTATAACAAAGGGGATTTAGATTTTTCCGAAATTCATACTGTAAATCTGGATGAATATAAGGGACTTTCGCCAGAGAATCCACAAAGTTATGCTTACTATATGAGCACAAACCTACTTAATCATGTAAACATTCCAAAAGAAAATACAAACATTCCAAACGGTCTTGAGGATGATTCTGAAGTTGAATGTGCAAGATATGACAATATACTTCATTCACTTGGTGGAATCGATTTACAACTTCTTGGAATAGGCGGCAATGGACATATAGGCTTCAACGAGCCAGGAAACAATTTCAACAAAGAAACTCACTGTGTTACTCTTACCGAAAATACAATCCAAGCCAACGCAAGATTCTTTGATTCTATTGATGATGTTCCTAAATACGCCTACACTATGGGAATAAAAAATATTATGCAGGCAAAGGGTATTCTTCTAATAGCTTCAGGCGCTGCCAAAGCACAGGCTCTTTACGATTCATTCTACGGGCCTATCACACCATCAGTGCCAGGCTCAATCCTCCAGCTGCACAACAATGTAACTGTTATTGCTGATGAAGCTGCTCTTTCCATTATTTTAAAAGAACACGAAATTACACCTGGAGGTCATATTAAATGATTATAAAAAATGGAAATATCTTTAGAGGCGACATTGGCTTTGTTCCTGGAGATTTGTTTATTTACGAAGGTAGAATCACTGACGATGAAGCAAAAGCCTCCTCTGATGGAAAAATAATAGATGCCTCAGACAAATATGTAATCCCTGGACTTGTGGACATACACTCCCATGGTGCAGTGGGCCACGACTTCTGTGATGCCTCTGTAGAGGGGCTAAAAGAAATTTTAAAATATGAAAAAAGCATAGGCGTCACCAGCTATTGCCCTACCTCAATGACCCTTTCAAAAGATATGCTTTTAGACATATTCAAAACTGCCGCAGATATTACTCCTGAGCCATCCTATGCATCTATAGCTGGAATAAATATGGAAGGGCCCTTCATCTCTGATTCCAAAAAGGGGGCCCAGAACGGAAAATATATTTCCAAGCCTGACATTGCACTTTTCAGTGAATGCAATAAAGCATCTAACGGATTAATTAAGCTTATCACTCTTGCTCCTGAAGAAGAAGGTGCACTTGAATTCATAGAAGCATGTAAGGATAAGGTGACAATTTCTGTAGGTCACACAGCCGCCACTTTTGATGAATCAGACAAAACCTTCAAAGCAGGTGCCTGTCATGTTACACATCTATGTAATGGTATGCCGCCATTTAACCACAGAGAGCCTGGTGTGTTTGGCGCTGCTGTAGAAAACCCAAACGTAGTTGTCGAACTGATATGTGATGGCATTCACATTCACCCTGCTATGATACGCACCATATTCAAGCTCTTTAGCTCTAAACGCGTTGCAATCATCAGTGATTCCATGGAAGCCACTGGTATGCCTGATGGCGACTATGAGCTAGGCAAACAGCATGTAATCAAAAAAGGCTCCTTAGCCACATTAGAGGATGGCACAATTGCCGGCTCTGCCACAAATCTATTCGACGGACTGAAACATGCCATAGAATTTGGCATTCCTGTTGAGGACGCTATACGCTCCGCCACTGAAACGCCAGCCAAAAGTATTGGCATATACCCAGAAGTTGGCTCCCTTCAGGTTGGCGCAAAGGCCGATGTCCTGATCATAAATGAACAATTTGAACTGATTCAGGTAATATAAACTTTTTTCTATCAAGCTAGCATCATAAAAATCCCCCTGTATCACTGTTCTGTGATATAGGGGGATTTGTTAATGTTTTAAATTATTCTGACTTTGCAAGAATAAGCTTTTCAAGATATGCAATTCTAGCACAGACTGTAAATACATCAGCGGCCTGCTCAAGCTCTTCAATTGGTGGAAGAGATGGAGCGAAACGAATGATAGAATCGTTAGGGTCCATGTGATATGGGAATGGTGCTCCAGCTGGTGTAAGCTTTACGCCTGCCTCTGCTGCTAAATCTACGATACGAGTAGCTGTACCCTTTGGTGCCTCGAATGTGATAAAGTATCCACCCTTTGGAGAAATCCAGCTTCCGCAGCCTGCCTCTGCCAAATCTCTTTCCATTGTCTTGATAACAAGCTCAAACTTAGGACGAAGAATCTTTGCATGTTTTTCCATGTGCTTTGAAACAGACTCAACATCTGAAAAGTATCTTGCATGACGAAGCATGTTTATCTTGTCGAAACCAATTGTCTGAACTGTAAGTGTCTTCTTGATTTCCTCACGGTTGTTGTGGTTGCAAGCGATGGCAGCGATACCACCACCAGCAAATGTAATCTTTGATGTAGAAGCAAACTCAAATACAAGGTTTGGATTGTCTGCCTCCTCACACTCGTGAAGAATATTTAAAATCTTGCTCTTTTCTTTATATAAGTGATGTACAGCGTATGCATTGTCCCAGAATACTCTAAAGTCCTTAGCTGCTGGCTTAAGGTTTGCCATGCGGCGAACAACCTCGTCTGAATATACAATACCCTGTGGATTTGAATACTTAGGAACGCACCAGATACCCTTGATAGTGTCGTCTGCTGCAACAAGTCCCTCAACAACATCCATATCTGGGCCATCCTCATTCATAGGGATGTTGATCATCTCAAATCCAAAATGCTGAGTAATGGCAAAATGTCTGTCGTAGCCTGGCACTGGACAAAGCCACTTTACACGATCAAGCTTGCACCATGGTGTGCAGCCATCAAAACCGAACATGTATCCACGAGCAACTGCATCAAACATTAAGTTGAGGGATGAATTTCCTCCAACAAGTACCTGCTCAGGCTGGCAATCCATAATCTCAGCAAAAAGATGCTGTGCTTCAACAATACCCTCAAGCTGTCCGTAATTTCTAGTCTCTACTCCGTTCATGCACTTCATAAGTGACTTTCCGTCGAGAATATCAAAGAGAGGCATAGAAAGATTAAGCTGCTCAACAGATGGCTTACCGCGGCTCATATCAAGCTTAAGGCCTTTTGCCTGCCATTCCTTATACTGGCTGGTAAGAGTCTCCTTCTCTGATGCTAATTCCTGTGGTGACATTTCGCTGTACTTTTTCATTTGGGGTTTCCTTCCTTTTCTTTGTTAGAACTGCGGCCATCGAAATAATATCTTCTGGCCTTTAGTGCCTTTCATTTAAGAATGGCTATTTATCGTTTCGTACTTTATCCAAGTACTCATTGATAACCTGTTCATAACCCATAGTTCCCGGATGATAGAAGTCTCCAATTTCCAGTCCTTCTGGCAAATATCTTTGATGTGAAAAATGATTTGGAAAATCGTGAGCATATTCATAGCCGATGCCATGTCCCAGCTTGCTGGCTGATTTGTAGTGTGCATCCTGTAGGTGAGTTGGTATTGGTCGCGTGGTATTATTTTTCACCTCTGCCAAAGCCATATCTATAGCTCCGTAGGCTGAATTAGACTTTGGTGCACAAGCTACGTATGTAGCAGCATGGGAAAGAATTATCCGTGACTCTGGCATTCCGATGCGCTCTACTGCAAGAAAAGCACTGGTAGCAACTACAAGAGCCTGTGGGTCTGCATTTCCCACATCCTCTGAAGCGCAGATGCAAATTCGTCTTGCGATGAATTTAGGATCTTCGCCTGCATAAAGCATTCTTGCAAGATAATAAACCGCTGCATCTGGATCCGATCCTCTCATACTTTTTATAAAAGCAGAGATTGTATCATAATGATTATCGCCATCTTTGTCGTATTTAATAACACGACGCTGGATACATTCGCTAGCTACGTCTATTGTGATATGAATTTTTCCATCTTCGGCTCTGTCTGTAGTGAGCACACCTAGCTCAATAGCTGTAAGGGCGCTTCTGGCATCTCCATTTGCAATATCTGCAAGGAATTCAAGTGCATCATCATCGATGACTGCCTCGTAGCTGCCAAGTCCCTTTTGGCTATCGGTCAATGCTCGCATAATCAAGGTCTTGATATCCTCTGCACTAAGTGGCTTCAGCTCAAAAATAATTGACCTTGAAAGAAGAGCGCCGTTAACCTCGAAATATGGGTTCTCTGTGGTGGCGCCAATAAGGATAATGGTGCCATCTTCAACAAATGGAAGCAGGTAATCCTGCTGTCCCTTGTTGAATCTATGAATCTCATCTATAAACAAGATAGTCTTTTTGCCGTAAGCCCCGAGCGTTTGCTTTGCGGCCTCCACCACGGCCTCCATGTCCTTCTTTCCCGATGTGGTGGCATTTATAGATGTAAATTCCGCTGCTGTGGTATGGGCAATAACCTGAGCAAGAGTAGTCTTTCCAGTGCCAGGTGGCCCATAAAAAATTATTGAAGAAAGCTTATCTGCCTTAATGGCACGATATAGGAGCTTGTCCTTGCCAATGATGTGCTGCTGGCCTACAACCTCGTCTAGAGTAGTAGGGCGAAGCCTTGCAGCAAGAGGGGACTCCTTTTTCTTTGCTTCCTGCCTCATGTAATCAAACAGATCCATGTGATACCTTCCTATATTTAAAATCTACATATCATTTTTCTAGTAAAAAACCATTAACTTCAGTTTTATATAATAGCACATTTGTTCTATTTTTTGAATAAAACTATTTATCTTTCTGGCTCATTAAACTTATTTAGGAAGTTCACTTTAGTGGATTAAAGCGATCACTTTAGATACTATACTATATATTTTTTCATATTACAACAAAAAATTTGCCTAGGGCGGACATTTGTCCGCGCTAGGCAATAATCAACTTCCCATTCCCAGTGTATTTCTATCACTCAAGAATAGGCCTATTCTCTATCAAATTGATGCCTTTATCCTTTCACCTGTTGGTGTAGCAGCCACTCCTCCTGTTCCTGTCTCTTTAATATTTGGATTCATTCCCTTTCCTATTGAACTCATAGCATCAAACACTTCATCTGCAGGAATACGGCTTTCTATACCAGCCATGGTAAGCTCAGCAGATGTAACTGCATTCATAGCACCGCAAACATTTCGTTTTACACATGGCACCTCAACAAGTCCTGCCACAGGGTCACAAGCCAATCCAAGAAGATTTTTAAGAGCAAGAGCTGCAGCACAGGCACTCTGTCTACCATTTCCGCCCTTTAAATACACAAGACCAGCCGCAGCCATAGAAGATGCAGCTCCAATCTCCGCCTGACATCCGCCTTCTGCTCCTGCTAGTGAAGCTCTGGCTGCAATAACTTCACCTACACCTGCAGCCACATATAATGCCTCTGTCATCTTTTCATCTGAAAGTCCAAGCTTTTCCTGAGTAGCAATAAAAACTGCCGGAACCACTCCACATGACCCTGCAGTTGGTGCCGCCACAATTCGTTTCATACAAGCATTTCCTTCAGCCACTCTAAGAGCAAGCTCCATCACACGCCCCGTAAATTCGCCAACTAAAGGCTGACCTTCATCCAAATATTTACGCAGCAATCCTGCCTCTCCACCTACAAGTCCACTATTACTCTTCATTTTACTATCATATTCAAGAGCAGACTGCTTCATAGCTTTGTACATCTGCATCATCTTTTCAAATGAAGCCTCTTTGCTGATAGCTGTCTCATTACAATCATCCTGCTGAACCAACAGCCAAAATGGTACACCAAGCTCTTCCTCTTTTAAACAAATCTTTTCAATTGAATCAAACATAATTACCTCTAAACTGGTGAATAATAAGAAACCTTCAATATACCTTCAAGTCCCTTTAAAATTTCTACTGTCTCAGGGAGCACTTCATCGTCGCACTCAATAACCATTACGGCCTCTCCACCACGATGCATTCTATACAGCTGCATGGTAGCAATATTTATACCTTGATCACCCAAAACACTTGTAACCTCAGTAATATAACCAGGTTGATCAACATTATGAACAATAAGCGTTGGACACTCCCCGGAAAAGCTCACCGAAACTCCATCCAATCTGCAAACCTCAATTCTGCCACCACCCAAAGAAGCAGCCACAACTTCCACGGCCGCACCACTAATTCCATGCATCACTATCTTCACAGAATTTGGATGTGCATCCCCAAGATCCACATTACTAAAGGTAAACCTAAAGCCCTGCTCCTTTGCAATTTCAAAGCTATCTGGAATTCTTATGTCATCACATGCCATTCCTATAAGACCTGCCACCAACGCCTTGTCAGTACCATGCCCCTTTCCTGTCTTCGCAAATGATCCATGCAAATAAATCTCAGCACTATCGATTTTCTCTCCCATCAGCTTTGCACACACATTGCCTATTTTCACAGCGCCTGCCGTATGAGAACTGGATGGTCCAACCATCACCGGACCAATAATATCGAATATATTCATCCATTACTCCTATTCAAATCGCCATCCTCAAAAAGGCGACTCTCAATATATATTTACGATTTAATTTTACTCAATCGTATACCCTATATCAAGCAGCCATCCCCAGTTTTTAGTCCCACTCACAGTTATCCACCTTTTCCACCCTAGCCTTATCTATACACACTGGCTCTCCGTGGCATCTTTACTCCGCCTCCTTCACCTATGCCCTGGCCAGCCCCGCCCCACTAACACCTTCGGCAAAGACCAAGAATTTGTATTTTCTAAATACTACTTCTTCGCTTTTTTATTGGTAGGTGTTCTTTCAAAGTTTTACAATTCTCTCAGTTCTGTATGCCCTGCACAGACACATGCGAAAACTTGCGAAAATGCCTCCTGCGCTATACTAGGGATTAATTGCCCGATTTTGGAATGAGCCTAGTGGAATGGACAGTAAGTTTTGCGAATTTGGGCAGACCGAGCCATGGACGGCGAGGTCAGTGAGAGTTGAACATGGACGTGAATCTCGAACGGTGCCCAAATTCACAAAACTTACTGTCCTAATTCCTCTTGGCGAATGTAATATGAGGACAATTAATCCCTAGTATAGCGCAGGAGGCATTTGCATAGACTACATTATGTGTCTGTGCAGTTCACACACCCCTTCGAGAATTGTAAAAGCTATGAAAGTACACCTACGAAAGCTCAGAAGTAGTATTAAGAAAATGCAAAATTCATGGTCAATCATGCCGAAGGTGTTAGTGGGGCGGGGCAGGCCAGGGGCATAAGTGAAGGAGGCGGGACAAGACATAAAAAGGAGAGCCCGTGTATAGATAAGGCTCTCCTGAATGTATTTTGATAACTGTGAGTGGGACTAATAGGTTTACTGCTCGCCCAGTTTGCCATGCTTTTCGTAGTTGGTGATTCGAGAAGCGTGGTTGGAATCGTCTACGAAGACAACTTTTGGTTTGTGTCCTTTGGCTTCTTCGGCTGGGACGCTGCAGTAGCACATGATGATAACGTGGTCATTGACGGATACGCAGCGGGCTGCAGCTCCGTTGAGGCAGATTACGCCACTTCCTCTTTCGCCTGCGATTGTGTAGGTTTCGAAACGATTTCCATTTTCTACGTCTACGATTTGCACCATCTCGTATTCCAGAATGCCTGCTGCATCGAGCAAATCCTCGTCGATTGTGATGCTACCTACATAGTCAAGCTCTGCCTGTGTTACTGTTGCTCTGTGTATTTTGCCCTTAAGCATTGTTAAATTCATTTTTTTTGATACCTTTCTTACTTTACTTCGTCCTCTACTATAAAGTTGTCAATTAGACGAACCTTGTCTCCAAAATAAACAGCTACTGCAGTGAGAATTGGTCCATCGATTTTATCTACCTTCTGAAGCTCATTCCAGTCTACAATTTCAACATAGTCTACTTTTGCAAGTGGCTCAGACTCAATGATATCTGTAACTGTTTTCTTAACTGTGTTTGCATCTGTTTCGCCTGAACGAACCATTTCCTCACCCTTTGTAAGTGCCTGGTGAATGATTAGAGCCTTTTGACGCTCTTCATCTGAAAGATATGTGTTGCGTGAGCTCTTTGCAAGGCCACTTTCTTCACGAATAATTGGACAACCAACGATTTCAATGTTGAAGTTTAAATCGCGAACCATACGCTTTACAATTGCAAGCTGCTGAGCATCCTTCTGTCCAAAGTATGCCTTGTCAGCTTCGGAAATATTAAAGAGCTTGCTGACTACTGTGCACACACCATTAAAGTGGATTGGGCGGCTCTTTCCACAAAGCTCTGATGATAATGTGTCTACACCAACATAAGAATGGAATCCATCAAGATACATTTCAGATGGCTCTGGATGGAAAATCAAATCTGTGCCAAGGCTTTCGCATAAAGCACAGTCTGCATCAAAATCTCTAGGATATGTGGCAAGATCTTCCTTTGGTCCAAACTGGATTGGATTTACAAAATCAGAAACGATAACTTTATCGCACTCTTTACGTGCACGCTTAATAAGGCTAGCATGGCCTTCGTGTAAATAGCCCATTGTAGGTACAAGGCCAATTGTAAGTCCGTCCTTCTTCCACTGTCTCACATTGTCTTTTACTTCTTTTATAGTTGTTGCTTTTATCATTATTATGCCATTACCCTTTCATCTTCTAGTGTTACTGTGAATTCTTTTGTAGCTGCAGCTTTTTTCACTGCTTCCATAACCTCTGAATCTATTTTGAAGTTGTGCTCTTCAGCTGGGAATGCTTTGGATTTAACTTCTGAATCGTACTCCTTAAAGGCACGCTTCATTTCCTCTCCAATATTTGCAAAATGCTTTACAAACTTTGGCTTGAATCCTGAGAACATGCCAAGCATATCCTGGTAAACAAGAACCTGTCCATCACAACCATTTCCTGCACCAATTCCGATTGTAGGAATTGAAAGCTCCTGAGAAATAAGTGTTGCAAGCTCCTCTGGTACACACTCAAGTGTGACCATAAATGCTCCAGCCTCTTCTACTGCTTTTGCATCCTGAAGAATCTGAATTGCACGTTCAATATTCTTTCCCTGAACCTTGAAACCGCCGAATGCATTGATAGACTGTGGTGTTAAACCAATGTGAGCAACAACTGGAATATCCGCATTTACGATAGCTCTGATTTGTTCACATACAGATGCTCCGCCTTCAAGCTTAACAGCCTGTGCATGGCCTTCTTTAATTAGACGTCCTGCATTTTTTACTGCATCATAAACTGATGTCTGATATGACATGAATGGCATATCTGCCACAAGAAATGTATCCTTGAGACCACGGGAAACACTTGCACAATGGTGAATAATATCATCAACTGTGACAGGAAGGGTATCGCTATAGCCCATCATTGTCATACCAAGTGAATCTCCAATAAGAATTGCGTTGATGCCTGCCTCTTCCATAAGACATGCTGTTGAATAATCGTAACATGTAAGCATGCTGATTTTCTGACCATCTTTCTTCATCTGCTGAAGAGTTGTAACTGTGTTTTTCATTATTCTCCTAATCCTCCTGAGTGTTTAATAGAAGCTCCAATTCACTGTAATCATTTTCTGGATTTTTCTCTTTTGCAATTGTAAGCACTTTTTTAGATAAAGTCTGGTAAATCTCTTTATCAAGTCCATCAAAGACCTTCAAATGCTTTTTAACTGTTCCCACATCATTTCGCTCAATAGGGCCAGTCAATGCTGCATTTGTTCCCACAGACAAAACTTTTTTTACATTGCCTAAAAGTAGAGGGGATATAGCATCTCCTAATTGCTCCTCCGAAAATCCGCATATACGAAGTTCATCCTCTGCAGCCTGTATAAGGGCTACAACAAGATTTGAGCATAGGACTGCTGCACCGTGATATCTGGTTTTAACATCCCCATTAATAACCACTGACTTAAGACCGCTTAAGTCTAGCAATTCTCTGATATCACCAATGTGACTTTCATTTCCTTCGATTGTAAAAAGTGCTTTTGGAAGCTCCTGGTAAGAAACGTATCTATCCGATACTGCCAGTAGTGGATGGACCGAGAAACCGAACGCGCCAGTTTCGTCAATATCCTTAAAGATTTCTGAAGATAAAGAACCGCTGCAATGACATATCATTTTTCCAGCAATAGACATATGCTTAATCTGATTCCAAACAGATGCTATAGCATCATCTGGTACAGTAATAAACAACGTATCACTTTCTTTAATTAATGTCTCTAAATTTGAAAAATGTTTTGAGTTGGTAAAATCCGCGGCGTCTATCGCGGATGAAGAAGTGCGGCTATAATAGCCTACAAGATTGTGCTGAGTTGAAGCAAAGAGCATTCCCATGGAACAGCCTACTTTACCAGCGCCAACAAATCCAACCTTCATGGACATCACCTCCTTGAACTAATAAGGCGATACAGTCTCGTTCATAATGATACAAGCAGCCCACTTGGCGTACCTTTTTAAATTTAGAAAAACAACAAGGTATAGTTTCTTTCGAATACCATCCGAGGGACACTATAACATTTGTGAGGTACAAAGTAAAGACAAGAAATGGATTTGCAAAACAAAAAAGGAGTCCTTAAGCCATAGGCTAAAGCGACTCCACTGGAATGTTCAATATTTAGTTTTAGTACTCTAATAAGCCACATCGATTTCAATGGAGGTGTGGATTGGATCGCCTCCTGCAAGGATATCATACTCGATGAGGATTTTGATGGAGGTCTTCTGCTGTGTCAGCTCATAGCGTCGAGTAAAAACCTCTAGATTCAATGTGCCAACAGGTGTACTGTAGGCATTGACTGTTTTCTTGCCAGGAAATAGCTCCAGCTTTGAGTGAAGAGCACCCTTCTGTGCCATGGAAAGGCTTCTGCGATCAAATGAAATGAGACAATCTACCTCTCCTTCCTCTGTAGGTCTTTTGTAGGAAATATATCTTTTGTCTTCTCGGTCCATAAGGACCCCAGCGTATTGTTCCTCATTAGATTCCTGTTCTCCACCCATTTTTTGAACTGAATGAAGATATATCACGCATTTTTGTCCTGCCATATTTTTCCCTATCTATTTTTGTTCTCTAATAAGCTCTCTAACAGCATTTATCTGATTTGAAAGATGAGTATGAATAATGTTCTTAAGGAACTCAACATCTCTTCTGTCAAAACCATCGATGATTGTTTTGTGCTCCTGTATAATCTGTGCATAAACAGATGGATTTTTAACATATTCGTATCTGTAACGATACATCTGCTCACGGGCTGAATTAATAATAGTTTCCAGCTTAGGATTGGCTGCTGCAGCATAAATAACATCATGAAATGCCTCGTCAGCCTCTACTATTTTTCTGACATCATCTGTTTTTGTAGCCTGTTCAAAGGCTTTCATCGCCTCCTTAAGTTCTACGAACTGAGCATCTGTCATACGTTCACATGCGCAAGTGACTGCAAGTGCATCCAAAGCATCTCTAACCTCGAGCACATCCTGCAAATCCTTTTCTGTCATCTTAGCAACCTGTGCCCCCTTGCGAGGTATAGTAACAGCAAGCCCCTCTTGCTCTAACATTCTGATTGCTTCTCTAATTGGAGTACGACTAACACCAAGCTTATTAGCCAGATGCATCTCCATAAGTCTTTCCCCCGGTTTTAGTTCTCCCTTCAGGATAGCTTCACGAAGTGTGTTAAACACAACGTCACGAAGTGGTAAATAATCATCCATCTGAAGTGTAAGATTTTCGGTCATTATATTCTCCTTCTTTATACTAATTTTTGTTGTTGAACAAAGTAGTAAGATAAAGCTGTTTAACCATACCGCTCTTAGTTAAAGCTTCTTTTGCAGCACGAGCTGTCTTATTATCTTCAAAAAATCCAAATACAGTCGGACCACTGCCACTCATCATGGCTCCTACTGCCCCGTGATCCATCATATTTTGCTTTATATCAGCAATGATTGGATGCATAGGAATTGTAACCTCCTCTAATACATTACCCATATGACCACATACAGCTTTCAAATCCTTTGCTGTAATGTCTGCAATAAGCTGATCAATATCTGGATGCTTTACGGTATCAAAACATGAATCTAATGATTCATATACCTGCTTTGTAGAAACTGAGATGCCAGGCTTAGCAATCAAAACCGGGCATTTAATCATAGGAGGAAGAGGACTTAATACCTCTCCAATGCCCTCTGCCAAAGCTGTTCCACGCATAACACAATAAGGTACATCTGCTCCAAGCTTGACACCACGTGTCATCAAATCCTGTCTTGAAAGACCAAGGTTGAAAAGCTTGTTTACAGCAAACAAAACAGCTGCGCCATCAGTGGAGCCACCTGCCATACCTGCGGCTACTGGAATATGTTTTTCCAGCGAAATGTGTACACCTTCTTCGATACCAAACTCTTCTATAAGAAGCTTTGCAGCCTTTATACATAGATTGTCATCATCTACTGGAAGGAATCTGAGATTTGTGCTCATTGACACTGTTTTATCCTTCACCTTTTCCACAGTAAGTTTGTCGAAAAGATTTACGGTCTGCATAATCATGCGAACCTCGTGATAACCATCCTCTCTAATGCCTGTGACATCAAGGCCAATGTTTATTTTTGCTAAAGCTCTTACATCAATACTATCCATTTTTAAACCATTATTGCACTTTCTTGTACTTTGTATTCAATCTATCTAGAATTTTAACAAAGTAGACACATATTTACAAGGATTTTGTATTAAAATAAATACAATCTAATTGTAAATTATTCTCAACTAGTATCCGATAATTAGAATAGGAAAAGGATTTCCATCTGGTTTAGTAATTTGGCCACGGAACAAGGAGGTTTTTATATGGATGTTAATATTCTAGGTAATGTTAGTTCTAACATTTCGACCACCTATACCAAACCTACAGAAACTGAAGAACCAAAGAAGGAAGCTGAGGATATTTCTGCTAAAACTAATGATTCTGAAAAAGCCGGAAAGTTTTCTGAAGCCGCTGCTATATATGAAAAATCCAGTGATGATGGTGCAATCAAATCTGAGAAATATTCAAAAGGCGACCGCACAGCTTTAATTCAGCAGCTGAAAGCTGACCAGGAAAAGATGATGAACAATCTTTTAGAAATTGTTCAGAAAACAATCTCCGGTCAGGGAAGTACATTTGCTATTGCATCTCAGGATGATATGTGGAAGTTCCTTGCAGAAGGAAAATTTACCGCAGACCCTGACACAATTGCAAAAGCAAAAGAAGATATTTCAGAAAATGGATATTGGGGCGTTGAGAAGACCTCAGATCGTATTCTTGAATTTGCAAAAGCGCTATCCGGAGATGATCCTGAAAAAGCTGATGAGCTTTTAGCAGCCTTCAAAAAAGGCTATGAGCAAGCTACAGGAACATGGGGAAAGGAACTTCCAGATATTTCTTCAAAGACCTATGATGCTGTTGTAAAGAAATTCGATGACTGGAAAAACAGCGGTAAAGCAAATACCAGCGATACAGCTACAGCAGCTGAGAACGCTGCAAAAACCGAAGGTTAATTCTTAATTTGCTTCTTCAATTACATTCCTACATAAATTGCACCCAACCTGTTTTCAATAAATGGGCTGGGTGCTTTTTTTGTGTTTACTATGTTGGTTTTAGAGTGTTAAAAAAATTATTGAACTGATGCAGTAATAGATTTTCCAATATTTCCGCTTCCCTGGAATCCTATTTCTACAGACTGTCCGTCTGAGATTGTCTTGTTCCAATCTACTGGTGTAAGCACATAGTACTCTCCATCAGACTTTACATTCATATTCCAGCTGGAATCAATTTTAACTTCGCTCTTTTTAAGCTTTACTGTCCAGCCATTTACAGACTTTCCTGTTTTATTTTCAAGCTTGAGGCTTACATTGTAGCCACCGCCCCAACTATTAATAGTGTAGCTTAGGCTAAGAGCCTCAGACTTTGTATCCTCTGTTTTTGGCTGAGTCTGTGGCTGTTCCTGTGGCTTATCTTCCTGCTTTGGCTGTGTCTGCTCCTGTGGTTTTGTCTCCTGCTCCTGCTGTTCAGAAGTCTTTCCCTGTGAAGCTGAACCGTTTACTGGTTCAAAAATCCACTCTTGATTTGGGTTTCCATAGAATGTCCACTGACACACGTTTGTACCATCAGTTTTACCATGATTATAAACATCAATGTACTTTGTCTCTGATGAGCTCTTTGTTCCGATTGTGTATACTCCGCTATTCTTTGTATTCTTTACAATAAACTGCTGAGCATCATGTCCATAGGCTGTGTAAATCTGAAGATTAGCACCATCCTCATCTGTACCATTTGCCACATCAAGCATGAAATCTCCAAGACCAGATTTCAATGTGATATATCCATTACCCTTGTTTGAAACATACCACTTCTGACCTTTGACTCCTGTGCCTTTACTAATGCAAACATTTGTAGCAGCCTTTGGGTTATCACCTTCTACAGTAAGATATCTCTGTGAGTTGGTGTTCTTAAGGTAGTACCATCCATCTGCTATTGTAGCAGTAGAATTCGTATTTACGTTTTCATTTGAAGGCTCTGGTGATGGTGTTGGCTGCTGTGAGCTTCCTTCACCCTCTCCAGCCTTCCAGCGATCAAAGGCAAATGTGCCACGGAACACAAAGCAAATATCCTTTGTGCCTGATACAGGACTAATATTTCCTGTGAAGTCCTTAAATGAACCATTTGTATTTGAAATAGAAATAGTTCCAAGAAGCTTTCCTGACTGAGAGCCCTCTCTCACTTCTATACTTCCGTTTCCATTACTTTGAACTGTAGCTGTAATTGCATTTGCACCCTTTGTAAACTTAACGCCCTTCACCTTTGTGAAATCACCATTGCTGATATCTGATACCCATGCTGAGCCATCTCCGTTGCCCTTGCATGTGATTCCTGCCTGAGTAAATAATGTCTCTGCCTGAACCCAGCTATATGGATCAACACTTGGATTCATAGGAACTCCAGATAAAGTTTGTTTAACTGTGCTGATTCTACCTCCAGAAACATTTACTCTATCAATATGAGTTGTTCTGTAACCTAAATTCTGGCGAACCACCTGTGACTCAACTGTATGAGTGTGATATGCCATGTAGTAGTTGCCTTTAAACTCAAATATCTGGTGATGATTATTACCATCTGAGCCTCTGAAGGATGAGCCTGGATTTGCCATTATTTCACCCTGATGTGTGAAAGGACCCATTGGGTTTCTGCTAGTCATCACTTGAATAGTTGCATTTCTAAATCCGTTTCTGCAATTCCAATTTGAGCAGTATGAATAATAATATGTATTTCCAATCTTATTGATACCAGAATCCTCGAAGAGATATGGAGCATCAATCATTGCTGCCTGTCCTACAGTACTTGTCATATCATTTCCAAGCTTGATTACACGGGCAGTCTGAGGATGTGCATCTCTACCTGCAGGAACTCCACCACCAAAATAAAGGTAACCTGTTCCATCACTATCTACCAAAACTGCTGGATCAAAAAGCCATTCCACATTGCAGTTTGGTGTAGACTTTGTAATAAACGCACGTCCAATTGGATCACGCCATGGACCTGTTGGGCTATCAGCTGTAAGCACACCGATAGAGCTTGCATTGTTTGCGAAGTAAAGGAAAAACTTGTCCTTGCCATTAATTCTCTTCCAGCAAACTGTTGGAGCCCATGAGTTGCTTGCCCATTTTGCAGCGCCATTTCTTCCTGCAATATTAAAAGCACCATGGTCAGTCCAGTTTACTAAATCCTTTGAAGAATATCTCTTACATATACTTCGCACCGTACAGTATGTGATAGAATAAGGCTTCGTACATACTG
>CAMJBT010000015.1 GCA_946403965.1 uncultured Pseudobutyrivibrio sp. | reverse complement strand
CAAACCCTCAAACTAGACCCTCAAAAAGACTGCCCCTCAGATAGTTTGATTACCCTTATATTGTCACCAAATGTGATGTGGTGTTTGTTCAGAAACTCACAGAAACCAGGGACAGTCTCAGGTTGTCTTACATCTATAGGATTGTGGGCATCACAACCAATTACAAATGATGCTCCCATTTCGGCAGCCATACTGAAGAATCTGTCACAAGGATAATTGCGACCAGTGGAAAAGCCTAACATATTTACCTCTAAAGGAATATTAAGTTTTATTGCTGTATGAACCACTCTCTTCATATGTTTATTGAAAATCTCATCTGGTCCCACATAGTTAATTAAATCAGGATGAGCCAAATAACTAAAGCATCCAGTCTCCATTCCTTCGATTGTAAGGTCAGCATAAGCAGCAACATTTTCCTCATCTTCCGTCATGGCACCTGAGTAGAAACCAGTGAATTCATCAGGGACGAAGTGCTGTCCTTGAATAATGTAATCAAGAGGATATTGTCTTAGATGAAGAATAAGTTTGTCGAAGTATTTGTGTGTGTATTCAACTTCGTATCCAATCTTGATATCGATATCTTTTTTGTATTCATCACGTAGCTTCACCAATGTATCGGTGTAATTCTCAACCGCACTCATTTTCATTCTGATATGAGAGTCGAATCCGGCTGGATATGGTTGTGGAACATGGTCAGAAAAGCCAAGGATTTTGAAACCATTTTTGATGGCGCTTTCAATGTATTCTCTTTCTGTGCCAGAGGCATGATTGCATCTGACTGTGTGTGAATGATAGTTTGCTAACATATTTTTTCCTTTCAAACAACAGCATAATAGCATAAACCTGCAAATCACTAAAGCCTCTTTTTTAACAGATAGAGTCTAAAACTTGTTCTATAAAGTGAATTGTTTTATAGAATTGAGAAAAACAGGGTGACATAGTAACAGAAGTATTATTTAAATTTGTAAAAGAGTTTGCTAAAACAAAACATTCCTTATATAATTACACGGTATTTAATTGAAATGGAGAGTTTGAATGATATTAGATTTATTAACAAATATTGATGACCTGATGTATTATCCTATCCTTATTATTGTAATGGGAATTGCAGGATTATATTTTACTTTTAGAACTAGATTTGTTCAGGTTCGTTTATTTAGAGAGGCCTGCAGACTTGTAATGGAAAAGCCTGAGGACAAGGCTCATGTTTCTTCATTCCAGGCACTTATGGTTTCTACAGCATCACGTGTTGGTACTGGAAATATAGTTGGTGTTTCTACAGTCATCTGTTTGGGTGGTCCAGGTGCTATTTTTTGGATGTGGATTATGTGTTTGATTGGTGCTTCTTCAGCTTTTGTGGAAAGTACACTTGCTCAGGTATACAAACAGAGAGAAGAAGATGACAGCTGCTATGGAGGTCCTGCTTATTATATAGAAAAGGCTCTACATGCACCTTGGCTTTCTGTGTTATTCTGCATATTTTTGATTTGCACATATGCAGTAGGCTTTAATCTTCTTTGTTCATACAATTTACAGTCATCATTTGCAGCATATAGCTTTTACAACCCAAAGGTGACACCTATTGTTGTGGGGATTGTTATATCAACATTGGTAGCAATCTGCATTCTTGGTGGTGGTAAGAAGATTATTAAGTTAACAGAAGTGTTGGTTCCATTTATGGGAATTTGCTATGTTATTGTGGCAATAATTGTCATAATTGCAAACATCTCTAATGTGCCAGCCATGTTTGTTACTATCTTCCAAAATGCCTTTGACTTTAAGTCGATCTTCGGAGGTGTATCTGGATCATGTCTTATCTATGGCATAAAACGTGGTCTTTATTCTAATGAGGCAGGTGTTGGTTCGGCACCAAATGCATCTGCATCAGCAAATGTTACTCATCCGGTAAAACAGGGCTTGGTACAGACAGTATCCGTATATATCGATACTATTCTACTTTGTACAGCAACAGGCCTTATGTGTTTAAGTTCAGGTGTTGCCCCATCAAAAGATGTTAGCGGTATTCTATATGTTCAGAACGCTATCTCTACAGTGTTTGGTCACTTCGGACCACTGTTTATAACTGGCGCCATGATTCTGTTTGCGTTCACAACCCTACTTGGAAACCTTTACTATGTGGATAACGCGTTAATTTATCTCAATGGTAAGAAGAATCCAAGTGGTAGATTTATGGTGATATTTAGATTGTGCTGTGTGGCAGTAATATTCCTTGGGGCAATTGTTTCTATGGATGCGGCATGGGCTGCTGCTGATATTACTATGGGTCTTATGACTATAATCAACCTACCATGCTGTGCATTGTTGTATGGTGTGGCAGATAAGGTTTTAAAGGATTATGAGTCCCAGATGAAGACGGGTAAAAATCCCGTTTTCAAGGTGAAACATGTTGGCCTTGATGAAGACGAAATTAGTTTCTGGGAATAATATGGTGTCTACTTGATAATCTTATTTCAAAAAAATGAAGGTCTAGTGAGAACATTTCTCATTAGACCTTTCGTTTGATTATTTTTTAACAGAAAGAAGTTGTTTCGTGTTATTATATTAAGGCACAAAATTGTCCTATTAATTATAGGGTAATAGCCGCTGGCACGGCATTATCCTTGTAAACAGATATTTTAGAGGAGTAACTAAATATGTTAGAAATCAAAAACCTTACTTATAGGGTTGATGATGAGGGTGATACTACAAAGGAAATCATCGATGGTCTCGACCTTACAGTAGAAGATGGCAAATTCATTGTCATCACAGGCCCAAATGGTGGAGGTAAGTCTACACTTGCAAAGCTTATTATGGGTGTTAATCAACTTACATCAGGCCAGATTATTCTGGATGGTGTGGATATTTCAGACAGAAATATCACTGAACGTGCAAAAATGGGAATCAGTTTTGCTTTCCAGGCACCAGTTCATTTTAAAGGAATTAGAGTAATTGATTTACTGCGTCTTGCAGCAGGTGAGAATATTTCGGTTGCAACAGCATGTGAGTATCTCTCAAAGGTTGGACTTTGCGCCAAGGATTATGTTGAGCGTGAAGTAAATTCATCACTTTCAGGTGGTGAGCTTAAGCGTATCGAAATTGCCACAGTGCTTGCACGAGGTACAAAGCTTTCTATCTTTGATGAGCCAGAGGCTGGTATTGATCTTTGGAGTTTCCAAAACCTTATAAAGGTATTTGAAAACATGAGAAAGACAATAAAGGGTACTATTATTGTTATCTCACATCAGGAGCGTATCCTTAACATTGCAGATGAAATTGTTGTTATCGAAAACGGCAAGGTTAAGACTCAGGGACCAAAGGATGTAATTCTTCCAAAACTTCTTGGTACAGATTCTGCAGCAAGCATTGCTTGCGAGAGATTAGGAGGTGAGGAATAATGGCTCTTGATGCAATTCAAAAAAATATTTTACATGAGGTTGCTGATTTAGATAGCATTCCTCAGGGTGCATATAACATCCGTGCCAATGGTACTAGCGCAGGACGTAATACTACTGCAAATATTGATATTGTCTCAAAAGAAGACAAGCCTGGAATTGATATTATTGTAAAGCCAGGAACAAAGGGGGAAAGCGTGCATATTCCGGTTGTTCTTTCAGAGAGTGGCTTGAAGGATATGGTATACAACGATTTTTACATCGGTGAAGATGCAGATGTTACAATCGTAGCAGGATGTGGTATTCATAACTGTGGTGATCAGGATTCTCAGCATGATGGAATTCATACTTTCCATGTAGGTAAAAATGCTCGAATCAAGTATGTTGAAAAGCATTATGGTGAAGGCGATGGCAAGGGTGCCCGCATCCTAAATCCTGTTACAAATGTTTATCAGGAAGAAGGCAGCTATGTTGAAATGGAGATGGTGCAGATTAAGGGTGTAGATTCTACAGTTCGCACCAATCTTGCAGAGCTAAAAGAGGGCGCTACACTTCTTATTCACGAAGCCCTTATGACTCACGGTTCACAGACAGCCACTTCAGACTATAGAGTTGTGTTGGAAGGAGAGGGCTCTAGCGCAGATGTTGTATCGCGTTCAGTTGCAAAGGATGATTCAGAGCAGATTTTTGAGGTTGCTATAGAAGGTAACACAGCCTGCAATGGTCATGCAGCTTGTGATGCTATCATCATGGGCAATGCACATGTTGTTGCTATTCCAAAGCTTGATGCAAAGAATGTGGATGCAGCTCTTATTCACGAGGCAGCCATTGGAAAAATCGCAGGAGATCAGCTTATTAAGCTCATGTCTTTAGGCCTTACAGAGGAAGAAGCAGAAGAGCAGATTGTGGCTGGATTCCTTAGATAATCCGATGATGTTTTCATAAAGCAATTTAATATTCATATGATTAAAATAATCCCCTTGAGTGAGGATATTGCTTTAAGTTATGCAGCAATATCTCCAACAAGGGGATTTTATTATTGAAAAATCTGAAAAATAAAACAATTAGGAATAACGCTAACATATTCGTCATATCTATTGTATTGTGTATTAAATGGGTTTATAATTTAGATATAAAGTTCCATAGGACAAATATGAGAATGGGGGTGAAAGCATATGATAAGCTTTTTAATTTGTCTGGCGGTACTTATTGGGGGATACTTCGTTTATGGAAAGTTTGTTGATAGAATATATGGGCCTGACGACAGAGAAACGCCGGCTGTACGTATCAACGATGGTGTAGACTTTGTAGTTATGCCAAAATGGAAACTATTCCTAATTCAACTTTTGAACATTGCTGGATTGGGTCCTATATACGGAGCATTAGCCGGTGCTCAGTGGGGCACATCAGTATTTCTTTGGATTACACTTGGAACAATATTTGCAGGTGGAGTTCATGATTTTTCTGTTGGCTTTATGAGCATGAGACATGATGGTGCCAGTGTTTCTGAATTAACAGGATTATATCTTGGCAATGTTATGAAAACCGTTATGCGCATATTCAGCGTAGTTCTTTTGGTTATGGTCGGAACAGTGTTTGCTGTAGGACCTGCAGGCTTGATTTCTCTTTTGATTGGTAATCAGGGCGGAACAGGAATTCTGACAAATACTTATTTCTGGTTGGCTATTATCTTAATATATTACTTTATAGCCACATTTATTCCTATTGATAAGATTATAGGAAAGTTTTATCCAGTGTTTGGTATTTGTTTGATAGTTATGGCTATTGGCGTTGCTGTTGGTATTGTAACTCATGGATACACAATTCCTGAAATCCAGTTGGCCAACTTACATCCAGCTCACAATCCAATTTGGCCAATGATGTTTGTATCAGTTGCCTGCGGAGCAATTTCTGGCTTCCATGCAACACAATCTCCACTAATGGCTAGATGTTGTAAGTCAGAGAGGGAAGGCCACATGGTCTTCTATGGTGCAATGGTAAGTGAGGGCGTTATTGCTCTTATTTGGGCAGCTGCAGGTAGTGCAATTTACGCAAGAACTGGTGGATTGACAGTTGGATTGACTGAGATGCTTGCTAATGGACAGGCTACTTGCGTTTATGATATTTGCACAAAGACAATGGGTGGCTTTGGCATTGTACTTGCGATGCTGGGTGTTATTGCATGTCCAATCACATCTGGAGATACTGCATTCCGTTCAGCAAGACTTGTAATTGCAGATTGGTTCAATATTAATCAAAAATCATATATAAAGAGACTTTATATCTGTGTTCCATTACTTATCTCTGGAGCATTGATTAGTCAGTTAAATTACAATGTAATTTGGAGATATTTCAGCTGGTCTAATCAGACACTTGCTATGATAGCTCTATGGACGGCAGCTATGTTCCTATTTAAGAATGGAAAGAACTATTGGATTACAGTAGTTCCTGCAACATTTATGTCAGCAGTTTCTGTGACATATTTCTTCTGCGCACCGGAGTGCTTGCATTTATCAACTAATATTGCCTATCCAATCGGTGTGGTTGCAGCAGCTGCTTTTCTTGGTATTTTTTTACACGCGACAATAAAAGATCATGAAACATCAAAGCACTTCCACTTATTACATCATATTTAAAAAGTGGAATGATGAATTTGGTAAGTGATTAACAATGAAACCTCCTGTGTGGATTTTCACATGGGAGGTTTTTTAATTACTAATTCATTGTTAGGCCAGCTTTTCTTAAGTAGCCTGCAAGAAGTCATAATGTAAAGCTTGTAATTTTGTGATATTATAAAGATGTTGCGAAATAGGATTTTTGCTGACCAAACAATAAAATTGTCAGCAGGACTAAAGAAAATATGGGAGGTATTCATGAGTAAAGTATTAATTTTTATGGCGGAAGGTCATGAGGAAATAGAGGCTCTGACAGTTGTTGATTTGCTTAGACGTGCAGGAATTGAAATAGAAATGGTATCTATTACTGGCAATAAAAAAGTCCCAGGTGCACATGGTATCACCACATATTGCGACAAATTAATTGAGAATACAGATTTTGAAAGCGCAGATATGCTTGTGCTTCCAGGTGGAATGCCAGGCACTCTTAATCTTGAGCTTTGCGAACCACTCATGGATCAGGTGCATGGGTTTAATACATCCAAAAAGGGTCTTGCAGCTATTTGTGCAGCACCAACAGTGTTGGGTAAGGCTGGAATCCTTAATGGGAAAAAGGCCACTTGTTATCCGGGAATGGAAAAGGATTTGGTAGGCGCAGAGTTTTCTACTGATCCAGTGTGTCACGATGGCCACATCATCACTAGCCGTGGCTTAGGAACTGCTATCCCATTTGCGCTTGAAATAATAAAGACATTTACAGATGAAGCTACTGCAGAGCAGATTGCAAAGTCTGTAGTATATAAATAGAAAGAGGAACAAAATGGAGAGAATTAAAAGTTTTACAATTAATCACAATATTCTTACTCCAGGCTTCTACATTTCACGTGTAGATGATGGGGATATTATTACATATGATTTACGTACACGTAAGCCAAATGCAGGAGACTATATGGATAATGCCACAATGCATTCTGTAGAGCATATGATTGCTACGTATATACGTAATTCAGAAATTGCAGACAATGTTATTTATTTTGGGCCAATGGGATGCCAAACAGGCTTCTATCTTGTAGTAAAGGGTGTTGATTCAAAGAAGACCTTCGAAGTAGTAAAGAAGGTGTTCCAGCAGACTGTAGATCATGATGGAGATGTATTTGGAAAGAGTGCTATCGAGTGTGGTCACTACGAGAACCTGGATATCGAGCTTGCTAAGAAGGAGTGTGCTCGTTACCTAGACGTATTGAATTCGTGGACAAACATGGAATTCACATATCCAGTATAGTGTAAAATAAATAGTTACAATTATAATAAAGAGTTTAAATAGCCAGTAGTAGACAAGCTCATATGTTACTAAAGCGAATCGTGTTAGATGAGCGTAGTAATATATGGCTTGTCTGGGTGACTGGCGAGAAAAGGAGTAGATTATGACACTTGGAATTATTGGTGCTATGCAGATGGAAATTGAAAATCTTAAGCCATCTGTTAAAAATCCTGTTTTGGAGTCAGTTAGTGGTATCCAGTTTATAAAGGGCCAAATAGATGGTGTTGATGTAGTTGCAGCAGTAAGTGGAGTTGGTAAGGTTTTCGCAGCAGTATGTACGGAGATTATGATCCTTCACTTTGGTGTTGATCATGTGATTAACATAGGTGTCGCAGGCTCTCTTGTAAAGGATCTTAAAGTTCTTGATGTGGCTGTTGCAGAGTCAGCTGTTCAGCATGATATGAACACATCGGCTCTTGGTGATCCAGTTGGTCTTATCTCAGGAATCAATGTAATTAATTTCGAAGCTGATAAGGAACTTACAAAGATTGTGTGTGAAGTTCTCGAGGATAAAGGCATAACATACCAGGTAGGTGTAATCGCCTCTGGCGATATGTTTGTGGACACAGACAAACAGAGAGACAGGATTCGTCGCAACTTCCAGGCTATTGCAGCTGAGATGGAAGGTGCAAGCATTGCTCACGTATGTTATATCAACAATGTCCCATTTACACTTATCCGTTCTATTTCAGATGGAGATGGAAGTGCGATGGATTACAACACATTTGCTGGTAAGGCAGCAGAACAGTCGATTGATATTGTGTTAGAAGTAATCAATAGAATTAAATAATATTATATGAAATGAAAGTCACTAGATAATTATTATTTAGTGGCTTTTTTTGCCAACATGATATATATTGTTGACAGTTAGTTAGAGAAAACTTAAAATTAAAGGAGTTTTTTAATACAACACGAGGAGATGAAGAGTATGTATATGGACGATTATAAGCGTTGGCTTGAAGCAGACCTTGAGGATTGTGATCTTAAGCCAGAGCTTAACAAAATTAGTGGTAATGATGAAGAAATTAAAGACAGATTTGCAGTAGCGCTTGCATTTGGTACAGCAGGACTTCGTGGTGTACTTGGAGCAGGTACTAACAGAATGAATATTTATGTTGTACGTCAGGCTACACAGGGTCTTGCTAATTGGGTAAAGACTCAGGGTGGCAATCAGACAGTTGCTATCAGCTATGACTCACGTCTTAAGAGTGATGTGTTTGCAAAGACAGCAGCTGGTGTTCTTGCAGCAAACGGTATTAATGTTCGTATTTACGATGCACTTATGCCAGTTCCAGCACTTTCATTTGCTACAAGATATTATAAATGCAATGCAGGTATCATGGTGACAGCTTCACACAACCCTGCAAAGTACAATGGTTATAAGGCTTATGGTCCAGACGGCTGCCAGATGACAGATGATGCTGCAGCTATCGTATATGCTGAGATACAGAAGACTGATGTACTTACAGGTGCAAAGGTTATGTCATTTGCAGAGGGCGTTGAGAAGGGACTTATCAAGTTCGTTGGCGATGATTGCAAGGATGCTTTCTACGCAGCAATCGAGGAGCGTCAGGTTCGTCCAGGTCTTTGCAAGACTGCTGGTCTTAAGCTTGTTTACAGCCCACTTAATGGTTCTGGTTTAGTGCCAGTTACACGTGTTCTTAACGATATCGGTATCACAGATATCACTATCGTTCCTGAGCAGGAATACCCAAACGGCTACTTCACAACATGTAGCTATCCAAACCCAGAAATCTTTGATGCTCTCAAGCTTGGTCTTGAGCTTGCAAAGGAAGAGGGCGCAGATCTTATGCTTGCTACTGATCCTGATGCAGACCGTGTTGGTATTGCTATGAAGTGCCCAGATGGAAGCTATGAGCTTGTTTCTGGAAATGAAGTTGGTGTACTTCTTCTTGACTACATTGCAGCAGGACGTATCGAAAAGGGCACAATGCCAAAGAACCCTGTAGCAGTTAAGTCTATCGTTTCTACACCACTTGCAGATGCAGTTGCAGAGCACTATGGCGTAGAGCTTCGTTCAGTTCTTACAGGTTTCAAGTGGATTGGTGATCAGATTGCTGGCCTTGAGGCAGATGGCGAAGTTGACAGATTTATCTTCGGTTTCGAAGAGTCATACGGATACCTTGCTGGTCCTTATGTACGTGATAAGGATGCTGTTATTGGCTCAATGCTTATTTGCGAGATGGCTGCATATTACCGCAGCATCGGAAGCTCTATTAAGCAGCGTCTTGAGGAGATTTATGCAGAGTATGGTCGCTATCTCAACAAGGTTGACTCATTTGAGTTCCCTGGACTTTCAGGTATGGACACAATGGCAGGTATCATGAGCTCACTTCGTGAGAACCCACCAGCAGATTTTGCAGGTATTGCAGTTTCAAAGGTTACAGATTACAAGAACACAGCTGAGACAGGACTTCCTTCAGCAAACGTTCTTATCTATGGCCTTGAGAATGGCAGCACAGTTGTTGTTCGTCCTTCAGGTACAGAGCCAAAGATTAAGGCTTACTTCACTACAAAGGGCAAGGATCTTGCAGAAGCTGAGGCTATGAAAGACAAGCTTGCTGATGCTTTAAAGCCTATTTTTAAATAAAATGTAGTCCACCCTGTTATGGTAATTGTGCCTACAGGGTGGTTTTTTGATAATTGGGAGATGTTATGAATGAATTAGACGAGAGATATAGCACAGCTGAAGATGCTATAATTGAATCTTTCTTTTTGCTTAGTCGAGAGAAGCAATTTGAAAAGATTACAGTGTCAGACGTGGTAAAAAAATCAGGAGTTGTAAGAAGTACTTTTTATAATCATTATGAAAACATACCATCCTTGATTTCAGCAGCTGAAGACAAGACTATTAACGATATTTTTGAATTGATGGAGAGCTTTCATCCAAAAGGGGATCGCCAGCTTTGCCATTCATATTTTCTTGCTATATGTAATTACACAAAGGAGAATTCATTTCTCTCTAGCATTCTTCACAGTCCCAGGGGGGACAGTTTCTTAGAAAAGTCCATGATGATGTTTCATCGTTATGTTGCAGAAATAAGTGAAGAAGGAGCTGAGAATATTAAAAATAAGGAGCGATTCTCCTATTACATTGCGGCCACCATTGGAATTAATCTAGGTGTGCTTCATAAATGGACAGCTGAGGAGTGCAAGACTAATCCGGAAGAAATTGCTGATATATTAACTACCGTATTTTTAAATGGAGTGCTTCCATTTATGGATTAATAAAAAGATATTGGAGTTCGAGGCTCTAATATCTTTTTTTATATCTACCTATTACGTGTGACATTGTTGTGATAAATGGAATGTTATATTACGTACTGTACTAAACAAAACAAACAAATTAAGAAAAAATAGAAAAGAGGATTGAATTATGAAAAAGCATTTAAGAATCGCTAGTGCAGTACTTTCAGCAACATTATTGGCTCAGAATTATGTTCCGCTATATGCTAATGCAGCAGAACTCAAACAAGTAGAATTCACTCATATAGCAACATCTAAAAAGGATGCTAAAGAGATTTCAAGCATTAAATTAACAGGAATTGAAGAGCCTGCAATTGGAAAGGCACTATCAGTAGTAGCAACAGCCGTTGCAGATAATGGAGATACTTGGAAAATTCCAGTAGTATGGATTGATGAATACGGAAATGTATGTAACATTGCTCGTGAAGGAGTAAAAGCTTATCCAGTATTTGCTTTCTATATTCCAGATGGATATAAAGCAAAAGCAAGTAATAGTAAAGTACATGTAACTGTACCAGAGTATATGGACAAGATTTACGAAGGACAAAATCTTGTGATTATCAGTGATCCACAAACTGGTATACAGTACATAACATGTGCAAACGGAGCAGGTTCAAAAATTACTGCTGAAGAGGGCGAAAAGGTTGACCAGTACGTAAGAACCAATATTCAGGCAACACAAAGTCAAATAGATAGTGAGAAAGCTGCTAAGGAAGTAAAGCATGAATTAACAGAACAGGAAATTCGTCTGGTACAAATGCATTGTGATAAAAAAGCCATTGAAAAGGTTGGCTACGAGAAGTTGGCTGTTCTGGCAGAATTGGTAAGATACACAATTCAGCCACAGGCTGTAAATCTTTTGATAGATAACTTCCCATCATATACAAGAGCTGCAAATAATAATGAGTTATCAAAAGAAATAGGTTTATATATTTATTATGATGATGCACTTATGCTCCATTACGATAAAGAAACTGATGCTTATACTAAGCCTGAATACGAGGATTATAAGGACGCAGTTGCATACGCATCATTCCGTCATGATATCGATGGTTATGACACTTATACAGATGAGAAAACCGGTATAACTACAAAATATGGCGTCTATAAAGGTAATATTAAAAATCTAATAGGCGTAAATGTAAGGGGATTGGAAGATTCATTTGTTCAAGGGCCAGATGGAATTTGGAGACTGGAAGGTGAAAAGAGAGATGAGCTTGATAACACTATAGTTCATGAAATGATGCATACATTTATGAGGGATTATAACAGAAAAGGTATGACCGGTGCATTATATGATTATGAAGATGGTCGAGCAGCATTTAACTATACTAATTTACATTACCCAACCTGGTTTGTTGAAGGTACTGCTACTTGTGTAGAAAATGCATATACATACTGGAATGGAAATTATAAAACTTACTATGGATATGATTCTAGCAAGGATGAGTATGGAAATATTATAGGCTATACAGCAGATAAGCTTGTAAAGAGCTATGATAATCCTGAAAATCTAATGCAGCTTAAGGAATGCGATAACGATAAGAATGATAAAAGTGCATACTCTTCAGGATATCTTGCGTGCCTGTATTTAGCATCTTTGGTAACCGACAACGCAGAATATCGTGAAAAATATGGTATCAAAGGTACTGCATGGTATAAATACAAGGATGCAGATGGCGAAGACACATATGTTATAAACAACAAGGTTTTAAAACAGGGTCTGGATATTATTTTAAGTGAAATGCACGGAACTATGACAGATAGTAATAAATGGTCTAGTACACCACTGGATGAGATTATTTCCAAGGTAACTCCGGTATATGAAGATGGTTCACCAGTATATCAGTCAACACAAGATTTCACAGATAGATTTATTACTGCAGATTCTATGTCAGCTGATTTCTGCGTTGATGTATTAAATTACCTTGAACTATATTCAGAAGGTGATAAAACTGCAAATGGTTCAGTATTAGTAGATTTCACATCTACTGAGAAATCATTAATTGAAGAAAAACAGGTTGAAGGTAAGGCATATGTGATTCAGGATAATAATACTGATTGCCCTGCAAACTATATTCGTTCAAATGTTAATCCTATAGTTGCTTATATGAGCTCAGGAATGGGCACTCCAATCAAGGAGAAAACTGAAGAAACAGATAGTCAGGAACAGTCAGATCAGACAGAAGTAACAGAAGGACAGCAGCAGGAAGGCCAGGCTGATGAAACACAGAGTTCAGAGTCTTCAACAGGTGAAATAGTAGAGTTTACACCAGCATCAGCTCAGGATGATCAGCCAATAGCTGCTAAACCTGTTAATTAAAATTGTTTCAGGGATAATAATGATTATATAAATCTTGTAGCTAAGAAGGTATTGATGCTTCAAGAGAATCAGCAAAGAAGTAATAAGCCCCTATCTCAAAAAACGAGATAGGGGCTTAAGCTATATAGAAAAGTAGATTGGGAGCTATGCTATTGCAGTTCTTTTAATCTTTCCAGTAGTGTTTCTGATGAATGGCTCATTTCTTACGACTAGATTTGTGATATGTCTGTAACTTGGTTGAGCACTATTGTATGTGTCGATGAAATCCTGCAGAGAGTTTTTGATATCATCATTGGAAAGATTTTTTCTATCAATAAAATCCTGATCTGGATAAATATGAGCTGTAAGGCCTGTTCCATTTCCGGAAATTATAACCTCTCCTACAATAGGATTAAGGCTTAGTTTATTTTCGATTTCCTCAGGAGAAATATTTTCACCATTTGACATGATAATTAAATTTTTAACACGTCCATTAATAAATAGATAGCCATCCTCATCCAAATACCCTTTATCGCCTGTATGAAGCCAACCATCAGTGAAGGCAGCTGCAGTTTCTTCTGGCATTTTATAATAGCCTTTCATTACGCTTGAGCCTCGTACAAGGATTTCGCCATCTTCGAATTTTAACTCTACATTGGCAAGAGGTTTTCCAATAGAGCCAGGTTTGTGGCATTCAACGGTATTTGTGGTGATGACAGGTGAACATTCTGACATTCCATAGCCTTCGAAAATATCGATACCATATTTAGCAAATTCGTCTATATAGAATGGGTCCAAGTGGGCACCGCCTGTGAAAATAATCTGTAGATTTCCGCCAAAGATATTTTCATATATACCAGCACGAACCTGAGCCAGGGTAGCTGCATCCGCATTTTCGTATTGCTCACTTGCTGCAGCAAGACGCTTGTAAATGGATTCAATCATTAGTGGAACCATAAGCATTACGGTAGGCTTAAAAATATGCATATTTCTCACCATATGCATAAGGGAATCATTGATACAAACAATTGCACCAAGAGAAAATCCTTTGAGCCAATCCATTACAAGACAGTATGCATGATGTATTGGAAGAACGCTCATCATAACACAGCCAGGGTCAACAACATAATTTACATTGGCTACATTATCGTAAAGATTTTTCTGAGTGAGCATTACACCTTTACTTTTGCCGGTAGTACCTGATGTAAAAATGATTGTTGCAATGGAATTTGCTGAGGCATCAATAATATCTGATTTATTGTGCCCAAGGTCCACCAGTTCAGGAAGAGCTCCAATTTGAGCGTTTGGAATAGTGAGCTCATATGAATCCTGAAGAAGCCATATTTGCTTTAAGTTTGGACAAGCTTTAAGTGCAGGTTCTGCAAGGGCGGATAGCTTTGGACTTAAAAACAATACCTGAGATTCAGAACGATTCAATAAATCAATTAAATCTTCAGCTGGAAGGAGTGCATCCAAAGGAACAGCTACATTATTTCCAGTTACAATGGCAAGGTAGCTGGCAATCCATTGAAGACTGCTTTCGCCTATAAGTGCAATGTGTGCCTCCGAATAACCAGTGCTGAAAAGACCAGCACGAATACTTTTTACAAGGGAGTTCACATCATCATAGGTGGCTTCCATTATTTCTTTTTTGTTGAGCCATCTTACAGCAGGTAGATTGTAAAAACTGTTTGCTGTATTATCCCAAAGAGTGCGGATATTTTCCATGATTAAGCTACCTCCTGTAAATTGTGAAACTCCACAGCGAATCTAAACCAGAGAATTCTAAGAAATTTTTTCATTAGCTTGCCTCCTGTAAATCCTTAATCATTGTAAGTGCTTCCCCAACAGTACGGATTTGAACAATCTTATCCTGCTCAAGCTCAACATCAAATTCATCCTCAAGTTCTCCAAGAAATGACATGAAATCAAGCGAGCTGAAATCTAAATCTTCTCTAAATCGAATATCATTTTTCAAATCCTCTGGGCTGGACTGGCAGTACTGAGATATTAATTCCTTAAATTTACTTTCCATAGACATTTTCATAACCTCCTAAACAATGTTAATAAGTTCCCCGATTGATAATTCAGGATTCTCAATTCCTGTGAAAATTATCTTCATTAAATAGTAATTAAACAGTTCTACATGTTTTTCATTTAAATCTACAGTTTGATAGTGATATGAGAAGTTCATCCCACCATCCTCAGTATGTGAAACTGTAAGATACATTTTTTTGGTGGCTGCACCATTAGCAAACCACTTTGAATGCATTTTAATATCCTTCAAGAATGGATTTTCCATTTTGACAGGCATTGGCTGATATGTGAGATAACAGCTTTCGTAGGTAGTGTTTTCAGGAGTACCGTAACGTTTTCTGATTTCATCATAAATGAATGCAGGGTCATAATTGCTATGCATATATATTTGATTCTGCATATTTTGAATCTGATATGCGGCCTCAAGAAAATCTGTGTCTGGCATAATGCGGGTTCTGCAAGGGAACATGATAGTTCTGCTTCCACCGGAAGTCCATTCATCCTGAGTTGAACGACGTGAGATAAAATTCTGAATAGAAATATCTTCCTGACCATTGTTCATTTTTGAAAGATATGTTCTCATTCCAAGTAACAAAAGATTTGTCATAGAAAGCTGATGGTTTTGACAGAAATCAAAAAGCTTTTTTGTAGGTTCAGCTTCCAATTTATAATCTTTTACTGCTACAAATAGTTCTTTCAACTCGATATCTGCAGCTCTAAGGTTTGGATTGTTGTGAGCTTGTCTTGCTCTGTCAAGCACCATTGGTCCTTGGATATCAGAGTAGAGTGGTTCACCCAATTCATCCAGTTGGTCATCCCAAAACTTCTTATCCTTTTGGAATCGTTTCTCATTGCTGGCTTTCTTCAAATCCTTTTCGAGTACAGTTTCGTAATCAGCCAAATCTTCAGGCATATCTGATTTGAATCTATAGTGAGTGTAAAGGGACATAATATCGTTTGTCATAACCACAACCCCACAAGAATCAATCAATCTGTGATCCATATGAAGGAAAAATCCCTTATATCCTTCTGGAAGGTTTACCAGGAAGAACTCGTACATTGGAATGTCATCTCCAACAAATGTGTTGTAAGCCCATGACTGCATTGTATTATCTGCTTCTTCCATTGTCATATTTGACAAATCCTTCATTGGTATATCGCTAGGAATTTTATCTGTGATATATTGTTTTATTTCTTTATTTTTATCTGGTTTTGTAAATTGAACTCTAAGACATCCGTATCGTTTGATTTCCAATAAAATACATTTCTTTAATATTTCGAAATCTAAATCTGCTTTTAGGGATGCCACGATACTTAAACCAGAAACTTGCTGGGTGTTGTATTGACGAATCCATTGATAATGCATGTTTTGTGCTGCTGTAAGAGAATACTTTTTCATAAAAACCCCTTTCATTTTCTTCTAAGAAAATATCTTACTGTGAGGAGGACTTCAATGGGGTAAAGGAGTTAATGGACACTAGTGTGATAATTGTCCGAAAGATATCAAACACTTTAGAGAAAAATGTTTGATAGGATGTATATTGCCAAGAAATACAGACCGTGTTAGTATCAGTAAGTACAAAGGAAATTGAGGATAATACAATGAATCTTAAAGTATTAAAAACACTTGAATATGACAAAATAATAGGAAGATTGTCTGAGTTTGCCACCTGTGAGTCAGGTAAGAAACGTTGTCAGGAGCTCCTTCCTATAAATAATATTGATGAAATAAAGGTGATGCAGCAGGAAACTGCTTGTGCTTTCAATCGTCTTGTAAAATTTTCAGATGTTAGTGCAAGTGGTACTACAGATTTGCGTCCATCTTTAGCGCGATTAGAGCTTGGCTCAACTCTTAGCATAGAAGAGATTCTTGCAGTAGCAAGCGTGCTTGAAGTTACCAAGCGGGTTGCCAAATATGGTAGTCAGATGGAGGAAGAGGATGCAATGTCTTTTTACTTCAATGGATTATCACCAGAGGTGCCCCTTCTGAATGAAATCAGAAGATGCATCATTGATGAGGAGACCATCGCAGATGATGCCAGCCCTGCTCTCTATGAGATTCGAAGAGGAATGCAGCGCACAAATGACAAGATAAAAAGTGTCATGAATTCTCTTCTCAACAACAGTACAACAAGGGGCTATTTACAAGAGCCTGTTGTTACTATGCGACAGGGAAGATATTGTCTGCCTGTACGTTCTGATTATAAATCCAGAGTTCCAGGCATGGTTCACGACCAATCTTCTACAGGAAGTACTTTCTTTATTGAACCAATGCAGGCAGTGGATTTGAACAACGAGATGAGAGAGCTTCAGGTTCGCGAACAGGACGAGATAGAGAGAATTCTTGCAAATATTTCCAATAGAATTGCTGATGTTTCAGAAGGAATTATTCGTAATTTCGAATTACTTACTGAGATAGATTTTATTCTGGCAAAGGGACGTTACGCTATCGAGCTTAATGCAAGCAATCCAGAGTTTAACGAGGACGGAATTGTAAACCTGAGAGGTGCAAGACATCCACTTTTGGATCCAAAGAAGGTTGTTGCTACAGACATCAAGCTTGGAGAAGATTACAATCTTCTTCTTGTAACTGGTCCAAACACTGGTGGTAAGACTGTTTCTTTAAAGACCTGTGGCTTGCTTACACTTATGGCTCAGGCTGGTCTTCATATACCAGCAAAGGATAGAAGTCAGATTGCGGTATTCGATGATGTATATGCTGATATTGGTGATGAGCAGTCTATCGAGCAGTCGTTATCAACATTCTCATCTCATATGGTAAACATTGTACACATCTTGGAAGCTATTAATAGTGGAAGCTATTCACAAGAGACAGAGGAGTTGATTGCAAAGTACAAAAAGGATTATGTTCATTCAAAGGTGCTTCATGGCACTATGACACCAGAAAAGGTGCCTCAGTTTTTAATCCTTATTGATGAGCTTTGTGCAGGAACAGATCCAAAGGAGGGTGCTGCTCTGGCTCAGTCAATTCTTGATAGACTGCACACCCTTGATGTACGTACCATGGCCACAACTCATTATAGTGAGCTGAAGGTATATGCCCTTTCTACAGAAGGAGTTGAGAATGCATCCTGCGAGTTTTCACTGGAAACACTTAGTCCTACTTATCGATTGATAATTGGAGTGCCAGGAAAGTCAAATGCTTTTGCTATTTCAAGTAAGCTTGGTATTCCAACAGATTTAATAGAGGATGCTAAGGGACGTCTTTCAGAAAATGATAAATCCTTTGAGGATTTGATGGTTGATCTGGAGCAGAAACGCCATCAGGTTGAGGAAGATGCTTTAGAAGCAGCTGCTGCTCTCAAGGAAGCAGAAGCAAAGCTTGCAAACGCTACCGCCAAGGAAGAGAAGATAAAGACTCAGCGTGAAGAACTTATTCGACAGGCTCATGAAGATGCTGCGGCAATCCTTCAGGAGGCAAAGAATATTGCAGATGAGACAATCCGAGACTTCAATAAGTTTGGCAAGGGCGGAGGCAATATATCTGCCATGGAAGCAAAACGTGCAGCCCTTGGTAAAAACATTAACAAGTCAAAGAGCAAGGCCAAGGAAGAAAAGAAGGTTGAGGAAAATCATAATGTACCAACAAACCTTCATGTAGGTGACAAGGTCAAAGTACTTTCAATGAATTTGACTGGAAACGTGTGCACGCTTCCTAATGGAAAGGGAGATTTGCAGGTACAGATGGGTATCATGAAATCTACAGTAAATATCAAGGATCTTGTTCTTATTGAGGAAGAAGATAAGTTTGTACCAAAGAAGGGCACCAGAGTAAAGAACATGACTTACGGTGGCTTCAATAAAGCAGCTTCAATTTCTCCAGAAATAAACCTTCTTGGTTGTACAGTAGACGAGGGTATTGCGAAGCTGGAAAAATATTTGGATGATGCTTATATCAGTCATCTTACATCAGTGCGTGTAGTACACGGTAAAGGTACTGGTGCACTTCGTGCAGGGGTACAGCAGTATCTTCGTAAATGCAAAAATGTGGCAGAGTTCCATCTTGGTGAATTCGGAGAGGGCGATGCCGGTGTAACAATAGTTACATTCAAATAAATAGTTTTAGAAATGAGAGTAATATGAATAGTTTTATAATCGAGTATATGAATATTGGAATAGGCCTAATCGTGTTGATTGAGCTAGGGTTTATGATGCTGTTTTTCAGACAGTTTTCCAGGGATAAAAGTCCACTTACACTTTGTATGCTTATGGTTGCCATAGGACTTTTCCTTGATGCATTTTTGATTGCATTAGGTTCAATAAATCCAGATGGGATGACTGAAAGTATAAGTAAGGTACGCTTTATCGCCCATGGCATGTTGATTCCGCTTATGTTTCCAATATGCGGATATACTTTGGAATTAAAAAAGCGTCCAATGCAAATTCTTTGGATAGCAACCATCATACTAATGGTTGTGGGTACAGCTCAGGGATTTGCTGTCAAGTTGGAGCCTGAGACTTTAGGCAAAACATATCGCTATGTTACATCTGACCTTACACCAATATGGGCCGAAAAGGTAAGACGACTTTTATCCTTTGGAACAGTACTTCCTGTAATCGGGTCAGGAATATGGGTATGGATCAAAAAGAAAAAACCTAATTTCTTTTTAGCTGGATTTTTTATGTTTGTTTTTTCAGCAATAGGACCAGCCACCGGAAATTTTGAATTGATTTTTTTCTTTTCAATGATTGGAGAAATTTTGCTTTGCCTGTTCATGTACAGATCATTGCGAACACGTGGATAAAAAATAGCTACCTGGAGCAATCGCTCCCGGTAGCTATTTTTCTTTGGGTAAAAAGGAAGAAATAAAATGAAAAAGAAAAAGTTATTACCAAAATTGTGTTTATGCAAATCCAACTACTCTAAGAGTGTTGGCTGTTACAAACTCTGTTTTAATTCCCTGACTTTGTAAGTCAAAAGCCTTTCTAAAAACCTCCTCGATTGTGCAACATTTAATGATTTCACCAATTACCATTTTTTAAAATCCTCCTATGAATTTTTTAGAATCTTTTTTGTTCTAAATATCTTATCGGCTACTTTTTTATTTTCCGTAGCACCTTTTGTTGAAAAAATAATATCATACGAATTATCACACTTATGTCACACACCCCAATAATAGTTCCACCCACTGTAAAAATTAAAAAAGGTGTTGACATACTTCGGCTGTCGTAGTATATTTACTTCAACAGATGAAATACTTCATCAGACGTAGTATGATAGACGTAGTACGATAGACATAGGAGGGATATATATGGTTGAGATTAGTAGTGACGTAATTCGTGGCTACAACGACACCATGATTCTTAGTATCCTGATAAAAGAGCCATCCTACGGTTATGAGATATCAAAGCAGATTAAACAGATAACTGAAGAGAAATACATAATCAAGGAAACAACTCTTTATTCTGCATTCACTAGAATGGAGAAAAACGGATATATCGAATCATTCGTTGCAGACCCAGATCCTGAAGGAAATGGCAAGAAGCGAACCTATTACAGGGTGACAGAGGCCGGTAAGGCATTTTATCACACTAAGTGTGAGGAATGGGATTTGACAAAAGAAGTAATTGAACGATTTATTGAACGTTAGGGGATTTAAAGGAGAAAAATATGGAAACAATAAAGAGTTATTTAGAAGCAATGTTTGCAAGCATGCCAAATACTCCTGAAGTCAGAAAAGCTAAGGACGAGCTTTTGCAGATGATGGAAGATAAATATAACGAAATGATAGAAGATGGTGTTAATGAAAATACTGCTGTAGGTACTGTTATTTCTGAGTTTGGCAATCTGGATGAACTGGCTGAGGATCTTGGCCTCCAAAAGGAAGTTAAAGAATCTCATGATCGAGAAGAGTCCAGACCAAGACATTTCCTTAGAATGGATGAGATTGAAACATTTTTAGGAGTTGTCAGAGTTAATGGATTGTTAATCGGTGTTGGAGTACTTCTATGCATCACATCTGTTACCTGGCCAGTGATATCTGAGCTATTTAGTAAAAGCAGATTCGCTGAGGGACTTGGAATTTCTGGAATGTTTGTAAGTATTGCTGTTGCGGTGGCACTTTTTATTTTGGCAGGGATTAGAGGTAGCGAGTGGAGTTTCCTTGATAAGGAGCTTTGCCAGATTGACATGGCGACTGCGGATATGGTCAAGTCAAAGCGTAAAGCATTTAGAACTGCACATGCATTGATGATTTGTGTAGCCGTTATGCTGTTTATTCTTTGGATACCAGTTGTAGCACTTGATATTACGGATTCATTATCTCTTTGTATATTTTACTTTGTGGGTGTTGGCGTATTGATGATTATTTATGCATGCACAGTTATGGGAAGTTATGACAAGGTTTTGAAATTAAACGATTCCACAACTATTAGCGGTAGTTACGGAAGAGATAATGGGGACATCGTGTATACCAGCAAGTTCGCTGAAGGTGTAATGGAAGTGTATTGGCCAACAATCACATGTTTATATCTTATGATTAGCTTTGTTACAATGTATTGGCATATTACATGGATTATTTGGCCAATTGCAGCAATTCTTCATAGGATACTTATTGTTGCATTTGAAGCGGAGGAGGAATAAATCATGGAAAATAAGAAGTGGACTAAAAAGTATTTATTGATAATATGGTTGATAACATTAGTTGTTGTGGTGGTTGCTATATTTGGACATACATACAGTTTTTTCAAATTTAGTTGGTTTGGAACAAAGGTAAATCTGGGGGATGCCAAAGAGCAGGCATATGATTTCTCAAATGAGACAGTAGAAGAAATTGTTATTGATATGAATGCTGCAGACATTAATATAACTTCTGGAAATGCTCTTTCTGTAAGTACTACATTCCCAGAAAAGTGCCAGCCAACAGTAAAGGTGGAAAAAGGCAAATTAATAATTGACCAGACTAAGAAAGTATCACATGTAAATAATCTTTATGATGATAGCAGAGTAGATATTGTGATTCCAAAGGACGCTGTTGATAATATTGTCATGGATGTTCACGCAGGTGATATAGATATCCAGGGAATAAAGGTTACAGTTCTTGATATGGAAGTAAATGCAGGAGATATTGATATTAATGATCTTTCAGGAGACAGTATAGAAATTGAGGCAAACGCTGGAGACATAAATGTTGATGCTAATGTAAAGGCAATCGAAGTAAATGCTAATGCTGGAGATATTGATATTGCAGGTAAATATAACGAAATTCAATGTAACTGTTCTGCAGGTGATATTGTGATAAATGCACCAGAAACATCTGATAATAATATCGAGGCTGATTGTTCATTTGGTAGTGTGAAGGTAAATGGTAAACATTGGGAAAAGCCATTTTAGTAAAAAAGACTTCCTTTAGAGTAATACTTTAAAGGAAGTCTTTTTTTTTAGATATGATTTTTAATAATCGCTACCCCGTATTTTTCAAGGGTGAGCTGATGCTCTACACTTTCGTCAGAAAGGATGTCGATGCCTTGGATATCCTTAATAGCAATTGGTTTGTCGGTACAGTTTAGATAGAAGTCGTATCTATAATCATCAGAGAAACGGCTATGCTTCTCGATGCCTTCTGGTATTTTTCTGTATGAAATACCAGCATGTTCCAACATTTCTCTATAAAGAAACTCAAGGTCGTTCTGTTCTGTGCGGCAGGCTACATAATATGCGTGGCCTTCACCATAGCTGTTTCTTGTGATAGCAGGAGTGTCAGCCATGTAATCGTCTTTGTATCTTGCAAGAACATCAGCTGTAACATCGCGAAGCATTTCTTGATAATCATGTACCTGAATTGAATGTGAACGCTTGTCAGCTTTGTCCAAAATACTGATAGATACTTGATCTTCTGGGTAAAGAGCATCAATTTCCTCTGAGTGAAGACCGAATATTTTATCAAGTCCATCACCAGGAAAACCGCCAAGGTTAGCTAGTAAATCTTTGTTTACATAACCAGTGAAGTAGGTGCTCATAAATTGGCCACCGGCTTCAACGAAATCTGCAATCTTTTTGCCAATTCCATCGTGTAAAACATAAAGCATTGGTGCACAGATAATTTTGTAGTTGCTCCAATCACTGTCAGAAGAAACTATATCTGGCTCTATTCCAAGGCTCATAAATTCGTTGTAGATGCTCATACAGGTTTCGTCAAATTTTTTTGTATCCTGTGCGAGAGTCCAGGCATCATCTATAGCCCATCGATTATCCCAGTCAAAAACTATGGCAACTTTATTATTTGAAAGGGAACCAGTGACTTCGTATATACGTTTTAAATCTTTTCCAAGTGAAGCAACTTCCTTGAATACTCTGGTGTCATTTGTTCCAAGATGGTCGATGACTGCACCGTGCCATTGTTCTGATGAACCACGACTTTTTCTAATCTGGAAATACTGCACAGTGTCTGAACCAGCAGCTAAGGCCTGTAAAGATACAAGCTTGTGCATACCAGGACGACGATATTTATTGTAAGGTCGCCAATTAACAACACCAGGTGCAGATTCCATCATCATAAATGGTTTATCTACTTTTAAACTTCTGAATAGTGCATGATTAAAGCTACGCTCCAACATATGAGCTGCATCTGTCTGCCAGTTGTTGTGATTTTGAGGATAGTTGTCCCAACTGATAACATCGATAAACTGGCTCATATAGTGATAGTCATAGTCGTAGAACATTTCCATGAAGTTGGTGGTTGTTGGTTCTTTTGCTCCAGCAGCACGTAGTGTATCAATTTCGAATTTCATGAAATCGGTAGCAGACCAGGTTGAGAATCTCTTCCAATCCAGATTTAATCCAAGAACACAGTTTTCACCGTTTGCGTATGGCGGATCAATTTGATCAAAGCTGTTGTAAGTGTGAGACCAAAAGGTGGTCCACCAGGCTTTATTTAGTATGTTGATATCGTGGTCGTATCTATCAGCAAGCCATTCCTGAAATTTCTTTCGGCAGGTATCGCAGTAGCAATATCCTCCTAATTCATTAGAAATGTGCCACATTAAAAGACCAGGATGCTTTGCAAATTTCTGAGCTAAAGCAGTATCAATGATTCGGACTTTTTCCCTGTATTCTGGTGATTGCATACAGTGATTGTGACGTACACCGTGATGATTACGAACCCCCATTTCGTTGCAACGCATAGCGGATGGATATTTTTCATCAAGCCATGCAGGGCGGGCTCCAGATGGTGTGGCAAGGACTGTGTAGATTCCATTATCGTATAGACGATCCATTATTTCTGAAAGCCAATCTAAGCTGATGTTGCCTTCTGTTGGCTCGTGGACTGCCCAAGAAAAAACACCCATTGTTACGGTGTTTATGCCAGCCTCTTTCATTAACTCAATATCCTTTTTAAGGATGTCAGGCCTATCCAACCACTGTTCAGGATTGTAATCGCCCCCGTGTAAAAACCCATTTATCTTTGGGAACAATACTTTTTTCATTTCGTCTTCTCCTTTACTAAGTCTCTTCATTTAGAAGAGAACATATCGGGCTTCCCCCATATAGATTAAATCCTATCACAATATTGTGTGTTTCTCAATGATGATGAGGGTGAGGATTTTTGTCAATAAAAGTGAAATATAGTAGAAAAATTAGATTGCAAGCAATATAATACCTACAGGAAAAAAAGACAGGAGGAATCACGATGATTAAAGTTGGAATTTTAGGATATGGAAATTTAGGACGTGGTGTTGAAGCTGCAGTTAGTCTTAGTGAAGATATGGAGCTTGTGGCTATTTATACAAGACGAAATCCAGAGTCTGTTACAGTGAAGACTAACGTACCAGTGAAATCTACAGCAGATTTGGATACAGGAAAGGAAGATATTGATGTTCTGATTATCTGTGGTGGAAGTGCTACAGATTTACCAGAGATGACTCCAAAGTACGCAGCACTTTATAATGTTATCGATTCATTTGATACACATGCAAGAATCCCAGAGCATTTTGCAAATGTAGAAAAGGCATCAAAGGAGGCTGGAAAGATTGGTCTTATCTCATGTGGTTGGGACCCAGGAATGTTTTCTTTGAATCGTTTATATGCAACATCAATCTTGCCAAAGGGAGAGGCCTACACATTCTGGGGTAAGGGTGTAAGTCAGGGACATTCTGATGCTATTCGTCGTATCGAAGGTGTTGTTGATGCCAGACAGTACACAGTGCCAGTACCAGAGGCTCTTCAGAGAGTTAGAAATGGTGAAAATCCAGAGCTTACTACAAGAGAAAAACATACAAGAGAGTGTTATGTGGTAGTAGAAGACGGTGCGGACAAGGCTCGCATTGAAAAAGAAATCAAAGAAATGCCAAACTATTTTGCTGACTACGATACTACAGTAAACTTTATTACAGAAGAGGAACTCAAGAAGAACCACAGTGGTCTTCCTCATGGAGGAAGTGTAATCTACACTGGCGAAACTGGATTTGATGGAAATAAGCATGTGATCGAATATAGCTTGAATCTTGACTCTAATCCAGAATTCACAGGTGCAGTTTTAACTGCCTATGCAAGAGCGGTATCACGTTTGAACAGTGAAGGTGTTACAGGTGCAAAGACTGTATTTGATATTGCACCAGCATATCTTTCACCTGTTGCAGCAGATGAGCTTAGAGCACACTTCTTATAAAATAGATATTCTTGTGGACTTCTTTACTAGACGGTCCACAAGGATTTTTCATTTTGTCTTAGGTTAAATTATATAAAGAGTGTCTTAATTGAACTTTGTTTGAATGTAAGGTATTTTATAAACATGATTAATGTATGCATTGTTGAGGATGAGGTCGAGCAGGCAAATCTGTTAAAAAACTACATAAATCAATATGGAAATGAGCATAAGGAGCAGTTTGTCATTTCACATCTTCCTGATGGAATAGATTTGGTAGATGACTACAAGGGGCAGTTTGATATTATCCTTTTGGATATTCAGATGAAGCACTTAGATGGCATGGCTGCAGCAGAGAAAATACGTAAAGTAGACTCAGATGTAATCATTATCTTTATCACATCCACGGTACAGTATGCAGTACAAGGGTATGCTGTTGATGCTTTGGGTTATGTACTGAAGCCTGTTCCCTATACTCAGTTTGAACAGCTTTTTTTGAAGGCTACAACACGTGTCAAAGCAAAACAACAGCATGTCTATGTAAAAATCTCCGTAGATGACAAGCAGCTGAAACTTGATGTAGAAACTGTTCATTATATTGAAAGTCAAAGAAATAATGTGATCCTCCATTGTGACAATCAGGATTATGTTACGTTAGGTCCATTAAAGAGATTTGAGGAGATGCTTTCAGAACATGGTTTTAGTAAATGTCACAATGCTTATGTGGTTAATCTTTCCTATGTAGAAGCAGTTCAAAAGGAAGAAGTAATATTGACCAGTGGAGAAGTGTTGCCAATAAGTAGAGCTCGCAAAAAAGAGTTTATGGCAGCTCTTACAGAGGATATTCTTTAAGGGGACAAAATGGATTATATCGAATTTCTAAATCCTGTTAATTTACAGGACACACCTAGATTATTTACCGCCCTTGCCGAATGGCTGGCGGTTTTTGTGTATTTTAATATTTACAAGAGGAAATATCATGGCAAAACCTTTGTGGGACAATGCGTAGCTGTGTTGATTATTCAAGTTGCCTTTCAATGGGTTGCAGGAATTCTTCCATTATCATTATGGATTATATCAATGGTTGCAGCAGTTGGATTGATATATCTTGCCTTGTATTTGGTGCTTGATATCAAGCCAAAAGATTGCGGTGTTCTTACAATTCATGCCTTTGTTTTGGCAGAGTTTGCAGCCAGTCTATACAAGCAGCTATATGTTTGGTTGGTACGTTTTGGACACAAGGAATCTTTCATTGCATCTTTATGTGTAATGCTCATTGTGTACCTATGTACTTACAGTATTTATTTTAATGTGGAACGTGTGAATATAGCACCAAATAGAAATTTAAACATTACCACAAAGGAATTGGTCAGCGTTGTAATAACAGGTGTTGGTGCTTTTATTATTTCAAATATCAGCTTCGTAAATACAAGAACACCATTTTCTGCTACAGAGAACATGCTATATGTCAGGACTTTGGTTGATTTCGGAGGAATGCTGATGTTGATGACAGAAATGGGACGTCGAAACGAAATGGCTTTAAAAAATGAAAGTACGGCCATTAATCAGCTGTTTCAAAAACAGTACGAACAGTACAAGCTTGCTGTAGATAATTCAGAAGCTCTTCGAAAAGAAATGCATGACATGAAACACTATGTCATGGCATTAAAGAACGAGGATGATCCTGCTCGACGCGCAGAGGTGCTTGAGGACATGGAGCAGGCAATTGCCATTCAGGAATCTTTTATGAATACGGGAAATAAGGTTCTTGATGTTATTCTCACTACAAAAAGTCTTCAGTGCCAAAAGAAAAATATTACCTTAAATGCCATGGTGGACGGTGATTTATTATCGGATATCCATGTGAAGGATATTTGTTCTCTCTTTGGTAATATCCTTGATAATGCCATAGAAGCTTCACAACAGGTTGAGGAGAAAGACAAACGGCTTATCACACTCTCTGTCCGTTCTCGTAATCAATTTATTATAGTGGAGTGTGAAAACTATTCTGAAAGCTCAAATGTAAGACTTAGAAAGAATGAAAAGAGGGGATTATTCAAAAATGGTAATCTTCCAAAGACTACAAAAAAAGATAACGTAAAGCATGGCTTTGGCCTCAAATCCATTTCACAGGTAGCTGAAAAGTATGGTGGCGCAATGAATTGTAGCTTCGAAGATGGCTGGTTCAAAGTAAAGATTATATTGGCAAATAAAAACTAGCTGTATCAAATGCAAGTTATCATGAAAAAACGACAAGTTGTCCTTCGGGACAACTTTTTTTTCTGCCTAGTGATAAATTAATATACAGAAAACGGAGGATTACTATGGATGCTAAAGAAATAATTTCAAAGCTTACAATAATGGAGAAGGCCGCACTTTTAAGCGGTAAGAATGAATGGGAATCACGTGATATTGAACGTTTGGGGATTCAGTCAATTACATTTTCCGATGGTCCTCACGGTTTGCGTCGCCAGGAAGGTGCAGGCGACCATTTGGGACTTAATGCATCACTTCCTGCAACATGTTTTCCAACAGCAGCTACTGTAGCAAACAGTTGGGACCCATCACTGGGAGAGGAAATTGGTGCAGCCCTTGGAGAAGAAGCAGTTGCACAGAATGTAGATGTGCTGCTTGGACCAGGTCTCAACATGAAGCGTTCTCCACTTTGTGGTAGAAATTTTGAATATTTCAGCGAGGATCCAATTTTGGCCGGTAAAATGGCAGCTTCTTATGTAAGAGGTATTCAGAGTAAACATGTTTACTCTTGCCCAAAGCATTTTGCAGTGAACTCTCGTGAGTATCGCAGAATGGCCATGAATGCTGTAGTAGACGAGCGTACACTTCGTGAGATTTACCTTACAGCATTTGAAATTGCTGTTAAGGAAGGTGGGGCAAAGACAATCATGTCTGCCTACAACGAAGTAAACGGCAAGTATGCCAATGAGAATGAACACTTGTTGGTAGATATCCTTAGAAATGAATGGGGATTTGACGGTATTGTTGTTACAGATTGGGGAGCTAGTAATGATCATGTGGCTGGAGTTAAGTGCCAGTCTAATGTGGAAATGCCAAATCCTGGTCTTGACTCAGCAAGAGAGCTTATCAAGGCTGCTACAGAAGGTGAAGGAAGAATCACTGAAGAGGAAATCGATAGAGCAATTCTTCCTATTATTGAGGCAGCTATTTATTTCAAAGAAAATGATCATGGCAAGGGATTCGACAAGGAAGCGCATCATGCAATTGCAAAAAAGGCAGCTGTAAATTCTGCAGTGCTTCTTAAAAATGACGAGGATATCCTCCCAATTGAGGCTGGCACAAAGGTTTGTCTTAGAGGGCCATTCGTTGAAAAGCCTCGTTATCAGGGGTCAGGTAGTTCACAGGTTAATTCAACAAAGGTTGAGACAATTGCAGAGCAGATTAAGAATTACGACCTTATAGTTGTGGAGAATCCTCAGGATGCAGATGTTGTTTTATTCTTCTTTGGACTTGACGAAATTGCAGAGTCAGAAGGTGGAGATAGAATGTCGATGGATGTGCCTGAGTATCAGATAAAGGAGCTTGAAGAACTTACAGTTTACAACAAGCATATCATCGGTGTAATGAGTGCTGGATCATCAGTAAAGATGCCATGGCTCCCAAAACTTCAAGCGTTGCTTCATGGTTACCTTACAGGGCAGGCAGGTGCCTCGGCTTTACTTGATATTATTACCGGAAAAGAAATACCAACTGGTAAGCTTTCAGAGTCGTACCCATTCGCATATACGGATTGTTCAGTTGTTAATTATGCAAATACGGACAAGAGAAATCTTCAGTATAGAGAGGGGCCATTCATCGGGTATCGCTATTACGATACTGCTGAAGTGGCAGTTCAGTTCCCATTTGGCTATGGACTTAGCTACACCACATTCCAGTATAGCGCACTTACAGTTTCAGATAATGGAGTTAAATTTACAATCACAAACACAGGTAAACGCCATGGTGCCGAGATAGCACAGCTTTATGTTGGTAAGGAACAAACCGGTCTCATTCGTCCAAAGAAGGAGCTTAAGGGCTTTAAGAAGGTATGGATCAAAGCGGGTGAGTCAGTAGATGTGGAGATTCCATTTGATGACAAGACATTCCGCTACTTCTCAACTGTATCAAACAAGTGGGAAATTGAAGATGGTGAATATCAGATTTATGTTGGTGCAAGTGTTGCGGATATTAAGCTGACAGGTTCTATCACGAAGGCAGGTACAATTACAGATTTGCCATACAACATTGATGAACTTCCAAGCTACAAGACTGGAAAGGTTCGCAATGTTCACTATGAGGAATTTGAAAAACTATACGCACAGCCACTTCCAGAGGAAAAGGTTGGTCCACTTGATATAAACGACGCTTTCTGTCAGATGAAAGATGCTAAGAGTGGATTGGCAAGATTAGTATATAAGATTTTAAAGAAAAAACTGGATCAGTCTAATGAGAAGGGGGTTCCAGATTTGAATATTATGTTTATCTACAACATGCCTTTTAGAGCTATGAGCAAGATGACTGGCGGAGCAGTTTCTCGTGAAATGACAGAATCGATTGTCACAATGGTTAACGGACATTTCTTCCGAGGATTAGGTGGCGTCATCGTAGGCTTTTTCAAAAATAAGAGAGCTAATAAGAAGTACGAAGCACGTTTACGTCAGAATAATTAGTGGTATTAGGAGATTTAGATATGAATTTTTGGAACAATTTTGCAGAGAAACATCCAGCAGTTTCTAAATGGGTACGAGAGGGTGGCTTATTTGTAATAGTAAGTAATGCCATTACAGTATTTAAATATTTATTGCTTACATTTCTCCCAGCTGCATTTGCTTTTTTAGGAGACCGTTCATTTGGATGGCCAGGCATTCCTCTTACAATTGCTGGAGAAACATTTCAGTGGAATATTCTTGGATATGATCAGGCACATGGTGGTTTGGCATATTTTACAGCATACATGATTGCAATGATTATTGGTGAATGTATTAATTTCCCAATCCAGAAGCTCTGGGTGTTCCGCAATCACGATAAGGCAGGAAAGCAGATTGCATGGTATATACTTGCATTTATTTTAATCACCTGCATCGTAAACTCAATCAATTGTATTTGGGTTGCAGTAGCAGGAAAGTTCGTAGCTCCATTCGTATATAACATTGGAACTACAGTACTTAACGGAGGCGTTTCTATGGTGGTCTTCTTCTTCGTAAACAAGATCATCTTTCCAGAAACCCCCAAAAACGAATAATTATAGATAATCCAAGGTGTAATCACTTTTGGCTTATAGATGAGCTGGTTTCTCAGACTAAGCAAGCGCGAGCGGGGAGGCACCATGCCGAGCATGGGAAGGACCTACGCCGGCGGGAGGGTGCCCATGCGAAGGTATGGGAGGTGCCCTGCGGGAGCTTGAAAGATTAGGAAAACCAGCGGGCTCTAAAATGGAAGGAGAAGAGAGAATGTTATCAATCAACATTGCGGACGTATTAGCCGTCCTCGAACAGATTAAAGTGCAGCTCATAATAATTGGTGTTGTTCTTGCACTTGCAATCATCTGCACAGTTGCGGTGATGAAATTAAGAAAGCCTCTTAAAGGCTTTATTAGAAAGCAGGCATGGCTTGCGTTTTTATTGACAGTGGTTATCGTTGTTTCAAACATATTGTTATCACCACTTTATTCAATGGTAAACATGGCCATGGGCGGTGGAAAAATTTCAGAAGAATCAATTGCAGAGGCAAAAGATCTCTGTACAGAAATTGCAGAGGAAGGTGTTGTTCTTCTTAAGAATGACGATAAGGAACTTCCATTTGCAGAAGGAACAAAAGTTAATGTATTTGGATGGTCTTCAACAAATCCAATCTACGGTGGAACAGGTTCAGGTGCTCTTTCAGCATCATATCCAACAGTAGATTTCCTTACAGGCCTTTCAGATGCTGGTATCGAATACAATCAGGATCTTGTAGATTTTTATACAGGCTGGAGATCAGAAAGACCAACAGTTGGCATGATGGGACAGGATTGGACAATTCCTGAGCCAAAGGTTTCAGAATATGGCAACCTCATTAAGGATGCAAAGGAATATTCTGACACAGCAATTCTTTTTATCGCTCGTTCTGGCGGAGAAGGTGCAGACCTTCCACAGTCATATGATGGTAAAGAAACATTTAGTGACGATGGCTCTGGCTTCTTTGGAGCAACTGGAGTGCGTTACTCAGATCAGAAGGATGATTTAGATGCTTCTAAGTCTTATCTTGAGCTTTCAAACAGAGAGCAGGCGCTTCTTGACGAAGTTACTTCAAACTTTGATAAAGTAGTTGTAGTTGTAAATTCAGCAAATGCTATGGAACTTGGTTTCGTCAACCAGTATCCACAGATTAAGTCAGTGCTTTATTGCCCTGGTACTGGTCAAACAGGATTCGATGGTCTTGGCGAGATTCTTGCAGGCGAGGTAAATCCTTCAGGTAAGACAGCAGATACATTTGTTGCAGATTTATTTGCTACTCCAACAGCAAATAACTTTGGTGATTTCGATTACACAAACATGGATGAGTTTGGTGTAGAAAATATGTTTGCTGAAGGCGGAAAGTCATATCCTACTTTTGTAAACTATGTAGAAGGTATTTATGTTGGTTACAGATTTTATGAGACAGCCTATGCAGAGGCACAGGCTGGCAACATGGAATTTGATTACGATTCACAGGTTGTATATCCATTCGGATATGGATTATCATACACAACATTTACTCAGGAAATGGGTGATGTAACATCAGATGGCAAGACAGTTTCATTTGATGTAACAGTTACAAATACTGGCGATGTTGCCGGAAAAGATGTAGTAGAGGTTTACTATAATCCACCATATACAAACGGTGGTATTGAGAAGTCAGCTGCAAATCTTATTCAGTTTGCAAAAACTTCATCACTTGAGCCAGGTGCTTCAGAGACAGTTTCAGTATCATTCCCAGTAGAGGATATGGCTTCTTATGATACAGACGGGGAAGGCTGCTATGTACTTGAAGCAGGTGATTATGAGATTTCAATTAATTCAGACGCACACAACAAAATTGCTACAGATACAGTAACAGTTGATTCTACTGTAGTATACGACGAGTCAAACAAGCGTGACTCAGATCAGGTTGCAGCAACAAACCAGTTTGATTTTGCTAAGGGTGAAAATTTTACATACCTTTCAAGAACAGATGGATTTGCTAATTACGATGAAGCTACTGCAGCTCCAACATCATTCGAAATGGGTGACGAACTCAAAGCAACATATTTCAACGAGACAAATTATGACCCAACGGACTACAATAATGACTCAGATGTTATGCCTACTACAGGTGCAAAAAATGGTGTTAAGCTTGCTGATCTTCGAGGCTTAGACTACGACGATGCTAAGTGGGATGAGCTTCTTGATGAGCTTACAGTTTCAGATATGAACACTCTTATCGCACTTGGTGGATACGAGACATCAGCAGTTGATTCAATTGGAAAGGTTATGACCTACGATTGTGATGGTCCTGCTTCAATCAACAACAACTTTACTGGCCAGGGTTCAATTGGTTTCCCAGCAGCAGTAATGATTGCATGCACATGGAACAAAGATTTAGCACACGCCTTTGGTGATTCAATTGGCAAGATGGCCAACGAAATGGATGTATCAGGCTGGTATGCTCCAGCAACAAACACACACAGATCTGCATTTGCAGGACGTAACTTTGAGTATTACTCAGAGGATGGCGTTCTTGCTGGTTGGATGTGTGCAAACGCAGTACAGGGTGCAAGAGAGCACGGTGTATATTCATACGTAAAACACTTTGCAACAAACGACCAGGAAACAAACCGTACAGGTCTTCTTTGCACATGGCTCAACGAGCAGTCAATGCGTGAAATCTACCTTAAGTCATTTGAAATTGCATTTAAGAATGCAAACCCAGCTGCAACAATGGTTGCATTCAACAACATTGGTACAATCCCAGCAGAGGCATGCTCACCACTTCTCAACACAGTACTTCGTGATGAGTGGGGCTTCAGAGGTCTTGCAGAGACAGACTACTTCGGTGGATACGGCTATCAGGATTCAGACAGAATGATTAGAAACGGTTGTGACCTCATGCTTGCTACATACGAGACAGAGCAGTCAACAGTTACTGATCAGACATCTGCTACATCTGTAATCGCAATGAGACAGGCTTCAAAGAACATCCTTTACACAGTAGTAAACAGTCGTGCATATGATTCTGCTGTAAACACAGGTTTACCTACATGGGTTAAACTTCTCTACGGTGTAGATGCACTTCTAATCCTACTGATTGCATTCCTTGAGTATCGTACTATCAAGACATACTTAAAGAAAAAGAATGAAGTTGAGCCTACAGTAGAGGCTGAATAATTCCAAAACACAAAAACAGGACTCATCCTTCGAGGTTGAGTCCTGTTTTTATTATGTAGATTATAGCATCATAGTTAATCCTGATGGGAACCTAAGAAGAATTAAAGGATTCCCATCAGGATTGATTATAATTCTGTCATACTTTATAATAAAAAAGGATTTTTGGCAGCATTGCTGCAGCTCCTTGTGGAGCTTAGAAATGGAGAATTGAATGAAATATATTAACACTCTCAAAGAGGGAGACAGAGGCACAGAGACATATTTGTGCAAGAAAAAGTCGCAGGGAATTTCTAAAAATGGAAAGGCGTTTGAATCCCTGACACTATGTGATAAGTCAGGCACTATTGATGCAAAAATTTGGGATGTTGATTCCGAAGGTATCAGCGATTATGATGAGTTGGATTTCATCACTGTTACAGGTGATATCACTAGCTGGAATGGTGCATTACAGTTTAATATAAAGCGTCTTCGCAAGGCTAATCCTGGCGAATTCGAGATTTCAGATTATATTCCTTCTAGTAAGAAGGACGTTAATGTTATGTGGGCTGATTTGACAAAGCTTATTCAGTCAGTAAAGGCTCCATACATGAGAGCATTACTTAATAAATATTTTGTAGAGGACAAGAGCTTCATCGAGGCGTTCAAGTCTCATTCGGCTGCAAAGTCTGTTCACCATGGTTTCACAGGTGGTCTTTTGGAGCATACACTTTCAGTTGCTACAAACTGTGATTATTTTAGTAGACAGTACCCATTTTTGGATAGGGATTTGCTTATTACAGCTGCAATCTTTCATGATATTGGAAAGGTTCGTGAGCTTTCAGAGTTTCCTAGAAACGACTACACAGATGAGGGCCAGCTCCTTGGGCACATCTATGTTGGTGCAAATATGATTGATAGAGCTATTGATACTATCGAAGGATTCCCAGAGGTAAAGCGTAAAGAGCTTATTCACTGTATCCTTTCACACCATGGGGAGCTTGAGTTTGGCTCACCAAAGAAGCCAGCTATTGCAGAGGCAATTGCTCTTTCATTTGCGGACAATATTGACGCAAAGCTTGAGACAATCTACGAGGCTCTTGAGAATGTTGAGGAGAACAATTTGACATGGCAGGGATTCAATCGTCTGCTTGATTCAAACATCCGTAGAACAGGAAAGAATTAATGAATAAAAACGATATTGTAAGATTAACAATAGAAGATATGTCCCTTGAGGGGGCTGGAATTGGTCACACTGATGGTGTGACCATTTTTGTCAAAGATGCAGTGGTTGGTGATGTTTGTGATGTCATTATTACAAAGGTTAAAAAGACCTATTGTTTTGCTGCATTAAAAGAAGTTGTTGAGGCCAGTCCTTATAGGGTTGAGCCAGCCTGCCCCAATGCAAAGCAGTGTGGCGGCTGCCAAATCATGCAGGTAGATTATGCAAAGCAGCTTGAGATTAAGGACAATATAGTAGCTAATAATCTAGTAAAGATTGGTGGATATGATAGAGCTTATGTAGATTCTATTCGCGAGCCGATTCTTGGAATGACAGAACCACTTCGTTATCGTAATAAGGCACAGGTGCCAATTGGTACAGATAAGGAAGGGAATATTATTGCAGGATTTTATGGGGCCAGAAGCCATAGAATAGTTCCATCTGATGACTGTAAGATATGCTCTAAAAAGAGTATGGATATCGTATATGCGGTAATAGACTACATGAAAGAATGCAAAGTCGCTCCTTATGATGAGGCTAGTGGCAAAGGATTAATTCGTCACGTACTGGTGAGAGAAGGTAGGGCAACTGGCGAAATAATGGTATGTGTAGTAGTCAACGGTGAATCATTGCCAAAGGTTGATTCTCTAATATCGCATATACGAAGTGTAGAGACAACTCTTGCATCATTGGTTTTGAACATTAACACTCGACGTGACAATGTCATCATGGGGTATGAGACAAAAGTTCTTTATGGCAAGGAAGCTATCAGGGATACCATTACTCTTACAAATGGTGATACCATCGCTTTTGATATCAGTGCAAATTCATTCTATCAGGTCAACCATGATCAGATGGAAAGATTATATAGTAAGGCATTAGAATATGCTTCACTTACTGGAAAGGAAGAAGTGTGGGACCTCTACTGTGGTATTGGCACCATTTCTCTTTCCATGGCAAAGCACTCTGGACGTGTGATAGGAATTGAGGTAGTGCCACAGGCCATAGAAAACGCCAAGGCCAATGCAAAGCTCAATGGACTATCAAATGCCGAGTTCTACTGCGGAGAAGCAGAGATAGTACTGCCTGAGATTTACGAAAAGATGTCTCATCCAGATGTCATTATGGTAGATCCTCCTCGTAAAGGCTGCAATGTAGTGGCTTTAGATACCATGGTAAAAATGCAGCCAGACCGCATTGTTTACGTCAGCTGCGATAGTGCCACCTTAGCCCGTGACCTGAAGCACCTTGAGGAAAACGGCTACCATTTGCAGAAGTATACAGTCTGCGATCAATTCGGTCATACTATGCATACTGAAACGGTGGCGTTATTGTACAAACTCCACAGATGATTATAAAAGATAGTTGGCTTTTATTTACATTAACAGGGGGCAATGAGATGGAAAAGACAAAGATAACTGTTATAGTGGACAATATTCCAGATGGTGATCTAAAGGGAGAATGGGGATTATGTATTCTGGTTGAATATGGAAATAAAAAAATTCTTCTTGATGCTGGTTCAACAGAGTTATTTGCAGATAATCTGGAAAAGCTTGGGTTTGACATTAGTACGATTGATTATGGAGTATTAAGTCATGCTCATTATGATCATGCCAATGGTATTCCGCGATTTTTCAAAGATAACACAAAGGCGAAATTTTATATGAGAGAATCAGTGGCACCCGATTGTTATCATATGAAATTGTTTTCTAAAAGGTATATAGGTATTCCAGAGACTTTATTAGAGGATTATGCAGATAGAATTGAACTTTTGCATGGAGACTATGAATTGTGTGATGGAGTGTATCTTATTCCACATAAAACTGCCAGACTAGAATGGATTGGCCGTAGTGAAATGATGTATAGAAAAAGCCAGACCTACACCAAGCCGGATGATTTCTCTCATGAACAAAGTCTAGTGCTTGATACGGATAGAGGTCTTGTTATATTAAACAGTTGTTGCCATGGTGGAGCAGTAAACATTATTAACGAAGTCAAAAGAACATTTCCTGACAAGCATCTGCATGCTTTAATTGGTGGTCTTCATTTGTTTAATAAACGTGATAAAGTAGTGGAACGAATTGCCCAGGATATTAGTGGAACTGGAATAGATCAGATTTATACTGGACATTGTACAAAGGATAGGGCGTATGACATCATGAAGGCCGAGTTTGGAAACAGAATTCATCAGCTTAAGGTTGGAATGGTAATGGAGTTTTAGTATAAACCAAAGCCTGACAAGGTAATAGGGATTATGGAAATCACTATTACTTTGCCAGGCTTTTTTTGTAAATTTCAATTTATAGTTGACAAAATGGATAGATTGGTGATATGGTTAATTACACAAGTAATTAACCAGCGAACAGAATAAGGAGGTGAGCCAGGTGCTAGATAATTTAGGGGAAGATAAATCAATTTATCTGCAGATAGGTGAAATGATTGAGGATGAAATTCTTCGAGATATTTTACATGAAGAGGAGCAGGTACCTAGCACAACAGAGCTTTCTAAGTTTTACAAAATAAATCCTGCAACAGCAGCGAAGGGCATCAATCTTTTGGTAGATAAGGGAATTCTATACAAGAGGAGAGGAATAGGAATGTTTGTACAAAAGGGAGCAAAGGAGAAAATTATGGAAGAAAGAAGAAAGAGTTTCATGGAAACTTTTGTAAAAAAGATTATCACAGAGGCGAAACTGATTGGTGTTAGCAGATCAGAGTTAAAGAAAATGATTGATTCTGTAGAGTAATTATAAAGGAGGAACTATGGGAACATTATCTGGTAGGAATATAGTTAAAAAATATGGAAAGGACACAGTCCTAAAAAATGTAAATATCGATATTGAAGAAGGAAAAATATATGGTTTGATTGGGAGGAATGGTGCCGGTAAAACAACTTTACTGTCTATTCTAACAGCTCAAAATCCTGCTACAGAAGGTACAGTGACATTGGATGGTGAGCCTGTATGGGAAAATGCAGATGCACTTTCTCATATATGTTATTCCAGAGAAATTAATCAGGTGACCATATTTGGCCCTAATACTTTAAAGGTTAAGGAGTATTTGGCTACAGCTAGAGCTTTCTATGCAAACTGGGATGAGGAATATGCTAAAGAGCTTATTGAAAAATTTGGAATTGATACAAAGAAAAAAATCAGCAAGCTTTCTAAGGGTATGCTATCAGCAGTTACAATTATTGTTGCTTTGGCCAGCAAAGCTGATATTACAATTATGGATGAGCCTGTGGCTGGACTTGATGTAGTTGCAAGAGAACAGTTCTATAAGCTGGTAATTGAGGAATATGCAAATACAGGAAGAACATTCATCATCAGTACACACATTATTGAAGAAGCTGCTTCTCTTTTTGAAAAGGTAATTATTATTGATGATGGTGAAATCAAGTATGAAGATAATACAGAAGATCTTCTGTCTAGGGCTTATCGTGTTTCAGGTGAGGTAGATGCTGTAAACAAAGCAGTAGAAGGGTTCAAGATTTATCATCCAGAAAGTATTGGACGCAACAAAGTGGTTACAGTTCTTGCTGAGGAGCCTGTCGATAGTTTTGGAAATGAGGTTCAGGTAGAGCCAGTTCCATTACAGAGTTTGTTTTATGCAATGTGTGTAGATGAGAGGGAGGGGGCTTAATATGAGCAATCTTTCGAAAGTGTCCGCTAAGTACTATTTTATAGAAGGATTGAAGGCAAGCGGCTGGTGCGTATTAATCCAAAGTGTAATTATACTGTTTCAATCTTTGGAAGCCAGCAATCATAGTATGTCTGGTATTGAATATGCCATAGAAAATTTGCTTTCTTTAGGAATAGTCTTTGTGATTTTGATGAATGGAGTTTATTCCATGTATGGCCCAAATTGGTACGACAATATAGTACTTGCTATGGGTGGACGAAGAAAAGATATATTTTGGGGTGAAATTATAAAGCAATTCACAATAGTTTTTATAAACAGTTTGTTGTACATAATTGTAGCGATTGTTTCCAGCAACACAGGATATGTAGTAAATATTTTAAGTGGAATAATATTTGCAATAATTGCAGGCCCAATCGGGGTTATTATTGGATTTACAGTAGGAAAATTTGGTAGATATGTGATATTGGGGGTTGTGGTAATAGCAGGTTCATTTGGATATGCAATGGCTATGAGTAGTCTAGGTTTTTTTGATTTCCCGCCATACAGTGTTGCATTGCTTGGATTAGTTGCTTCTATATTGTACATAGTATTAGAAATATGGGTGTATAAACTATATCAAAGGCTAATGGTTATTTAAATTTGGAGGAAATATGAAAAATGATATTAGAGCAATTGCTCAATTAAAAAAGAGCGGTTTATTAATGTGCTTTGCTATGTTTGCGTTTATGGCTGTTGTTATCATAATAGGATTACTTGTAATAGCTGCTAAAGAAACTGAATCATTTAGAAAAGCCTATCATATAACAGTTGGTGCCTTTTTTGGATTATATATAGGTATTAATGTATTTTGGAAGATATTAATTAGTGTAGATGAGATACCTAGGGGTCTGGCTTTTGGAATGCCTAGAAAAAAACTTTTTATTTACAGTAGAATTGTAGATTTTCTTGAAATAATGATAATGACAATTCTTGCATGTGTGCTTTTAATAGATGTAGAAAAAAGCATTATTATTACTGCTGCGGGATGTTGTTATGTGTTATTTATGCTCTTGGAAGGACTGGTTGCGAATAATATAATCAAATACGGCAAGATTGCATATTGGATTTATTATGGTTGCTTTATGTTTTTATGTTTTGTAGGGCCACATCTGGCTGTATTGAAAAAAGGGTATAAGGCTATTATGAGCTTTATATTTGAAACAGTTCCAAATGGGGACTCGATTCAGATTACATTCTGGATTGGAATAGTTGTGGCTGTAATAGCAGGAATATTGATTAATTGGCTCACATTCAGAAAAATAGAAGTTAAATTCAATTCATAGGAAGGAAAAAACAATGCTTAAGGACAAAAAAGAATTTATAAAATTACTTGGTGTTTTTGTAATAGAAGTACTGATAGTGATGGCAATTTCATTTGGTAAAACAAAATTTCTCGAGATCACAGGTTTCGAATATAATATTTTAGTTGCCACATTGATCTTAGATATATTACTTGTACTTGTAACTGTTTTGTATACACGAATGAAAGGTGAAGGATTTCTAGAGGCATACAATATAAAAAAGATAAAAGTTGGAACAGTTTTTCTTACTTTATTTTTAACTATGGTAGCAAGTCCGATGTTTGTTTTTGCAAATGTCTTTTCCCAGTTGTTTGTACCAAATACTATGGTGCAATCTATGGATTTGTTAATGAACACTTCACTATTAAATACTTTCATTGCAGTAGCTATAATTGCTCCAATTAGTGAAGAATTGATTATGCGTGGATTTTTCCAAAACAGATTTGATAAAATAATGCCCTTTGCAGCATCAGCAATTCTTTCAGGATTTTTGTTTGGTGTGCTTCATCTAAACTTTAATCAGTTTTGTTATGCATGGGTGTTGGGTATATTATTCGCATATACGAATCGTGCCAGTGGTAGTACAGTTACCTCCATCTTGATGCATTTCTTTGTTAATGGTTCAAATACTATTATGTTGGCCTTTATGAAAATGGCAGTACAAAGTGCTGGAAATGGAGGCCAGGATATTGGCGCTGCAGCTGAATCAGTCAGAGCAGATGGAGTAACAATAAAGGTAATGGTTGTAATCTTTGGAGTACTGGCAATTGGTTCATTTTTTATTAGCAGACTTCTTATAAATGTGATTGCAAAACACGAAGGAACTATGGAAGTAACAACTACAGAGTAATTAATCTGGAGCTTATCATTTGATAGGCTCCTATTTGTTTTAAAGTTACAGAATGGGTATAATAAAAATGACGATTATTTGATTAAGGAGGTAATCATGGCGAATATTTTATGGCACGATAGAAAAAGACATTTTGGTCTTCCTCTCAGCTTTACAAAATATAGTATGAGTGAAGATCGATTTTTTGTAGAGACAGGTTTTCTTAACTTGGAACAAAATGAAGTTAGATTATATAGAATTTTAGATTTACAGCTTAAGCGCAGCTTTGGCCAGAGAATTTTTGGCGTAGGCTCAATCCTGGTCACTTCTTCAGACAAGAGTCTGGGAACGTTTGAAATCAAAAACGTAAAGAACTCAGCAAATGTGAAGGAAATGCTTTCTGTACAGGTGGAACAGCAGCGCAAGGCAAATCGCGTTTCCAGCCGTGAATATATGGGTGGTGACGTAGACTTTGACGATGACAATCATGATGGAGAGTTATAATCAGTATGACAAAAACTAAGAGAAATGGACGAGTTGAGTTTTTGCGTTTTATTTTTGCCTTAGCGATTTTATTTTTTCATATTCACAAGCGTTTTGCTGGTGATGATTTGATTGAACTTGGACATACAGGATTGAACTTCTTTGCAAGAGGATATATCGGTGTAGAATTCTTCTTTATTGTATCTGGATATCTGTTGGCATCGGCTGCATATGCAAAGCGTGAGCAATCTACAGAATTTATAGGTACAGAGACAGCCCTTGTAATGAAAAAGAAGTTCTGGAACATATTTCCGTACCATCTTTTTGCAATCATTCTTACAATTATCGTAAATGCGTATTATTTGGAAAAGACAACTAGTGACAGGCTTCAGTATGTCGTTGATTCCTGGGCATCTATTTTCTTTTTACAGGTGTTTGGATTCGATAGTAATTGGGTCAATAAGTTGACCTGGTATGTGGATGTGTGGTTGATGGTCACATTTATTTTTTACCCATTGCTACGTCGACATTATGAAGTATTCGTAAAAATAATTTGCCCATTGTTGGCACTTTTTATTTTGGGATATATGAACCATGAGTTTGATGGAATCGCAGGTATAGATGGATGGACAGGTATGTTCTACAAATGCTTTCTTAGAGGTTTATCGGAGATGGCATTGGGGTGTTGTACCTGCAGTCTCACTCGTCAGTTTAGTAAATACAAATTTACAAAAACTGGAAAAGTATTATTGGCATTATTGGAACTTGGTTGCTATATAACCGCATTCTATTTTGCCTGTACAAAGATGGATGTGGACTATAGCTATCCTGTAATCTTTGTGCTTTGGCTTGGTGTTATTCTTTCTTTTTTGGATGTTAATCCATGGGGAGATTTTTTTGACAAACCAATTTTTTATGGTCTTGGAAGAGCCAGTCTTATGATTTATTTGAATCAGTTCTATGCAATCAGATTGGTGCAGGATCTGTTTCAAGAATATAGCTTTGCAATGAAGGCATTTCTTTGTACCTTAATTACATTTATAGGTGCATTATGTTGTTATTTCACTGTAGGGTGGTTCAATAAACACAAACCTCTTAGAAAACTTATCTTAGAGGAAAAGGGAGAGTAAATTGGTATTTAGCTCACTTATATTTTGCACAATCTTTTTGCCACTGTGTCTCTTGGTGTACTATGGTGTTCCAAGAATCACTGGTGGTGGAATAGATCGCAGAATTAGATTGTCTAATTACATATTACTTGTTGAAAGCTTGATTTTTTATGCCTTCGGTGGGATAAAGTATCTTCTGCTTATTGGTGTAGTGATATTTATAAACTGGGGGGCTGGCTTTCTTTGCGCTCCAAATCGCCATTCACGTCTGGTTGGTCGTTTGGGGCTTATTTTTGCTGTCCTTGCAGATATGGGCATGCTGTTCTTTTTTAAGTATTTCAATTTCTTTATAGCTACCATAGAGAATTTATTATTTCCAGGTGATTTATCAAAAGCTGAACGTGTTACTGGTATTTTTTCAGGTGTGGGAACAGGAATTCTTGGGATTCCAGAAATTGTATTACCTGTTGGTATTTCATTCTTCACTTTCCAGGCGCTTTCTTATGTTATTGATGTTTATAACAATGATGCAGAGCTTCAAGCAAATCTGTGGTACTTTGCTCTTTATATTTCCTGCTTTCCACAGTTGATTGCTGGCCCAATTGTCCATTATAAGGATATCGCTACACAGCTTTCCGAAAGAAGCGTAGGTTCATATGAGTTTGCTGAAGGAATTAAGCGTTTTTGTTTCGGGTTAGCCAAAAAAGTATTGATTGCAAACACCCTTGCGTCTATAGCAGACAAAATATGGGCATCTGATTTATCGCAGCTTGATGTGACGGTTTCGTGGCTAGGAGCCATCTGTTACACATTTCAAATTTACTATGATTTCAGTGGATACTCTGATATGGCAATAGGGCTTGGAAAAATGTTTGGTTTTGATTTCAAGGAAAATTTTAATCATCCGTACAGGTCTGAATCAATTCAGGAATTTTGGAGACGTTGGCATATTTCACTGTCCACATGGTTTAGAGACTATGTATATATACCACTTGGTGGAAGTCGACACGGAATGGGAGACACCTGCTTTAATATTTTCATTGTTTTTTTACTTACAGGAATATGGCATGGTGCCAACTGGACCTTCCTTGTATGGGGACTTGTATATGGCATGCTTTTGATATTTGAAAGACTGTGGTTTGGGAAAATACTTGCGAAGAATCCGATCAAGTTTTTTAATCGCATGTTGATTTTTATAGTGGTGACTTTGCTTTGGGTAGTATTTAGAGCGGAAACGATCATAGCGGCAGGTACTTTCATTTCCAGAATGTTTATCGGAGGATTCAAGCCGCTAAATCTTTTAAATTACCTTTCAGGTATGGGAGTAATAGCCTTTGTTTGTGCTTCAATATTTGGCGGTTTTGTTCAGGCTCACATGAGTGTAAAGGCGGTGAAAGGAAATATGTTGGTATGTCTTGCACTGCTTCTTCTAAGCTTGTTGTTCCTTGTAAATGGAACCTATAATCCATTTATTTATTATCAGTTCTAGATTTGTCATGAGGATTTTTAGGATGAACTTTTCAAAATTGAAAAACAGAATCTTCATATTGATTTTTTTAGGTGTCCTTGTATTTCCATGGGTGGGAGGCGCAGCACTTCGTGTCGTTACACCTGCTAAATATAACAAGCTGTCTGTTGTTGAAACAGAAAAAAGAGACATGCAAAAGATTGAATGGAAAAACCTTTTAAATACAGGGGAAAGTGTGTCTGGGTTTATAGATGACAGGATTCCTTTTAGATATACAATGATTTCCTGGTATAAAGAACTAAATGATTGTGTGGACGCAAAGTATCAGAAAGTGGCCATGTCGTTGGGACAGAAATTGTATAGTGCAGATGCAAGTAAAAAGAAGGTGGACAGAGGTGTTACCAACAGACCAATCGTGCCTGGCGAGGAAGTTGAAAGTGAAGAACCGGTAGAACAAGTGGCAGATGACAACTACTTTCCGCTTCATGTATATCAAGATGTAATTATTGCTAGAGATGGATGGCTGTTTTTATATGGAGAAAATGAGATTGAGTGCTATCAGGGTACCAACCTTTTGGATGATGATACCATCAATCACTATATAAACATTTCAAACCGACTAAAGAGCATTTGTGATAATCAGGGAAAGCAGGTGTATATCTACATTGCACCAAATAAATCCTCTGTCTATCCACAGTACATGCCAACAGTAGATGTATCAACAGATTTTAGGCGTATACAGCGTCTATATGTGCGTATGCAGGAAGAGTCGTCCATGCCGTTTTTGTATCCGTTGCTTGAGGAATTGCAAGCTTCCACTCAAAGCCAGGTGTATTACAAGTATGATACCCATTGGAACCATATTGGTGCACTTTATGGAACCAATGCTCTCTACGGAGCCATGGGTATGGAACAGACTCCACCATCTCAGTGGATTACAGGCACTATGGATGCGGAGAAATATGAGCTTTATACATATATGGGAATTCCAGATTCTATGGTGACTCATGATGATGTGGAGGCAGTGATAGATTATAGACCAGAGGTTTTAGTTGATGGTGTGAATTTAGAAAAAAAGATTTGCCATACTACTTCCACCAGTCAAAATCAAAAGAAGCTGTGCCTTATTGGCGACAGCTTCCGTGTAAATATGATTCCTTATTTATCAAAAGATTTTTCACAGTGCACATTTGCTCATAGAGATTACATGAGTGATGTAACTACCGATATTAAAAATGCAGACATAATAGTTATTGAAGCGGTGGAACGTTACGACTACGAAGCGTTTCACACTGTACAAAGAGTAATAAATGTGCTCAGCAATTAAAGTGCTGAAATCAGGCGTTGAGCGATGGCTGAGAAGCCGGCATCGTTTGGGTGGCCAGCAAGGAAAGAGCCTATGGTGTAAACCGTTCCATCTGGTGTTGTATACTGGTCACCAGCCTTCAGCATATAATCCTGTACACCTTGAATATCTGAAAGACTTACATAGGTGATTCCATTTTCAGAAGCAACAGCTTTTTTGGTGGAGATAATACTCTTGTAAGGCCAAAAGTTATCAAGCATTACAATCCTTGCATTAGGATTGTAGGTCTTGATGTATTTAATCATATCTGTTAAATCTTCTTTAAAATGAGTCTCGTGATTTTTAACATTTTCTCCAAGCTCAATCACAATAGTTCCATACTGATATTTTGTTATATATGGATCTAAATCATCAAGCTCATAATTTCTAGTGTTTGAAAACTCCCAAGATCGAAGTGACATATAATCAAATGAATGATATCCTTTAGCCGCAACAGTCAGATGAACATAATCATTTTCAGGAGCGGTAGCACCACAGCCCCAGCCTGATCCCCACCAATCCTTAGTTGCAGGATAAAGGGTGATAGAATTACCAATGAATAAAATATCTTTTGTGGCAGATGGAACTGACTTGTTGGATAAAGGTAGTGGAATAGGAATGTATTCTTCGGATAAATCATGAAAGGCCACATATCCATAATCACCATTTGTTTTGATTTTGTAATAATCGGTTTGATCACACTTGGCAACAATAGTGACTCTTTGATCAAGAGAAAGAGTACCAAGTATTTCAGCTGTGTCATAAGGCTCTTCACGGACATTTGCCTTGCTCTGAGAATAGTAGGTAGCATCAAAATCTGTGAAGGTATATTTAACCTTGTCAGGTTCAAGTGTAGTGGTAGTTTCTTTAGCTTCTGCTAAAGCAGCTTCTTGTTCTTCGATTTTTTGCTGTTCAGCTTCTTCTTTTTCTATTTGGGCAAGGGCTTCTTCCTGCTTGTCTTTTTCCAATTTGTGTTGGTAAATAATCATTGAGCAGAAAGCAATAACAAGTACAAACAATGAAATCCAAAGTCCGATAACTATTTTCTTTTTCAAAATAATTCTCCTATAAAACTTTTGTTATATTATTTATAATTATGCTAAGTAGTATATCACTTATCAGTAAATAAATCATTTGAGGTCAGGACATGAAAAAAATATTAACAGCAGCAGAAATGAAGGCATGTGATACAGAGACAATAGAGCGTTTTGGTGTACCAGGCCTGGTTTTGATGGAGAGGGCAGCGCTCTGTGTCTGTAGAGTAATTTCAGAAGATTTTAAAGATACAAAAAAGGTAGGTGTGTTCTGTGGCCCTGGAAACAATGGTGGAGATGGTGTAGCTATAGCAAGAATTCTTCATACCAGGGGTGTGTCAGTTAAAGTCATCATGTTAGGAGACTCAAAGAGGTTTTCTGCATCTCTTAGAAAAGAGCTTGAGATAGCAGGAAATTATGGTACCGAAATTATCTATCCATGGAATATAGATGATATCAGCGTCAAAGAATTGTCAAAGCAATTCGGGGATTGTGACCTGTTCGTAGATGCTATGTTTGGTATTGGACTTACCCGTGGCCTTGAAGGAGAGTTTGCCGTTGCCGCCAGATTTATAAATGAAAGTGGAAAGTCTGTTGTTGCTGTGGATATGCCATCTGGATTTGATACAGATAGTGGAAAACTTTTAGGAGAAGCTGGAGTTAGTGCATCAACTACCGTCACCTTTGCATATATGAAAAAAGGACTTGTACTTGGAGAGTGCAAGGTCGCTTCAGGAAATGTGAAGGTTGAGGATGTTGGAATATATACCAGAAAAGAAGATGTTGCAGAACTCATTGATAAAACTATTTTGGAGGGGATTTCAAAAAGAAGTGTGACGGCCAACAAAGGAAATTGTGGCAAGGTTCTTGTGATAGCAGGCAGTGAGGAAATATATGGAGCCTGTTATTTAGCAGCAAAGGCAGCACTTGTTTCAGGTGCTGGTCTGGTAAAGGTTTACACCCATGAAAACAATATTTCATCTATTCAACAGAACCTGCCAGAAGCTATGTACAAAGGTTATAAATCCTATGATGAAGATGGCCTCAAAGCACAGCTGGCATGGGCAGATGCGGTGGTTGTAGGTCCGGGACTGGCTGTGAGTGATGATTCAATTAAGATAATGGAAACGGTGGCAAGACAAATCGAGGTGCCTGTAATAATAGATGCAGATGGCCTGAACCTGTTATCCAAAGAAATTGATTTGCTGGATAAAATTGGTGAGCGTGTTCCTGTCATTCTTACTCCTCATCTAAAGGAAATGGAGCGATTGTGTGGACAACAATTAAAGGAAATAAACTACACTATGGCTGATACAGCAAAAAAATTTGCTTCAAAACATAATTGTATTGTAGTTTTGAAAAATCATACAGAAGTGATATGTGATAGTAGAAAAGAATACTATTGCTGTAGTGGAAATGAAGCCCTGGCAACGCCGGGAAGTGGAGATGTGCTAGCAGGAATAATTGGTGCTTTGCTTGGTCAAAAGTATGATGCAATGTTCGCAGCCAAGGCTGGAGCCTATGTGCATGGAGCAGCTGGAACCATTGCATCAGCTTCAGTTGGAATCAAAGGATTGTTGGCTGGAGATATTATCTCCCAAATATCTCAACTATTAGATTGAGTTTCCCTTTTCGGGACAGCCCACACTCTTCTACAATATTAAATTTACCAAATCCACGGACTGATACTGAGTCGCCAGCGGAAAGTATTTTGTCGTTATTTTCAACTATATGACCATTCACAGAAACTTTTTTCTCAGTGAAATAAGGCAGTGTATCCTTACGGCTTAGGTTGTAGACTCGGGCAATGACTGCATCTGCACGTGGAGATGCAACCTGAATGGTGGCTTCCTTAAGAGCTGCTTTTTTGAAGGATTCTGGGAGCTCTGAGTAGGAGCACTTTACAGAGTTTCTGCCAACAGAAATAAAATTTTCAAGAAGATAATCGGCGGTAGATTCATCGGCATAGATATAAGCATCCATACCATCAACGAAGATATCGCCGAATTTTTTTCGGTCAATTCCAAGACTCATCAGTGAACCAAGATAATCCCTATGGGTATATTCTTTTGCAAATTTTTTTGCCAAAGGTTCCACTTTTATGCATTTAATAGGAAAATCTACATCATATCCAAAGTCTGCTTCACTTCCGAAGCGAACCATTTTCCTTTCACAGTTTTCATAGCCGCCAAACAAATCATAGGAGATAGGTGCAAATGCTTTATCTCTTGCAACCTGATACATAACCTCCTGCTGACTAAGACTTAGAAAATCGCTGAAGGTATAGATATTATTTTGATAGGCTCTATTGGAAAGCTCTAATAATCTTTTGTAAAAAAACAGTTCATCGTCGTTCATAATATTTCCTTTCTGTGAGTTTTAATTATACGTGAAATATTGTAAAATAGCACCTAGTTGAATGATTTTAGGTTCGTTTGAGCAAGAATTTTTCAAAAATAGTAGTTCAGAAATGGAGAAGGTGTTATGAGTTACAACGTTAATAAGATTTTTGAGGATGTAGCCTATTTAAGCAAGGTTCATAGTAAGAAAGAATACGAGGCACATACCAGCAAATTTAAAGATGATAGATATGGGGAACTTACAACTTTGGTAAAGTCTGATGATGTTGCAGCAGAATGTAATCAGTTTTGTGAGGATGTTTTTACAAGCTTTAAAAAGTTTGGAAAGGTTCGCGGGACAGACCAGATGAACCTCAACTATTTCATGATTTATTATGTATTTCCTACAATCCTTTCAGAGGAAGAAAACGGATCAGAAATCTGCGACACTTTGAAAGAAGTTTGGAATCAGCATTTCAAGTGCAACATTAGTTACACTGATTACAACACGCTATATGAAGGGTTCCAAACAAAAATCTTTGGTATTCCTATCGGAAAAAACTAGAATAATAAAGTAAATCTTTTGGTTTATGTTTCAGGAGATTAATTAATGAAAACAATTGCATTATATGACAATGATGCTTTTTTACGAGAATTTGAAGCACAGGTAGAGTCTTGTCAGGAATCAGAAAAGGGCTATAGAGTTGTCTTGAATCAGACCGCGTTTTTCCCGGAGCAGGGCGGTCAGACCAGTGACATAGGACTACTTGGTGAAGGCAAAGTAATTGATGTACAGGTAGAGGATGATGAAATCGTGCACTACTGCGATAGGGCTTTTGAGGTAGGCGCTACCTTGTCTGGTATCATAGATTGGCATCATCGCTTTGGCAACATGCAGCAGCACACAGGAGAGCATATTTTTACAGGCTTGGCACATAATATTTATGGTGCTGAAAATGTAGGCTTTCACCTTAGCGACAATACAGTCACTTTAGATCTCAATATAGAATTAGATGATACACAGATAGCTTTTATTGAGCGTCTTGCAAATGAAGTAGTAGCAGCAGATGTGCCAGTAAAAGCTTATTATCCAGATGAAGCATCATTGGCAACACTTGAATACCGCAGCAAAAAAGAAATAGACGGACCGATTCGTATAGTCGAAGTGGAAGGAATTGACTTTTGTGCTTGCTGTGCTCCACATGTGAAATCAACTGGTCAGGTTGGAATGGTAAAGGTGACATCCTTTGAAAAGTACAAAGGTGGCGTACGTGTATATTTTCTTTGCGGACTTAGAGCACTTAAAGATTACAACCGCAGAATGGATATCTTATCAAAGGCATACCAACTGCTTAATTGCCAGGAGGATGAAATTCCAGAAAAAATCACTTCAATAATGAAAAATAATAAGCAATTGAATTATGATATTTCTGAGATAAAAGCAAAAATCCTTTTAGACAAAATCCAGGCCTATCCATCTGAGCTTGCAGACGTAACGATCTTCACAGAGGATATAGATTCAAAGAATATGAGAGATGGAGTAAACGCTCTGGTTGAAAAACATTCTGGACTTTGTGCCATTTTCTCAGGAAATGATGATGAAGGCTACAACTTTGTCATTGGAAGCCGTACAAGGGATTGCAAAGCCATTGCAACAGGCCTTAGAGAACTTTTAGGGGCAAAATGTGGCGGAAGTCCACAAATGGCACAAGGCAGCATAAATGCCACAAGAAGCGTCATCGAACAAACCCTTTAACACACCAATTAAATATCATGGAGAGCCTAATCAATCCCGATTGGCTCTCTATTTTTTTGCTTCCCCAAGCCTCCCACCCCGGCAGGGCACCTCTCTTCGTCCTTGGCAAAGCCCAAGAATTTGTATTTTCTAAATACTACTTCCTCGCGTTCTTATTAGTAGGTGTTCTTTCAAAGTTTTACAATTCTTTCAGTTCTGTTTGCCCTGCACAGACACAGTCAACAACTTGAGTAAATGCTTCATGAACAGTACTAGGGATTACTTGTTCGATTTTGGAATGAGCCTAGAGGAATGGAAAGTGAGTTTTGCGAATTTGGGCAGACCGAGCCATGGACGGCGAGGTCAGGGAGAGTTGAACATGGACGTGAATCTCGAACGGTGCCCAAATTCACAAAACTCAGTTTCCTGATTCCTCTTGGCGAATGTAATATGAGGACAAGTAATCCCTAGTACTGTTCATGATGCATTTATATAAATTAAATTCTGTGTCTGTGCAGTTCACACATTTCTTCAAGAATTGTAAAAGCTGTGAAAGTACACCTACGAAAGCTCAGAAGTAGTATTAAGAAAATGCAAAATTCTTGGTCAATCATGCCAAGGACGAAGAGAGGTGCCCTGCCGGGGTGGGAGGCTTTGGGAGGATAAATTTGGGGAGCTGTTGGGATTGGTTAGGGTCTCTGGAGTGTGTGGGAATTGGTGTGAATTGGGGCAACGTAATATTTGTAACATAAATGAAAAAGTTGTGTTATACTGTATAATGGATTGCGGGATTTAGATCTGCAAATAGGGAAAAATACAGGTAAAAGGGAAGAATAATGGAAGATTTTAAGGACAGAGTATTGGATGTAGTCGATTGGATTGTTGACAGATTTTACGATGTGAAAGATTTTCTGACGGAGCATCCAAATGCAAAAAGATGGATTATTGAAGGTGTGTCTTGCGTAGTTGTTGGTATTCTGGTAGGCGTTATTACTTTCAATATAATGAATCACGAAAAGAAGACTTTGGCGGTGAAAGAGGAAAATGCAGCTACACCTGTTCAAGAGCAGTCGGCTGAAGAAGAGAATATAGAGGCTGGTTCTTCAATGGAAGAGGTTAATCCAGAGGATTATGAAGATGTAGTAATTGAGGTTGTGGATCCAGGTGAGTATGCTTCGAATATTGCTGACTGGTCTCAGGCAGAAGTGGATGCAGCCGTTACAGAGCGTTCAAAATATCTTGAAGGAAATAAATATTGGAGTCAGGTTTCTCAGTATTGGGATACAAAAGGTATTTCTGGAAATGCTCGTTATTGTACATATCTAGCTGATACAGCAAACAAGGTTTATTCTCCATCTGATTTTGATGGAATTGCACCAGAGGTTATTCATGCTATAAAAAATGAAATGTACGCTCGTCATGGTTATTCATTTAGAGATAAAGAGCTTTACAACTATTTCATGGGTCAGGTTTGGTATTCACCATCTATTTTGCCTGCTGACTTCGATGAAAAGACATTTACTGAGACAGAAGTAAAAAATTTGGATATGCTTAATTCAATTGATCCACTATAATAAACTGGCAAAATGTGGATGAAGAAGTAAAAGGAGACAATATGGAAAAACATACATTTATTCCTAAGGGAGTATGTGCTAGACAAATTGATTTTGAAATCGAGGATGGCAAGCTTCACAATGTGAAATTTACTGGCGGTTGTGATGGAAACACAAAGGCTATCGGTAAGCTTTTAGAGGGAGCTGACGCTGCAAACACAGTTGAAATTCTAAAAGGTAATCTTTGTGGAATGAAGGGCACTAGCTGTGCTGATCAGCTCGCAAAGGGAATCGAAGAAGCTTTAGGTAAATAAACAAGGGCTGTAAAAACTACGGGAAATAAAAAGGATTCAGAGGCTATGTGATAGTCACTGAATCCTTTTTTACTTTACAGGATTAGGGTGTCAAAAGATAGTTTGTTTTGACTACTATATACTATTTGTACCT
>CAMJBT010000014.1 GCA_946403965.1 uncultured Pseudobutyrivibrio sp. | reverse complement strand
TTATCATGATTCTTATCAATGATGAGAAGCAGGCTGATATGTACAAGAAAGACATTGAGCCAAACCTTGAAGCAGGAAACATGCTTATGTTTGCTCATGGTTTCAATATTCATTTTGGTTGCATCAAGCCACCAGCTGATGTAGATGTTACTATGATTGCACCTAAGGGACCAGGACATACAGTTCGTTCTGAGTATCTTGCAGGTAAGGGTGTTCCTTGTCTTGTTGCTGTAGAGCAGGATGCAACAGGAAAGGCTCTTGATCTTGCATTAGCTTATGCACTTGGTATTGGTGGTGCAAGAGCAGGTGTTCTTGAAACAACATTCAGAACAGAAACAGAGACAGATTTATTTGGTGAGCAGGCAGTTCTTTGCGGTGGTGTTTGTGCTCTTATGCAGGCAGGTTTTGAAACACTTGTTGAGGCTGGTTACGATCCAAGAAATGCATATTTTGAGTGTATCCACGAGATGAAGCTTATTGTAGATCTTATTTATCAGTCAGGCTTTGCTGGAATGAGATATTCTATTTCAAATACAGCTGAGTACGGTGATTACATCACAGGTCCAAAGATTATCACAGACGAGACAAAGAAGGCTATGAAGAAGATTCTTTCAGATATCCAGGATGGTACATTTGCAAAAGAATTCCTTCTTGATATGTCACCAGCTGGCCGTCAGGTTCACTTCCAGGCTATGAGAAAGCTTGCAGCTGAGCATCCATCAGAGAAGGTTGGAGAAGAAGTTCGTAAGCTTTACAGCTGGAACAACGAGGAAGACAAGTTCATCAACAACTAATATTGAGATGAATTAAAAGCCACCCTGTAGAGCGATAAGCTTTGCAGGGTGGCTCATTATTTTTAGGCATCTCTAAAGTTTTTGTTTCTGAAGAATTTATAAAGATGAGATGATATTTTTATTTCGGTATAAATATCAGCATATTCACGAGGTGTGTATTCTGAAACAAAGTTTGTAGGAAATTTTCTTGTCATTCCTCTTGCTTTGCATAAATCTACAGCTTTATTGTAAGCTATTGCAGCCTTTGCTTCGCTGGAGTATCTACCTACGATGAAATCGCCATTTAGGTGAATCTTGGCAACATATTTCACTTTGCCACGTTTTTCTTCTTTTGAAACGCCATGATATTTATTTACCAAAATGATATTTGAATATCTAAAGTCAGTATCATCACCGTTGGCAAATTTATAATCTCTATCCTTTACGCTGTAAGGCTTTATTCCATAACGAGAAAGGATGTTATATTGGGTTCCATAGTCGCTTACAAACATATGACCCCCTCGGTTTTGAATCTTATGACTTGAATAATAAAATAAATCGTCGTTATCAAACTTCAAAACTATAGATTGATTAATATAGTAAACAAAATAATTTTTTTGAAGATAGATTGGATTTTTGATATAAATACGATTATCTCTAAAATTAATTAGTGTAACAACTTTTTCAAAGGGTAGATGAGAAATATTATTCTGGTAGGAAAGAAGCGATATTTCTCTATGACTTAAAATATCCCAGGCTTCATTATATGCCAGATTGCATTCCTTTTCGGAATCAAAGCTGCCGATGCTTATATGCTTTCCGTTGTAGGTGATGTTGCCACGATAATAAGTTGTTCCATTTTTACGTGTTGCCTGATATACGCCAGGTTTCATATTATGCCTCCTAAGTTGAGGATTAACTAAAGTTTGAAAAAACATGGGTTTAATATATCTATTGTTATTCTACACTTATGAGAAGATGAAAGTATTAAAATTCTATGAATAATTTTTATAATAATTCTAAAAAACAGGCTTTTCGTGAAGGCTTTATAGATGGATTTCCTATTGGACTGGGCTACTTTGCAGTGGCTTTTTCTCTTGGAATACTTGCAAGAAAGGCCAATTTTGATCCTTTGCAGGGCTTTATAAATTCACTTTTGAATCATGCCAGTGCAGGAGAGTATGCTGTGTATACAGTTGCTTCTGCAGCTGCTGGGTTTCTTGAAATGGCTATTATGACCTTAGTAGTTAATGCAAGATATTTGCTTATGTCCACAGCGTTAAGTCAAAAGTTTGATGAAAAAACATCCATGATACATAGAATCCTTGTGGGCTTTACAGTAACAGATGAGTTATTTGCAATTACAATAAAAAGACCTGGCTTTATTAATCCTATGTACAACTATGGCGCTTTTTTAATTGCAGCTGTTTGCTGGTCCATGGGTACTTCTTGTGGAATTGTTGCTGGAGAGCTTATGCCAGCAAGTATTGTTAGTGCACTTTCTGTAGCTCTCTATGGTATGTTTTTGGCTTGTATAATGCCGGAGGCCAGAAAGCATAGGATTGTGGCAGTCCTTATAGGGGTTTCTTTCATATTAAGTTATGTTGCAAATCGTATGGAGTTTTTTAAAAATATTTCAGCTGGGACAAAGACAATCATTTTAACTGTGGTTATTGCCAGTGTGGCTGCCATTTTATTTCCACATCCGGAGGTAGAAGATGATGACTAATATCTATTTCTATATACTTGTGGCGGCATTTGTCAGCACATTAATCAGAGTATTGCCTGTTACGGTTTTTAGAAAACCCATAAGCAATCGTTTTGTTAAATCGTTTCTTTACTATGTACCTTATGTAACACTTGCAGTTATGACATTTCCTGCAATCGTAGATGCCACACAAAACAAGTTGGCAGGCATTTTGGCATTACTATGTGGTATGGTAGCTGCTTGGCTTAATCAAAGTTTATTTAGAGTGGCGTCTATTTGTTGCATAGTGGTATTTATTGCAGAGCTGATTCTTGTATAAATAAAGCTTTTCTGTTTTGAGTATTTTCAAATATTTTGAAGATATATCAAAACGGAAAAGCATTTTTTGTTTATAGGAAATTATTATGTAATTCTTTTTTATGTGTAGAATTTTTAAGATTGAGAGTAGATTTTTATATTTATGTCCAAAATGTGAATTGATATCATTTAAACATAACAAGCAGCCGGGGGGGCTGTAATACAATTTTTCTAGGAGGAGAAGAAATAATGAAAAAAAGAGTATTGGGATTATTGCTTACTGCAGCTATGTCGCTGGGTATGATGGTTGGATGTGGACCTGCTGATACAGGAAAAGCTCCTGACACAACTGGTGATACAACAACAGAACAATCTGAGTCAAAGACATCTGATGGTAGTGTAAAAAGAGTGGCAGTTGCAATGCCTACACAGTCATCTGAAAGATGGATTAATGATGGAAGTAATATGAAGGAAAAGCTTGAGGCTCTTGGCTATGAAGTAGATCTTCAGTATGCAGAGGATGATGTTCAAGCACAGGTTTCTCAGATTGAGAACATGATTGCTGCAGGTGCTGATTGCTTAGTTATCGCTGCTGTAGATTCATCAGCTCTTGTAAATGTAGAAGCGCAGGCTAAAGAAGCCGGTATTCCTATTATTGCTTATGATCGTCTTCTTATGGATACAGATGCTGTATCATACTATGCAACATTTGATAACAAGGGCGTAGGAACAGCTATTGGAAAGTATATTGAGGAGTCTAAAGATCTTAAGAATACAAGCGAGACTTATACAATTGAGTTCTTTATGGGTTCTCCAGATGATAACAACGCTGTAATGCTTTACAACGGTCTTATGGAGGTTTTACAGCCATATCTTGATGATGGTACATTAGTTTGCAAGTCAGGAAGAACATCTTTCGATGATACATGTATCTTAAGATGGTCTCAGGAAACAGCTCAGCAGAATTGTGAAAACTATCTTACAGGTTTCTATGCAGACGAAAAGTTAGATATCTGTGCAACAGCTTTTGATGGTTTTGCATATGGATGTAAAGCAGCTCTTGAAGGTGCTGGATATAAGGTTGGCGAAGATTGGCCACTTATCACAGGTCAGGATGCAGAGCTTATGGCTACAAAGAACATCATTGCTGGTTCTCAGACAATGTCAATCTACAAGGATACACGTCTCCTTGCAGACAAGTGTGTAACAATGGTACAGGCTGTTCTTGAAGGCGGAGAGCCAGAGATTAACGATACTGAGCAGTATGACAATGGAAAACTTGTTGTTCCTTCATATCTTTGCACACCAGTTGCAGTAGATAAGGATAACTATAAGAAGATTATTGTTGATGGCGGATATTATACAGAAGAACAGTTAGCTGAATAATTTAATTTAAAATTATACTAAAACACCTCATCAGTCAGTTTTCTGTGCTGGTGAGGTGGATTTTAAAGGAGAAGAATATGTCAGATTACATCTTGGAAATGAAACATATCATAAAGGAATTTTCCGGAGTAAGAGCACTAGATGATGTTAATCTGCAGGTAAAAAAGGGAGAAATCCATGCCCTATGTGGGGAAAATGGAGCAGGTAAGTCCACACTGATGAATGTTCTATCAGGAGTATATCCTTTTGGAACATACGAGGGCGATGTTGTATATCATGGAGAGGTTTGTAAATTCCATAATTTAAGGGATTCGGAAGCCAAGGGCATCGTTATTATTCATCAGGAGTTAGCTTTAAGTCCCCTTCTTTCAATTGCAGAGAATGTGTTCTTAGGTAACGAACAGCTTTCTATGAAGGGGGTTATTGATTGGACTAAGACAAGACAGCGTGCGCAAGAGGTTCTTGCAAGAGTTGGTCTTGAGAATGAAAACGTAAATGCACCAGTCAATTCACTTGGTGTAGGAAAGCAGCAGCTTATTGAAATTGCAAAGGCAATGGCAAAAAAAGTTGAGCTCCTTATTCTTGATGAGCCTACTGCTGCATTAAATGATGAAGAATCAAAAAAGCTTCTTGATATTATGTTGGAGCTTAAGAGGCAGGGAATAACCTGTATTATTATTTCACACAAGCTAAATGAAATTAGTTATGTGGCAGATGCCGTTACAGTTATTCGTGACGGTAAAACTATTGAAACTCTTATAAAAGGAGTGGATGATTTTTCTGAGGATAGAGTTATCAAGGCCATGGTTGGTCGTGAGCTTACAAACAGATATCCTGCAAGAGAAGGTGTCACAATAGGTGACACAATTTTCGAAGTAAAAAACTGGAATGTATTTCATCCAGATGATCCTGAGCGTCAGGTTCTTAAAGATATTAATATCGAAGTTAGAGCAGGAGAGGTAGTTGGTCTGGCTGGACTTATGGGTGCTGGTCGTACAGAATTTGCCATGAGTGTATTTGGACACAGCTATGGACAAAAAATCTCTGGTACTGTAAAGATTAACGGTAAAGAAGTAAATATACATACAGTTAAAGATGCTATTAATAACAAGCTAGCTTATGTTACTGAAGATAGAAAGACAAATGGTCTAAATCTTATTGGTGATATTAAAGAGAATATGACCATTGCAGCACGTCCAAAGTTCTTCTCAAAACATGGAGTTATTAATGGTAACGAAGAGATTTTGGCTGCTGAAGATTATAGAAAGAGAATTAACGTAAAAGCGAATTCCATCAATCAGGTGGTTGGCTCACTTTCAGGTGGAAATCAACAAAAGGTAGTGTTGGCTAAATGGATGCTTACACAGCCGGATGTACTGATTTTAGATGAGCCAACTCGAGGCATCGATGTAGGTGCTAAATACGAAATATACTGTGTCATAAATGAGCTGGCAAAAGCTGGCAAGGCGGTCATAGTTATTTCTTCTGAAATGCCTGAAATTATTGGTACCTGTGACAGAATTTATGTAATTAATGAAGGCGAAATAGCAGGTGAACTTACAAGCGACGAGGTTTCTCAGGAGAGAATTATGCAGTGCGTAATGGCACACAATAGAAAGGATGATGGAAATGAATAATAAAAGAGTTAATCTTAGTATGAAACAATATGGCATGTTTATTGCCTTGATTGTTATTTATTTAATATTTGCTGCACTTACAGATGGTAAAAACTTAACACCTATGAACATCAATAACCTGGTAATGCAAAATGGTTATGTTGTTATCCTGGCAATCGGTATGTTGCTTTGTGTATTAACCGGTAACGTCGACCTGGGCGTTGGATCTGTGGTTGCACTTTGTGGTGCTACAGCCGGTATCATTATGATGGACTACAAGATGAATATGTGGGTTGCAATTTTATCCGCACTTGCAATTGGTCTTTTGGTTGGCATGTTTGCAGGCTTCTTCATTGCTTATTTAAGCATTCCTCCTTTCGTAGTGACACTTGCAACAATGCTTATGGGACGTGGTCTTACATATACATTGCTTCAAGCCCAGACAAAAGGACCACTCCCAACCAATTACAACTTTATTGGTGCAGGATTCCTTCCTACATACAAGATTTTCTTTGGTGATGGAATTCTTGATTTAGTTTCTATTGCAGTTGCAATTATTGCATCAGTCGCACTTGTTTGGACAGAGTTTAATGGTATTAAGACAAAGAAAAAGTACAATTTTGTGCTTGCTCCTACATGGCAGACAGTATTGAAGCTTGGAATTGAACTCTTTATAATTTGGTTCTTCTTCTACAAACTGGCTCGTTACAATGGCCTCCCATTTGTACTTCTTATCATGGTAGTGCTTATTGGAATATATGCCTTTGTTACAACAAAGACAGTAGCAGGTCGTCAGATTTATGCACTTGGTGGTAACAGAAAGGCTGCAAACCTTTCAGGTATTGATACCAACAAGGTGTTCTTCTGGGTTTACACAAACATGGGTGTTCTTGCAGCTATAGCAGGTATTGTACTTTCAGCAAGAAACGGTTCCTCTACACCAAAAGCTGGTGATGGATTCGAAATGGATGCAATTGCATCGTGCTACATTGGTGGTGCTGCCGTAGCTGGTGGTTCTGGTACAATCCTTGGTGCAGTTGTAGGTGCTTTCGTAATGGGTGTTCTGAACAATGGTATGTCACTTTTTGGATGGTCAACAGATATTCAGAAGATTGTTAAGGGTGCTGTTCTCCTTGGTGCCGTTACTGTAGATGTGCTTTCAAAGCGCAAAAAGAATTAAGGATAGCCCTCCCTTCTACATGCTGGTCAGACTTTGCTCTGGCCAGTTTTTTTGATATAATATCCACTATGAGGGGAAATTGGGAGAAGAGTGTATGTATAATGTTATGCTTGTAGACGATGAGGAGGAAGTCCGCATCGCTATTGAAAAGAAAATCAATTGGGGAGAGCTTGGTTTTAATGTTGTCGGAACAGCCGGCAATGGTTTTGATGCCTTAGATATGGCTTTACAACAACGTCCAGATGTTGTAATGACTGATATTAATATGCCATTTATGAATGGACTGGAGTTTTCAAAACAGCTAAAAGCTGAGCTACCAACCACTAAATTTGTTATCTTATCAGGCTATGACGAATTCGAATACGCCAAGGAGGCAATCGAACTATCTGTTGAGGAGTATATCCTAAAGCCTGTCAATTCTGATGAGCTATATCAGCTATTTTCACGTTTAAAAAATCGTCTTGATGATGAATTAGAAAAAAGACGGAATCTTGAGAATTTAGAAAAGTATTATCAAGAGAGTTTTCCTTATTTCAAGGAGCAGCTTTTAGATGCAACGGTTGCTTCAGGATTTGACGCTATTTCTGCGGATTTTGGTATGCTTAAAAATCTTTCTGCAAATGCCAATGACTTAGTAGAAAAGGCGAAGGTCTACATTTTGGAGCACTATAGTGACTCTGATTTGTCAGTTGACAAGATTTGTTCACATTTGAATGTGACACCAAATTATTTTTCAACTCTGTTTAGGAAAAAGACAGGGTTTACTTTTGTTACATATCTTACTAATCTTCGTATGGAAAAAGCAAAATGGCTTTTGGATAATACAGATGAAAAAGCATATATTATTGCCGGTATGATTGGTATTGATGAACCAAACTATTTTAGTTATGTGTTCAAGAAGGCATATGGTATTTCACCATCAAAGTATAGACAAAAGAAGGAAGAAAAATAATAAGTATATGGACTTAGAATTTAAACTACCAAATATTTCCGATTTTAAAGGTCAGTTTAAACGGGTTAGAAGAGCATCGAAAAGAAGAAGTATTCAGCTTATCATTTCTTTATCTTTTACTATAGTTTCGATTCTTAGTATGACCTTTATGACTCTGGCTATTTATACAAACTATATTAATACTGCAAGACAGAGTGCCATAGATAATAATGATCAGATAATTGATCAGATTAGCTGGAATCTCAATACGTATTTACGAAATATGATGGGTGTCTCCGATAGTATGTATTACAACGTAATCAAGAATCTGGATTTAACCAGTGATACCATGACAAAGGAGATGGACTTATTATACGCAGCTAACAAAGACAATATGATAAGCATTGCCCTTATATCACAAGATGGTGCTTTAATTTCTGCTGCCCCTATTGCAACAAGAAAGTCCGGGGTGGATTTCACTGAACAAATCTGGTTTACAAATACTGAGGAAAACATCGAAAATTTCCATTTTTCTACACCACATGTTCAAAATATGTTTGAAAGCAGTAATTATAGGTATTACTGGGTGATTTCCCTTAGTCGAAGTGTGGACTTAAACTACATGGGGCATCAACGTAGAGGAATACTTCTTGTTGATATGAATTATTCTGCTATTCAACAGATGTTTTCCAGATTGAATGAAAGAGGAGTAGGCTATGTTTATCTTATCGATGGGGATGGAGAGATAATCTATCACCCTAGACAAAAGGCAATTTATTCAGGTCTTGCTGCAGAGAACAACCTTAAAGCTGCTGAATACAGTGATGGTAATTATACAGAGATTTTCAATGGAAGCAGTCGTTCTGTCACAGTAAAAACAGTGGGCTATACTGGCTGGAAGATTGTATCAGTAATTCCAACTTCGGAGCTTGCTGCCAACTACAACCAGGTTAGATTGTTTATGTTGATTATAATTACAGTGACAGTTTTTCTGATCCTCTTTGGAAATATTGTCATTTCAAAGATTGTGACTGAACCAATAAGAAGACTTGAAAATTCACTTGAGGATATAGAAGATGGACATTTTGATGCAGATAAGATCTACATTGGAGGTTCTCATGAAATCAGACACCTAGGAAGAACAATCAAATCTCTTGTGGTACAAATGAGAAAGATGATGGATGAGAGAGTAGCAGAGCAACGAGAAAAACGTAAATCCGAATTAAACGCTCTCCAAGCACAAATTAATCCGCACTTCTTATATAATACTTTGGATTCGGTTGTTTGGATGATAGAAACAGAAAAATATCCTGAAGCTATTTCTATGATTACTAGTCTTGCTACTTTATTTAGGATATCACTTAGCAAGGGGAACAATATCATCACAATTAAAGATGAAATCACTCATGCTGAAAATTATCTAGCTATCCAAAAGGTTAGATATAAAAATAAATTTGAGGCAAACATAAATATTGATCCTGCTATAGAAGATTGCATTACTATTAAGCTTATTATTCAACCTTTAATCGAAAATGCTATCTATCATGCTGTAGGCGATTTGGATGATGAAGGTATAATCGATATTGAAGGCTATGAGAGGGATGGCGATATTTTCATAGAGGTTCGTGATAATGGTATGGGCATTCCAGAGGATGTAATTGAGAATCTTTTAAAAGAGAAAACTAAAACTAAAGGAAAAGGTTCAGGTATTGGTCTTTGGAATATTAATCAGCGAATTAATCTTTATTTTAAAGAGGATTATGGCCTTACAATTCAAAGTGAATTGGATGAAGGGACAACTGCTATTATACATTTGCCAAAAATAACTTATGAAGAGTACATAAAGGGTAATGAAAATGAAAAAAAATAAGTTGTTAATTGGATTTTTTCTTAGTTTGATGGTACTTATTTTAATTGAATATATTATTTATATAAATTATGGGACACTCTCCAGAAAGATAACCAATATATCCTTTGTCGTGACAGGAGACAATATGGACTCCTGGGAGAATTTACAAGCCGGCGCTGAGACAGCTGCACTTGATAAAGATTGTGTTGTAAACTTTGTGAATTGTTCTAATGATGCTGGGGTTGAAGGAGAAATAGACACTATTGGTCGTCAACTTAAAGAAGGAGCAGACTATGTTGTTGTAGCTGGTGATTACAAAGAACAGATTTTAGACTATATTTCCAACAATAATCTAAGCCATAAGGTATCATTTCTTTCAAGTGATATTAAAGATGATGAAAATATGCAAAAGGATTTTGCGGACTTTATCGAAAAGACAAACACTCAAAGTGTATTGCTTCTTACGAACCAGTCTTATGGAAAGCTGGAAGAGCTGTTAAATGAAAAAGACATATATTTTAAAACAATGAATTTCGCTAAATTTTCTTTTGAAGAAAATGACGCTTTTAAAAATTATGATATCTACGCTATAGATAATAGTTCAGAAGCAGTATATTATTTGGACAAAGAGATGTTAAAAGGGTTGGCTTATAGAGATGATTATTCCTTGGGGTATATTACTATAAGTCATCTATTAACAGGAAAATCCGTAGATAAACTTTCGAAAAATGTGCCTGTGTATTATATCGTAGATAAAGATTCTATGTATTCAATGGAAATGGAAAACGTATTATTCCCATTTGCAAAATAGGAGTTAGTTGTGAAAAAATTTGCTTATTTACTTACTAGTTTTTTTATATTGATTTTTAGCTTTTGCGGATGTTGCCATGTGGAGGCTAGTACATCGACTTCATCCGAAAAAACTCTTAAAATTGGGGTCACAATGTATTATGAATATGATCCATTTACAGAGGAAATCCGCCATAATATCGAAGACTATCTTTTGAAATATAGTCAGGCCTCCAATATTGATTTGATTACTACTGTAGTTTATGCAGGGAAAAATCAATTGGTTCAAAATGATCAGGTTGAGGATTTTATAGACAAGGATTATGACGCTATATGCGTAAATCTGGTTGATAGAACTAATGCATCTGTTATTATTGAAAAGGCAAAGGCTAGTGATACACCAATCATATTTTTTAACAGAGAACTTGTTGAAGATGATATGAATCGGTTTGATAAATTTTATTACGTAGGGGCCAAACCTGAAGAAAGCGGTAGAATTCAAGGGGAAATTGTATTAGATGCCTGGAAAGAACGATTTGAAGATATTGATTTGAATCAAGATGGAGTGATTCAATATGTCATGCTTGAAGGTGAAGCAGGACATAAAGATGCCATCATTAGAAGTCGTGTTTCGGTTGACACAATCATTGCTGGAGGTGTGGAGCTTGAACGTCTTGGAGACGAAATTGCAAATTGGGATCGTCAACAGGCTCATACTAAAATTACGTCTCTTTTGCAGGGGTATCCAAGACAAATAGAGCTAATTCTTGCAAATGATGATAATATGGCTCTAGGTGCTGTTGATGCTTTGACGGGTTTTGGGATTCAGACAATGCCTCTCGTGGTTGGAGTTAACGGTCAGCAGGAAGCTCTTGATGAGATAGCTCAGGGACTTATAGAGGGTACCGCATTAAATAATGCAAGTGAAAAGGGGAGAGTAATAGCTAAATTGGCATTTAGTATTGCAAATTCAGGAAAGCCTCCTAAAGATTTAGTTCTTGAACATGGTAAATATTATTATGTTCCATATGAGAAAATTACCAGAGAAAACATAAACGATTATAGATAGAATTTTTAATATAAGATTTAATTAATTGTTTTATAGTGCATTTTTCTTGATATTGTGATACAATTTCACATCGTGAGTTCGTAACCATCCTCACGTAAAACAAAACTAAGGAGAGGTAATATGAGACAAAACATATTAAAAATTTGCCAAGGTGCTATGATTGCTGCAGTTTATGTTGTACTTACTTATGTAGCCAATGCACTTGGTTTAGCAAACGGAGCAATTCAGATTCGTTTTTCAGAGGCACTATGTATTTTGCCTATTTTTACACCAGCTGCAATCCCAGGGCTTTTTGTAGGATGTCTTCTTTCAAACATCCTTACAGGGTGTGTGATTTGGGATATTGTTTTCGGAAGTATTGCAACATTGCTTGGAGCAATTGGTACATACTTACTTCGTAAAACAAAATTCATTTTTACATTGCCACCTGTTATTTCAAATGCAGTTATTGTACCTTTCGTGCTTAGATATGCTTATCAGGTTAACGATGCACACTGGTACCTTGTTGTAACTGTAGCAGCGGGAGAGATTATTAGCGTATGTATTCTTGGAATGCTTCTTAAGGCAGCATTGTGGAAGCAGCGTCGCAACATTTTCAATTCCAATGAAATGTAATTAATTAATAAATATGTAGTTGCTATAATAGGCTTTAAAGGGTTATAATCTTTAAAGTCTATTATTATGTCTAAATTTATGTTTTGGAGGTAATATTTTGCTAGATAAATTAGAAAAAAAGTTTGGTAAACATGCTATAAACAATCTAATGATATATCTTCTTGGATGTTATTTATTAGGATACTTGCTGCAGTTTGGGCAAACTTTTACAAATACTCCATATTTAAGATATCTGACGTTAGAACCATACTATATTTTACATGGACAGATTTGGCGTCTTTTTACATGGATTATTATTCCACCACAGACATCAATTCTTTGGGCTGTCATTATGTTCTTTTTGTACTATCAGCTTGGTAATACACTAGAAAATACATGGGGAGCTTTCAGATTTAATGTCTATATCTTCGGAGGATTTTTGTTCACCATTATTGGTGCTTTTATTACATATATAGTATATTTTGCTATCAACAAAACAGCTCCAATAGGAATTGGTGATCTTATTAGCACATACTATGTGAATTTATCGATATTTTTAGCATTTTCCACCTGTTTCCCAGATATGCAGGTCATGCTATATTTTATCATTCCTGTAAAGATGAAATGGATGTCTATCTTTTACATGGTAATTATAGGCTTCGAGATTATTCAGCACTTTTTGTCAGGGCAATGGTATATTGCTGTTCCAATTATTGCATCATTATTGAATTATCTGATTTTCTTTTTGATGACGAGAAATTACAACAGATATAATCCTAAGGAAATACATAGAAGAAATGAATTTAGACGACAAGCCACACCGCCTCGTACTCAGTACAGGGATGGCACACCAATAGCCAGACATAAATGCGTGGTATGTGGTCGTACTGAGGTTTCAAACCCAGAACTTGATTTTAGATTTTGTAGCAAGTGCAGTGGAAACTACGAATATTGTTCTGAGCATTTGTTTACACATACACATGTAAGATAAAAATTTGAAGGGATATTTAGCAGAAAATGAGTGAGGAAGTAGTAAGCAAAAATTTTATCGAGCTAGAAATCGATAAGGACTTAAAGGAAGGGGTTTATGATCATGTTTGTACTCGTTTCCCTCCTGAGCCTAATGGATATTTACATATAGGTCATGCAAAGTCAATCATCTTGAATTATGGTCTTGCTAAAAAATACAACGGCGAGTTCCACATGAGATTCGATGATACAAATCCTACAAAGGAAAAAGTAGAATTTGTTGATTCAATCAAAGCTGATATTCAGTGGTTAGGTGCAGATTGGGGAGATCATCTCTATTTTGCATCAAACTATTTTGACAAGATGTACGAAGTTGCTGTTGAGCTTATTAAGAAAGGCTTGGCTTATGTCTCAGATCTTTCAGCAGATGAGATGAGAGAATACAGAGGTGATTTTGAACATCCAGGAAAGGATGATCCAAATAGAAACCGTTCAGTAGAAGAGAATCTTCAGATGTTTGAGGATATGAAGGCTGGAAAATACGAGGATGGTTCTCATACTCTTCGTGCAAAAATTGATATGGCAAGCCCTAATATAAACATGCGCGATCCAATTCTTTATAGAGTTGCACATATGACACATCACAATACAGGTGATAAGTGGTGTATCTATCCAATGTACGATTTTGCACATCCTCTTGAGGATGCTTTTGAAGGAATTACACATTCTATTTGTACACTTGAGTTTGAGGATCACAGACCTCTTTATGATTGGGTTGTTAAGTCAGCAGGTTTTAAGAATCCACCACGTCAGATTGAGTTTGCAAAAATGTACCTTACAAATGTTGTCACAGGTAAGCGCTACATCAAAAAGCTTGTAGAAGATGGCGTTGTAGATGGATGGGATGACCCACGTCTTGTTTCAATTGCCGCACTTCGTCGTCGTGGATTCACACCAGAATCCCTCAGAAAGTTCGTTGAGCTTTCTGGTGTTTCAAAAGCTAATTCTTCATCTGACTATGCAATGCTTGAGTATTGTATCAGAGAGGATTTGAAAACTAGTCGAGGTCGTGTTATGGCAGTCCTTGATCCAGTTAAGCTTGTGATTGATAACTACGAAAGTGATGATGTTGAGTGGCTCGATGCTCCAAACAACCTTGAAAATCCAGAGCTTGGAAGTCGTCAGGTTCCATTTGGCAAAGAGCTTTATATCGACAGAGAGGATTTCATGATTGATCCTCCAAAGAAATATTTTAGACTTTATCCAGGTAATGAAGTTAGACTTATGAATGCATACTTTGTTACTTGTACATCATATGAAACAGATGCAGATGGAAATGTTACATGTATCCATTGTACTTATGATCCAGCTACAAAAGGTGGAGATGCTCCTGACGGCCGTAAGGTTAAGGGCACAATCCATTGGGTTGCTGCAAAGACTGCTCTTAATGCAGAGGTTCGTCTCTATGAAAATATTGTAGACGAAGAAAAAGGAGTGTATAATGAAGATGGTAGTTTGAATATCAATCCAAACTCACTTACAGTTCTTAAAAACTGTCTTGTGGAGCCATCTTTAAAGGCTGCAAAGGCATATGATAGCTTCCAATTTGTAAGACAGGGATTTTTCTGTGTTGATGCTAAGGATTCAAGGGAGGATGCCTTAGTATTCAATAGAATTGTATCTTTGAAGAGTTCTTTTAAGTTGCCAACAAACAATTAACAACACATGAGGACGAGTTATGAATTTACTTTCTGGAATGGAGAAATTTGGTTTTTCCATGGATGAGCTTGATATTCTAGCTGATGAAAAACCAAAAAAGGGAGAAGCAGCTACTGCTAAGGCAGCACCTGTTGTAAAACAGGAAAAGGATTTTGTTATAGATAAAAAGGTTCGTTGTCCAGTATGCGACAAGGAGTTCCCAATTAAAGCAGTACTTGCTACAAAGCTAAAAAGACTGGAGCCAGATTTCGATTTAAGGCCTAATTACGAGCATGTAGATAAGATAAAATATGATTTTATGTCTTGTCCTAATTGTGGTTATTCAGCACTTGATACCACTTTTTCAAAGATAGATACAGCTCGTGTGAAGCTGATACGTGCAGAGTTCTGCCCTAGTTTCAAGCCTCAATCAGATGAGAAGCTTCCTGAGACCTATGATTATGACTATTCCATTGAAAAGTTCAAGCTTGCACTGATTTGTACAATGAAAAAACGTGCCAAGATGTCAGAAAAGGCATATGTATGTTTGAAAATTGCCTGGTTGCGTCGTGCGCAGCTTAAGGAATTAGAGGGCAATAAAGAAGCAGATCCAAAGCTTGTTGAGATGGTGACCAAGGAATATGAAGGCTTTTACAGCCAGGCTTACGAAGGATTTATGAAGGCTGTATCTTCTGAAACACCTCCATATTGCGGAATGGCATCAGAGGCTGTAGAGTTTATGTTGGCTAATATGTCTGTGCATTTCAAGAAATATGATGCAGCAATGAAGCTCATTGCGCGTCTTATTCAGTCGGCAAGTACATCTAGAAAGCTCAAGGATAAATGCGTTGAGCTTAAAGATGAAATTACTGCAAAAGCGGCAGCTGAAAAAGCACAAGGCTAACAATTTTGTTTATTTCACATATCAAGGGAAACCTTGATATGTGATTTTTCATGTTAATGAGGAGATTTATGAACTGGATTAAATATTCAATAAATACAACTACATTTGCAGAGGACTTTGTAAGTGCAGTTCTCATGGAACTTGGTATTGTTTCAATAGAAATAGAAAATAATGTTCCTGTATCAGGGGAAAAGCAGGGTGGTGAGTTCGAAGAGCTTCAGCCGGATCTTCCAGAAGACAATGGGATTTCGAAGGTTTCTTTTTATCTTGGCGAGGATGATGATCATGAATCCTTAATTCTTTCTGTAAAGAAGGCTCTCGAAGAGTTGAAAGAGACTATGGATATTGGTGAGGGAACTATAGATACTTCAATCACAAAACAGGAGGATTGGATAAACAACTGGAAACAGTTTTTTAAGTCCTTTTATATTGACGATATTCTTATCAAGCCTACATGGGAGGACATTGCTCCATCAGATGAAGGAAAAATTTTTGTGGAAATTGATCCTGGAGTTTCTTTTGGAACAGGCAAGCATGAGACTACTCAGCTTTGTATCAGACAGCTGAAAAAATATTTAAAACCAGGTGATGAGATTCTTGATGTTGGATGTGGTAGCGGCATTCTTTCAATCATTGCTAATAAGCTGTTAAATGGCGATTGCCATTTGGTTGGTACAGACATTGATGAAGATTGTATTGAATCTACTTATGAGAATTTCCAGGTAAATCATATTGATAAAAAAGCAGGAGATTTCTTTGTTGGAAATTTAATTGACGATAAAGAATTGCAGGACAAGGTTGGGTATGATAAATACGATGTTGTAGTTGCTAATATTTTGGCAGACATTATCATCGCTATGGCTCCAGCTATACCTCCTACAATGAAATCGGGTGCTTATTTTATTTCTTCTGGAATTATTAATTTTAAAGAAGAAGAGGTTAAAAAAGCACTTATAGAGGTAGGCCTTGAAATTATCGAGGTAAATTATCAGGGTGAATGGGTGAATATCACCGCAAGAAAGAATTAGTATGCAGCAAATATTTGTTAATGATGGTCCTATTGAGGGAAAATTCAATATTTCTGGCTCTGATGCTCATCATCTTATAAAGGTGGTTCGCCTTCGAGTAGGCGAAAAAATCAGAGTGTCTACATCTTTAGGGACCAATTTTATCTGTGAAGTGTCACAAGTGGTTGATAAAGATATGATTGTAAATGTTATTGAAGAGGTTCCATCCACGGAGCTTCCAAATAAAATCTATCTTTTTCAGGCTATTCCAAAAGGGGATAGAATGGAGACCATTATTGAAAAAAGTGTAGAACTTGGGGCTTATGAAATCATTCCAGTAGAAATGAAAAATTGTATTGTGAAGCTGGATGACAAAAAGAAAAAGTCCAAGGTTGAAAGATATCAGGCTATTGCGAAATCTGCAGCTGAGCAGTCAAAGCGTTCAATTATTCCTCAGATTCATTCTGTGATGAGCTTTAAAGAAGCTTTTGAATATGCGAAAAATCTGGATGTGCTTTTGCTTCCTTATGAAAGTAAAAATGGAATGCAAGACACTTTTGATGCTTTGGCGGAATTGAAAAAGGGCCAAAGTATTGGTGTATTTATAGGGCCTGAAGGTGGCTTTGCCCCATCTGAAATAGAAATGGTACAGGATTCTATGAAGATAGTTTCACTTGGTCATAGAATTCTTAGAACAGATACAGCAGCAATCTGCTCGCTTGCTATGTTGATGCTTAAATGTGAGGAATTGTAATGATATATTTTGATAATTCGGCCACAACAAGATGTGCCGAAGAAGCGGTTAAAATAATGAACAAGTGCCTTTTAGAGGATTTTGGAAATCCATCTTCTTTACATAATATGGGCGCTATAGGAAAAGACTATCTTAAGCAATCTAGAGATATAATTGCAGGTATTCTTAAATGCCAGCCAAAGGAAGTATATTTTACTTCTGGTGGAACAGAAGGAAATAATCTTGCTATCAAAGGCGGAGTAGAGGCTAAGAAAAGACGTGGTAATCATATTGTCACAACAAAAATTGAACATCCATCTGTTTTAAATCCAATAAAAGCTTTGGAAAAATCCGGGTTTGATGTTACATATCTTGATACTGATGAATTTGGTGTAATTCGTCTTGAAGATTTAAAATCTGCTTTACGTGAGGATACTATTTTTGTTTCTATTATGATGGTCAATAATGAGATTGGCGCTCTTCAACCAATTGCAGATGCAGCCAAAATCATAAAGTCATTTAACAAAGATATTATTTTCCATGTAGATTGCATACAGGCTTTTGGAAAGGTGAAAATTCTACCTAAAAAGTTAAAAATCGATATGGTGACAGTTAGTGGTCACAAGATTCATGGTCCAAAAGGGTCTGGATTTATTTATATTAATGAGGATATATATAATATTATGGTTCCACAAATTCTCGGTGGTGGACATGAAAGAAAGATGCGCTCAGGTACAGAAAATGTTCCTGCAATTGCAGCTCTTGGTATTGCAGCAAAAATGGCCTGTGAAAACCTTGACGAGAATGCCAGACACATGTATGCTATGAGAAATCGTTTGATTAAAGGTTTGAGCGAAATTGATGGTGTTTCAATCAATGGGCACAAGGATGAAAATAGTGCACCTCACATTGTGAGTGTATCAATCAAAGGCAATCGTACTAAGGCCCAGGTTATGCTTAATGCATTACAGGCAGGCTATGATATTTACGTTTCAGCTGGCTCAGCATGTTCTTCAAACAAACCTGGTATCAGCGAAACACTAAAGACGATTGGACTCGAAAAGGATTTGTTGGAACGAACAATCAGATTCAGTTTCTGTCCTGAAAATACAATGGACGAGGTTGAAGCAGCTATTAAAGCTATGAAAGAATTAGTTCCTATGCAGATTTTATAAGAAAGTAGGTATTTATGACATATCAGGCATTTTTAATTAAGTATTCAGAAATTGGTGTTAAGGGCAAGAACCGTTATGTGTTCGAAGATGCTCTTGTGCGTCAAATAAAGAGATCTCTTTACCCTGTTGAGGGAAATTTTATTGTAAAGAAGCAAAGTGGCCGTATTTTTATTTCGGTTGAAGGCGACTATGATTATGAAGAAGCTGTCGATGCACTTTCTCATGTCTTTGGTATTAGTGCTATTTGCCCAACAGTTGTAGTTCCTGATGAGGGCTTTGATGCAATGGCAGAGGCAGTTATCAAATATGTTGATGAAGAGTTTGAAGATAAAAACTTCAGCTTTAAGGTTATGGGACGTCGTGCAAACAAGCAATATCCAATGACTTCAATGGAAGTCGCTGCAGAAATTGGAGCACGTCTTTTGGATGCATTCCCTGAGATGCATGTTGATGTACACAAACCAGAAAAGATAATTTATGTTGAAGTGAGAGAGAACATTGCAATCTATTCCACAGAAATTCCTGGACCACATGGTATGCCAGTTGGTACAGCAGGCAAGGCAATGCTTCTTTTATCTGGTGGTATTGATTCTCCTGTTGCTGGTTATATGATTGCAAAGAGAGGTGTTAATCTTTCTGCTACATATTTCCATGCGCCACCTTATACATCAGATCAGGCAAAGCAGAAGGTTGTAGATCTTGCAAAACTTGTAGCAAAGTATTCTGGACCAATTGATTTACATATTGTAAATTTCACTGATATTCAGCTTTATATTTATCAGCAGTGTGCTCATGATGAACTTACAATTATCATGCGTCGCTACATGATGAGAATAGCAGAGCATTTTGCCAAAGAAAATGATTGCTTAGGTCTTGTTACTGGAGAATCTATTGGACAGGTTGCTTCTCAAACTATGCAGTCACTTAATTGTACAAACGCTGTTTGTTCACTTCCTGTATATAGACCTCTTATTGCCTTTGACAAGCAGGATATAGTTGATATTTCTGAAAAGATTGATACATATGAAACATCGATCCTTCCGTATGAGGATTGCTGCACAATATTTGTTGCAAAGCATCCGGTTACTAAGCCAAAGCTTGAAGCAATTGAAAAACATGAGCATTTATTAGATGAGAAGATAGATGAACTTATGAAACAGGCTATAGAATCAGTAGAGGTTATTCACGTAAAATAAATGAGGTACAAAAAAAGAGCTTTGCTATAATAGCAAAGCTCATAAATTTCTAACTTGATTAAAAGATTAAACAATGTAATCCTTTAATGTAGACATTACATCTTCTGCATCGCCTTCAGCGTGTACAGTAAGATCGATTGGCTTAGAAAGGTCAAGTGAGAAAATTCCCATGATTGACTTAGCATCGATCACGTAACGTCCACTAACAAGATCAAAATCATAATCAAACTGACTGATTGTGTTAACAAATGACTTTACCTTGTCAATTGAGTTAAGAGAAATTTGAACTGTTTTCATCGTTTGTGTGCCTCCTCCGTGTATTTTTATATTATATATACGTATACTAAAACAACAATCCTTAAAAGTCAACAAATGGAAGAAAGGTTTATATATGAAAAAAGCAGCATTACATAATCTTGGATGTAAAGTTAATGCCTATGAAACAGAGGCAATGGAAGAGCTTCTTAAAAAGGATGGATTTACAATTGTAGGATTTGATGAGCAGGCTGATGTATATGTGATCAACACCTGCTCAGTCACAAATATTGCAGATAGAAAATCAAGACAGATGATACATAAATGTAAAAAGCTTAATCCTGATGCTTGTGTTGTAGCAGCTGGTTGTTATGTTCAGAATTTTGGAAAAGATATTGCTGATGAACTAGGTGCAGATATCATCTTGGGAAACAACAAGAAAAATGAGCTTGTAGAAAAAGTACATGAGTATTTCCAAAATCTTGACAATGCCGATGGGCCACTTCTTGATTGCATTGATATCAACGAAGGAAATGTTGATTACGAAAACATGCATATAGAAAAGGACTCAGAGCATACTAGAGCTTTTGTAAAGGTTCAGGATGGATGCAATCAGTTTTGCTCATATTGCATTATTCCATTTGCAAGAGGACGTATTAGAAGCAGATCCATAGAGGATGTTGTTGAGGAAGTTACAGGTCTTGCGTCAAATGGATATAAGGAAGTTGTCATTACTGGTATTCATCTAAGTTCATTTGGAACTGGTACACAGTATACTCTTGCTGATTTGCTTGAAGCTATTCAAAAAATCAATGGTATAGAACGTATCCGTCTCGGTTCCTTAGAGCCACAAATTGTTACTGAGGATTTTGCAATGCGCGTTTCAGCACTTTCAAAAATGTGTCCTCATTTTCATTTGTCGCTTCAATCAGGATGTGATACAGTTCTTAAAAGAATGAACAGAAAATACACAATTGAAGAGTATACTAGAGGAGTAGAAATTATTAGAAAATATTTTGCTAATCCTGCAATCACAACAGATATAATTGTAGGTTTCCCTGGCGAAACAATAGAAGAATTTGATATCACTGATAAGTACGTAAAGGAAATAGCTTTTTATGAGCTACACGTCTTTGCTTATTCAAAGCGTGCGGGTACAAAGGCAGCAACAATGCCAGGACAGATTACAAATGCTGTAAAAAAGGAAAGAAGCGCTAAGCTTATTTCAACTGGTAATGAATCAACCGAAAGCTATAGACGTTCATTTATTGGCAAAGAGCTTGATATTCTGTTTGAAGAGAAGACTAATATTGATGGCAAGGAATATTTTGTTGGTTTCTCTAAGGAATATATCAAATGTGCAATTGAATGTTCAGGTGACAAGGATTACACAAATGAAATTGTGTTAGCCAAGGGCGTTGAGTTATCAAGTGATAAACAGTACTTGATTGTTGAAATATAAAATTTTTTATATTACAATTATGTTGAAAATTTATTTAATTTGTGGGATTAGTACAGAGACGAGGTTATTATGGCAGATTTAAGTAACACACAATATTTTAAGGTTCAAAAGGAGAATCCTGTTGGAGTTAAAGAGGTACTTGAACAGGTGTATAGTGCTCTTTCGGAAAAAGGCTACAATCCAGTGAATCAAATTGTGGGGTATATTATGTCTGGTGATCCCACATATATTACAAGTCACAATAATGCGCGAAGCCTTATTATGAAAGTTGAACGTGATGAGCTCGTAGAGGAGCTTCTTAAGGAATATATTTCTAACGAGAGTTGGAGCAAATAATGAGTAGGATTCTTGGTCTTGATTATGGGACAAAAACTGTAGGGGTCGCGATAAGTGACCCCTTACTTTTGACTGCACAGGAACTTGAAACAATTACACGTCAAAGACCTAGTGCGTTACGTCACACTTTGGTTCGTATAAAGGAAATATGTGACGAATATCAAGTGGAAAAAATTATTCTTGGTTATCCTCGAAATATGGATGATAGCGAGGGTTTTCGTTGTGAAGAAACACTTGAATTTAAAAAGCTTTTAGAAAAGCGAGTTGATATTCCAATTGAGTTATTGGATGAACGACTTACAACCGTATATGCGGATGAAATATTAGAAGAATCAGGCGTAGCGAAAAAGGATAGAAAAAAAGTCATTGATCAAATTGCTGCCGCCATAATTTTACAGGATTATTTAGATAATCGCAGATAGGAGTTATTAATGGAACCAATTATTTTACCAGATGAAAATGGCAATGACACTAAATGGTATGTTATCGAGGATACACAGTTATCCGGTGTTAAATATCTATTAGTTTGTGATAATGAAGATGAAAATGAAGATGCTGAAGCGCGCATCTTAAAGGAAGTTGGAGTTGAAGGAGATGAAATCATCTACGAAGATGTAGAAGATGAAGTTGAATTTAATGCTGTAGCAAAACTTTTTGAAGAATTAGTTGGCGACGATGCTGACATTGATTTTTAAATATTTTTATTTGATATAGGAGGTTTATTTTTGAAGAAGAAAACTGAACAGACAGCTGAAAGGCTGAAGATTATTCCACTTGGAGGTCTTGAGCAAATCGGCATGAATATTACTGCTTTTGAATATAAAGACAGTATTATTGTGGTGGATTGCGGACTTTCATTTCCTGAGGATGATATGTTGGGCGTGGATCTGGTAATACCAGATGTTTCTTATCTGAAGGATAATCAGGATAAGCTTAAAGGATTTTTTATCACCCATGGTCATGAAGACCATATAGGTGCGATTCCTTATGTCTTTAAGGAATTGAATGTTTGCCCAATTTATTCCACAAAGCTTACTAACGGTCTTATTGAGCATAAGCTTGAGGAACACAAAATGCTTACCAAGGTAAAGCGAAAGGTTGTTAAGTATGGTACTCACATTAATGCTGGTGATTTTAGAGTAGAGTTCATTCGCACAAATCACAGTATTCAGGATGCAGCTGCACTTGCAATCTATTCACCTGCTGGTATCGTTGTACATACAGGCGATTTCAAGGTTGATTACACACCTGTATATGGTGACCCTATAGATCTTCAGCGTCTTGGCGAAATTGGAAAGAAGGGCGTTCTTGCCCTTATGTGCGACTCTACAAATGCTGAGCGCCAAGGTTTCACAGCATCAGAAAAGACTGTTGGTAAAACAATCGATTCTATTTTTGCTGACAATGACAAAACACGTATTATCATAGCAACTTTTGCGTCAAACGTAGATCGTGTTCAGCAGATTATCAATTCTGCTGATAAATATGGTCGTAAGGTTTGTGTGGAAGGCCGTTCTATGGTTAATACTATCGATACAGCCCAGAAGCTTGGATATCTTCATATTCCAGACAATACGCTTATCGATATTGAATCCCTTAAATCTTATCCGGATGAGAAGGTTGTACTTGTTACAACAGGTTCACAGGGTGAGTCTATGGCAGCTCTTTCTCGTATGGCAAATGGAACTCACAAAAAGGTTCAGATTAAACCAGGTGATATGATTGTATTTTCTTCACATCCAATTCCTGGTAACGAGAAAGCCGTTTCAAATGTTATCAATGACTTGACAATGCGTGGCGCAGAAATTGTTATGCAGGATGTTCATGTTTCAGGACATGCTTGTGCAGAGGAAATCAAACTGATATATTCACTGGTTCGTCCGCAATATGCAATTCCTGTACATGGTGAATACAAGCATCTTACTGCTCAGGCAAGAATAGCTGAATCACTTGGTTGGGATCATGATCATATCAAAATTATACGTTCAGGTGATGTTCTTGAGCTTGGAGATAATTACTCAAAGATTACAGGACATGTTCATACTGGCGCTATAATGGTTGATGGTATAGGCGTCGGAGATGTTGGGAATATCGTTCTTCGCGATAGACAGAAGCTTGCTGAGGATGGAATTATTATTGTTGTTCTCACACTTGACAGTGCTTCTGGTACAGTTCTTGCAGGTCCTGATATTGTGTCACGAGGTTTCGTTTATGTACGAGATTCAGAGGATCTTATGGAAAGTGCAAGAGCAGTATTGTCTGATACAATGGAAGTCCTTGAAGAAAAGAATATTACAGATTGGAATAAGATTAAGTCAGATATCAGAGACAACCTTTCTGATTTTGTATGGCATGAGACACAACGTCGCCCAATGATTATTCCAATTATAATGGAAGTTTAAAATGATTGTTGATGAAAGATATACCACCTATCTAAATAGCCTCTATCCGGAGCTTACTGGCGAGCTTGAGGCTATTAGGCAGGAGGCATTGGAGACATATGTCCCTATCATCAGACCTGAAACTGTCAATTTGTTGAGACTTCTAATCACAATGAATCAACCAAAAAGTATTTTGGAGGTTGGGGCAGCTGTGGGGTTCTCAGCAAATCTTATGGCTCAAACAGCTGGTCCTGATGTAAAAATTACAACTATTGAAAATTATGAACCGCGCATTCCTATTGCAAAAGCGAATTTCAAAAGATGTGGTCACGATTCTCAGATTACACTTTTGGAAGGAGATGCAATGAAAATATTACCTACCTTGGATGGCTCTTTTGATTTTGTTTTCATGGATGCAGCAAAAGGCCAATATATAAACTTTTGGCCAGAGATAAAAAGGCTGACAAGAGATGGTGGCGTAATAGTAACTGACAATGTGTTACAAGATGGGGATATTATTGAGTCCAGGTTTGCAATTACAAGACGAAATCGCACGATTCACAAAAGAATGCGAGATTATCTTTATGAATTGACTCACGATGAAGGTTTTTCTACTACGATTCTTCCGTTGGGAGATGGTGTTAGTATTAGTGTGAAAGGAAAGAAATGAGAAATACAGAGTTATTAGTTCCAGCAAGCAGCCTTGAAGTACTTAAGGTTGCTGTTATTTATGGAGCAGACGCAGTTTATATTGGTGGAGAAGTTTATGGTCTTAGAGCAAAGGCAAAGAATTTCTCTAAGGAAGACATGATTGAAGGAATTAAGTTCGCTCATGAACATGGTGTAAAGGTTTATGTTACTGCTAATATTTTGGCACATAATGGGGATCTTCAGGGTGTGAGAGAATACTTTGAAGAACTTAAGGAAATTAAACCAGATGCTCTTATTATTGCAGATCCAGCTGTATTTATGCTGGCAAAGGAAATCTGTCCAGATATCGAACGTCATGTTAGTACACAGGCTAATAATACAAATTATGGAACCTACAAGTTCTGGTATGACCTTGGTGCTACAAGAGTTGTTTCAGCTAGAGAGCTTTCTCTTGCTGAAATCAAGGAAATCAGAGCTAATATCCCAGATGATTTAGAGATTGAAACTTTCATTCATGGTGCAATGTGTATTTCTTATTCTGGAAGATGTCTTCTTTCAAATTATTTCACAGGTAGAGATGCAAATCATGGTGAATGCACACATCCATGTCGTTGGAAATATGCAGTTGTTGAAGAGCAGAGACCGGGAGAGTATCTTCCTGTAGAGGAAAATGAACGTGGAACATATATCTTTAACTCAAAGGATTTATGCATGATTGAGCACGTTCCAGATTTGCTTGAGTCTGGTATTGATAGTTTCAAGATTGAGGGGCGTATGAAGACTGCTCTCTATGTTGCCACAGTGGCACGTACATATCGAAAGGCTATTGATGATTGCAAGGAATCAGTTGACAAATATTTAGCAAATCTTGATTGGTATAAGGAGCAGATTGCTGCTTGTACATATCGTCAGTTTACAACAGGTTTCTTCTATGGTAAGCCATCAGAGGAATCTCAAATATATGACAACAATACCTACAACATCGGATATACCTATTTAGGAATTTGTGGCGGGGCAGATTCTGAAGGATATTTTGAAATAGAACAGAGAAATAAATTTTCAGTAGGTGAAACTATTGAAATTATGAAGCCAAACGGTGATAATGTAGAGGTAGAAGTTTTAGGAATCAAAGATGAAGAAGGAAATGCTATGGAGAGCTGTCCTCATCCAAAGCAAAAGCTTTTCATTAAGTTAAGCGTTACACCTTCAGAGTTTGATTTACTAAGAAGAAAAGAAGCTTAAGGTTTACAAGGAGAATACAATGGCAGAAAAATATGTAGCTTACGTTGGTACCTACACACATCAGACTAGTGTTGGTATATATGTTTATGATGTTAATCCTGACACAGGAGTTCTTACAGAGCAGAGCGTTGCTCCAATCAATAATCCTTCAGATATTATTAATTCAAAGGATAACAAATTCCTTTATTCTATAGCAGACGAAGGTGTTGCATCCTTCAAGATTCTTGAAAATGGTGATCTTGAAAAAATGAATCAGGAATGGGTTGGCGGTATGAGAGGCTGCAATCTTTGCGTTGATTCTCAGAATAGATATTTATTTGTTGCTGGCTATCATGATGGTCGTGTTACTATGATGCGCCTTAATGAGGATGGTAGTATTGGCGGTATAGCTGATGGTATTTTCCATCAGGGTATTGGAAAGTCGGTTGCTGACAGACCTCTTTATCCACATTGCACATGTGTTGAGCTTACACCAGATGAGCGCTACCTTTGTGTTGTAGAAAATGGTCTTCATCAGATTAAGATTTATGAAGTAGATTATGAGGCAGGAAAGCTTCGACTTGCTGATATCATCAGATGTACTATGGGGTGTGCTCCATTAAAGATGAAGTTCTCAAACGATGGTAAATATGCTTATGTTATTACAGAGATGTCAAACGAAATTCTTGTATATGATTATCATATTATTGGTGATCATCCAGATTTTGAATGCATTCAGACTGTTTCGCTTCTTGTAGGTGTAGATGAGGAAATCAGTACTGGTACAAATATCAAGTTTGGCGAGGATGATAAGTTCTTATACGCTAGTGTTGATGGACTTAATGCTATTTGCATGTATGAGAGAGATAAGAAATCTGGAAAGATTACATACTTCTCACACAGCTTTATTAGTGGAGATTATCCAAAGAGCTTTGCTGTTCTTCCAAAGGATAAATACTTTGTGTCATTAAATCACGATACAAATGAAATTCGAAGCTTTACAATTGACAAGAAGGCAGGTCATTCTTTAATGCAGAATGCGCCAATCAAGATTGCTAAGCCAAACAGTATAGTGGTTGTAAAGATTAAATAGTTTTAGTGGGGCTGTTTATGACAGCCCTTTTTTAATATTACTAACTTGTTTTTGTTGCTTAATTTAGGAGGCTTGATATGTCGGGTTCATCATTTGGTAATACTATTAAAATAACAACTTGGGGAGAGTCACATGGTGAGGCATTGGGGGTAGTTATCGATGGCTTTCCAGCTGGTCTTCCTCTTTGTGATGAGGATATACAGATTTATCTTAATAGAAGAAAACCTGGTCAGTCTAAATTCACCACTGCCCGTTCAGAGGGAGACAAGGTTGAGATTCTTTCTGGTGTATTTGAAGGAAAGACTACAGGTACACCAATTTCACTTATGGTTAGAAATATGGACCAACATTCAAAGGACTATGGCAATATAGCTCATAGCTTTAGACCGGGTCATGCGGATTATGGCTTCTATGAAAAGTTTGGTTTTAGAGATTATCGAGGTGGTGGACGCTCTTCCGGAAGGGAGACAATTGGAAGAGTAGCAGCTGGTGCTGTTTGTGCTAAGCTTCTAAAAACTCTTGGAGTTGAAGTATTCGCATATACGAAGTCTATTGGAGATATTAAAATATCAAAGTTTGAGCTGGGAGAAAGAGATATTAATCCTTTAGCTATGCCAGATTCAGATGCTGCTAAATTAGCACAAGAATATTTGGAGGCCTGCATTCACGATAGTGAAAGTGCAGGAGGCGTGATTGAATGCGTAATTACAGGTGTACCTGCCGGAATTGGTGATCCTGTTTTTGACAAGCTTGATGCAAAGTTAGCACAGGCTCTTGTATCAATAGGTGCAGTTAAAGGCGTAGAGATTGGTGATGGCTTTGCTGCAGCAAAATCAATTGGAAGTCTGAACAATGATTGCTTTGAGCTTGATGAAAAAGGAAAAATAATTAAGTCTACAAATCACAGTGGTGGTATTTTGGGAGGAATTTCGGATGGTGATGATATTATTGTTCGAGCAGCTATTAAGCCAACACCATCGATTTCTAAAAAGCAGCACACTGTTAATGAACAGGGGGAAGAGCTTGATATCGAGATTCATGGAAGACATGATCCGGTGGTTGTTCCTCGAGCAGTTGTTGTAGTTGAGGCTATGTGTGCTATTACAATTTGCGATGCAATGTTATCACACATGACTGATAGAGTGGATTATATAAAGGAGTTTTATAACAATTGAAGTACGAATTATTAAAAACAGAAGGAAAGGCAAAAAGAGGTCGCTTTCATACTGTTCATGGTGTAATTGAAACACCTGTGTTTATGAATGTTGGAACAGTAGCAGCTATCAAAGGTGCGGTTTCAACTGATGATTTGCGTGAAATAAAGTGTCAGGTGGAGCTTTCTAATACTTATCATCTTCACGTTAGAACAGGCGATAAGCTCATAAAGGAACTTGGTGGCCTTCATAAGTTTATGGCTTGGGATAGACCAATTCTTACTGATTCTGGAGGATTTCAGGTATTTTCCCTTGCTGGAATTCGAAAAATCAAAGAAGAAGGAGTTACATTTAATTCTCATATTGATGGCCGAAAGATATTTATGGGTCCAGAGGAGTCTATGCAAATTCAGTCAAATCTTGGCTCTACAATTGCAATGGCTTTTGATGAATGTCCGCCAGCTCTTGCTGAACGTAAATACGTAGAGGATTCTGTCGTTCGTACAACAAGATGGCTCTACCGTTGTAAGGAAGAAATGACTCGTCTCAATAATCTTTCCGATACAATCAATAAAGAGCAGCTTCTTTTTGGTATTAATCAGGGTGCTGTATACAATGATATTCGTATAGAACACGCCAAACGTATTTCGGAGCTTGATTTACCTGGATACGCTGTTGGTGGTCTTGCTGTTGGAGAGAGTCATGAGCAGATGTATGATGTTCTTGATCATGTTGTTCCATACCTTCCACAGAACAAGCCTACTTACCTTATGGGCGTTGGAACTCCAGCTAATATTTTAGAGGCCGTAGAACGTGGTGTTGATTTCTTTGATTGTGTTTATCCTAGCCGTAATGGTCGTCATGGACATGTTTATACAAATCATGGCAAACTTAATCTATTCAATCAAAAATTTGAAAAGGATATGAGACCAATCGAAGAGGGCTGTGGATGTCCTACATGTAAAACATACTCACGTGCTTATGTGCGTCATTTGTTAAAGGCAAAAGAAATGCTTGGAATGAGACTTTGTGTACTTCATAATTTGTATTTTTACAATACAATGATGGAAGAGATTCGAGATGCTCTTGATGCAGGAGATTTTGCTGGATATAAAAAGAGAAAACTGGAAAGTATGGAAGCTGGAGAGGTTTAATGAAATAATCATTATTCTTAATTTTTTATAAAATACAGCTTATAACTTGCGCTAATATACATAGTTTTGGTAAAATTATTTTCAGTGATTTGGCATAAGCCTAGTTTAGGAGGAATAAGTTAATGAATAGTTCAATCAGCTTGATTATTTGGGTCGTAGTACTTTTTGTATTCATGTACTTCTTTATGATTCGCCCACAGCAGAAAGAGCAGAAGGAAAAGACAGCTATGATGTCAGCTCTTGCAGTTGGTGATACTGTACTTACAACAAGTGGTTTTTACGGTGTTATCATTGCTATCCCTGATGAAACAACTGTTATCGTCGAGTTTGGTAGCGATAAGCACTGCCGTATCCCAATGACAAAGAACGCCATTGCTCAGGTAGAAAAGCCTGAAGACGCAGTGAAAGCTACAGATGCTAAATAATTTTTGAAACGAATAAAATAGCCCTTTGCATAGATAGTATGCAGAGGGCTATTTTTTTTTTATATATTCTTATGCATCTCTTTTCTTACGAATGAAATCAGATCCTTTTTCAAGTAGTGACTTGGTGGACGCAACAGGATGAGTGAATTTAGCTATGTGTCTAAATTGTCTACGTTGCGGTTCGGTAGCATTTATTATCCATTGTTTTACTGCTTCGGTAGATATCTGATCCTTCATTTCTGCTAAGCGCTCAGCGGTCATTTCTTTTTTGATTACTGCAGCTTCTTTACGTTCGTTGGCTTTTTCTATTCTGGCAAGTTTTGCATCGGCTCGATTTGTTTGCCATATTTCGATTCGTTCGGCCATTTGCAGATTTATCTGCTCGTTTATACGTTCAAATTCTTTGGCAAAGCTTGTAAGAGCTGATACGGTAAGGGCCATATCCATGCCAAAAAGAAACATAAATAATAAAGCAAGAAATTCTACTATAAAAACGGGAATTACTGAAATAACATACACTATTGGTGGAATAATGACCTGTGTAACTATTATTCCAGCAAAACCAAAGCATAGTGTGAATGGGATACAAACTCGCCCGTTTATATTAAATGGGAATTCAGAGTAATCCCACCATCTTGCGTTAAAGCGTTTTTCTAAGAAATAGGAGGTTCCATATTCTAAAACAAATGAACCTAGAGCGCATCCTATGAAGATTGTCAAATATGAGGGTTTAATTTTAAGATAATTAGGAATATCTAAAAAAAGGATTTGAGCCAGCGTCGCACCTGCACCATAAAGTGGGATACATGGACCGTATAGAAATCCTCTGTTGTCCCAAGCTTTGTCATGGATAATGCAAAAGCATGTTTCGTAAATCCAACCAAAGAAACTATATATAATAAAATAAACAAAATATTTTGTAACAATCATAACTTTCTCCTCTGGTATAAGTATAAAACAAGTGAGTAATAATTAAAATGACTTATGGTTTTAGTTCATAGAAATTTACGATTATTGTTGTAATATTAAATTACCTATAGTTGTATTTTTTTATAGGGTGGTGATATTTATGCTGGGTGTTGATTCGGTTGGATTGTCTTATCCTTTTTATTCAGGAGCTGTTTTTCATGCCCAAACGACGCAGGGCTCATCACAGGTTGCAAAAGAATTAAAGGCAGAGGGAAAAAGTGAAGCCTTAGCAAAAAGCTATGGCTCGGAGCGCGCTGCAAAAAGAGCTGGAGTTATAGAGTGTGAAACGTGCGCCAATAGGAAGTATCAGGATGGCAGTGATGAGCAGGTTTCCTTTAAATCTGCGGCACATATAGCACCTGAGGCAGCCGCTGCAAGAGTCCGAGGACATGAACAGGAACATGTAAACAATGCCTACGATAAGGCAATGGAAAAAGGCGGTAAAGTAGTAAATGCTTCTGTGGCCATACATACTGCGGTATGTCCGGAGTGTGGTCGTACTTATGTTTCGGGAGGAACCACAACTACGCAGATAAAATATCCTAATGAAGATAATCCTTATCAAAAATCTAAGAAGGCAGCAGACCAAAAATTACTTTCTGGAATGAATTTTGATGTTGGGGTATAAAGTGCTTCTAAAGTATTGAAAATAGATTTTTGCTATGATATACTTCGTATGTTGCGAATCATCGTAACCATTATTAGGAGGAAATTATGCAAACATTAAAGTTAGTTCTTATTATATTATTAATCATCATTTGTGTGGCACTTACAGTAATCATTCTTTTTCAGGAAGGCAAGCAGAATGGTCTTGGTTCATTATCAGGACAGCAGTTCGATTCATATTGGAGTCGTAACAAGGGACGTTCACGCGAGGGCTTATTGGTTAAGCTTACAAGCGTATGTGTAATCCTTTTCTTTGTACTTTCTGCAGTTCTTAATATTGGAAGTTTTTAGAATTTGATTATTATGCCACCCGTCAGGGTGGCTTTTGCTTTTTAAAGAAAAATTTTAGGAGACATATGAAAGATTTAGATAAACAAAAACATTTTTTAATGGACGTATTTAAAAGCCCAGCATATATTCCAATGAAAAAGAAGGATTTAGAGATTCTTCTTGATGTTGAAAAGGATAAAAGAGGGGAATTTGCTGATGTTCTTGCAGAACTGGTTGAAGACGGACAGGTTGAAATTACAAAGAGAGGTAAATATCAGATTCCAGAGAATCGTCCTAAATTTATAAAGACAAAGGATCACAAAACAAAGAAGCCTACAAAAGCAGAGACACTTCATAAAAAACAATCATTAAATGACGTGGCTAAGAGAGCAAACAAGCCTGAAAACCTCAATGTTGAGCCGGATATTATTGGTAGATTTATTTCTCACAAGGATGGTTTTGGTTTTATTGAAGTGGAAGGCCAGGAAGAGGACTACTTTGTGGGAAGAGATAACACTGGTTATGCTATGCAAGACGATATAGTTGCTGCAGTGCTTACTTTTGGTGCACCAGGTAAACGCAAGGAAGCAAAAGTTGTTCGTATCATCACCCATGGTTTTTCTGATGTAGTTGGTACATTCGAAAGCAGTGGCACATTTGGTTTTGTTGTACCAGACAGTCAGAAAATGGTACGAGATGTGTTTGTTCCAGCAGGCAAGGATAAGGGAGCCGTCACAGGACATAAGGTTGTGTGTCATATTGATGATTATGGTGATGACAGCCACAAACCTGAAGGCCATATTACAGAGATCCTTGGGCATAAGAATGATCCAGGGGTTGATATACTCTCAATTGTGAGAGCTTTTGGTATTGCCCCAGAATTTCCTGATAAGGTGTTAAAGCAGGCTACTAATGTGGCGAAACCTGTATCTGAAGCTGATATGGCCGGACGTGAGGATTTAAGAGATTTATGTGTAGTAACAATTGATGGCGAGGATACAAAAGATATTGATGATGGTGTTTCTCTTGAGATGGATGGAGAAAATTATGTTTTAGGTGTTCATATTGCTGATGTTACAAATTATGTACAGGAATCTTCTGCACTTGATGTGGAGGCTCTGAAGAGGGGCACATCTGTATACCTTGCTGATAGAGTGATTCCTATGCTTCCTCATACTCTTTCAAATGGAATGTGTTCCTTGAACGAAGGAGAGGATAGATTGGCTTTATCTTGTATTATGACTTTCAATCATAAAGGAGAGTTAATTGATCATAATATTTGTGAATCTGTTATTCACAGCAAACATCGTATGACTTACACATCTGTTTATGCCATAATGACAGGGGATGATGAGGAACGCAAATTATATTCAGATGTGGCAGAGATGATAGATAAAATGTATGAGCTTTCACAGATACTTCGCGGTAGAAGAAAGAAGAGAGGCTCTATTGATTTTGATTTTCCGGAGACACATATTATTATCGATGAAAATGGTAAGGTTGTAGGTCTGGCTCCATATGAGAGAAATGATGCCCACAAGCTTATTGAAGACTTTATGCTAGCTGCAAACGAGACTGTGGCTGAACATTTTTGTATAATGGAAGCGCCGTTTGTTTATCGTGTACATGGTGCGCCAGAGCCTGAAAAGATGCAGGGACTTGCTCATTTTCTAGGGGCATGCGGATATGCTTTCAAAGGCAAGACAGATTCTGTGAAGCCAAAAGAAATTCAAAAAATGCTTGATACATTAAAGGGGCATGAGGATGAAGCTGTTATTACAAAGATGACGCTCAGAAGCATGCAACAGGCAAAGTATGATGTTGAGTGCAAAGGACATTTTGGGCTGGCTGCAAAATATTATTGTCATTTCACATCGCCTATACGTAGATATCCTGATTTGCAGATTCATCGTATAATAAAAGATTATCTCAGAGGTCGTATGAACGAGAGAAAGATTTCTCATTATGAATCGATTCTTCCTGAGGTAGCTTTGGAAACAAGCAGACTTGAGCGTAGAGCAGAGGATTGTGAACGAGAGGTTGATAAACTAAAGATGGTACAGTACATGAAGGATTTCATCGGTACACAGTTTGAAGGTAGCATCTCGTCAATTACTGGCTGGGGAATGTATGTAGAGCTTGAAAACACAGTCGAGGGTTTGGTGCATATATCTACCCTATACGATGATCATTACGAATTCATCGAAGAAAATTTGACATTAGTTGGAGAAAGAACAGGACGTATATTTAAACTTGGTCAACCTGTTACAGTTATTCTTGATTCTGTTGATGAACAAGCTCGCACAATAGATTTTATCCTTGAGGAATTTCAAAGATTTTAAAGTGGAGAATATATTATGAATAAAGAAGGCAGAAAATTAATTGCTAATAATAAAAAAGCTTACCATGAATATTTTATGGAGGAAGAATACGAGGCAGGCATCGAGCTTCATGGTACAGAAGTTAAATCAATGCGTATGGGCCAATGTTCTATAAAAGAGGCATTTGTTCGTATTGATAATGGGGAAATGTTTATCTACCAAATGCATGTAAATCCATACGAAAAAGGAAATATCTTCAACAGAGATCCACTTAGACCACGTAAACTTCTTCTACATAAGGCTGAGATTAATAGGCTGCTTAGTAAAATAAAAGAGAGTGGATATACAATTGTACCATTGGAAGTTTATTTAAATAATGGCCTTGTAAAAGTGAAAATTGCTCTGGCTAAAGGTAAAAAACTTTACGATAAGCGTGCAGATATCCAAAAAAAGGATATGAAACGTGAGGCTGAAAGAGATTTCAAAATTAGAAATCTATCATATTAAAAGTATAAATTTTTTGACATAATACGAATTAAGTTCTGATATCGGAGGGAACATAAATGAAAATAGTACTTGCATCAGGATCACCAAGAAGGCGTGAATTACTTACTCAAGCAGGAATAGAATATATTGTAGATCCTGCAGATATTGAAGAAGTGACAGCGGAGACGATTCCTTCAAGAGTTGTCGAAGATTTAAGCCGTCAAAAGGCATTGGCGGTAGCTGAAAAACATAATGGAGAAATTGTTCTTGCTGCTGATACAGTAGTTGCATTTGATGATAAAATTCTTGGAAAACCAGTTGATGAAGACGAGGCTTTTAAGATGCTTACGGATCTTTCTGGAAGAGTTCATCAAGTATATACAGGTGTTACAATAGTTGATTCTGATGGAAGTAATATTACATTCTCAGAGTGCACTGATGTTGAAATGTTTGAAAATTCACCTGAGGCAATTAAAAGTTATATTACATCATTAGAACCAATGGATAAGGCTGGAGCTTATGGCATTCAGGGATTAGGAGCTATTCTTGTAAAAGGAATCAAGGGTGACTACAACAATGTAGTTGGACTTCCATTGTCAAGAGTTTATAGAGAGCTCAAAAGGCTTGAAAAATAAATTATATTCAACCAAAAGTTTATTGATTTTATCAATAAATACATTATAATTATAAACTGAGTGATGTGACCACTCAGTTTATAAAATTTATGGGTCTGTCATGGTTTCGACAGGGGTCATGCAGCGGAAGAAGCGAGTCCCATGGCGATGGGTTAAATGGCCAAACTTAAAATTAAACGCTAACGATAATTTAGCATACGCTGCCTAGTTGCGGCAGTCTGACCTAGAGCACCTACACTTTAGGATTCAGACTTCGACTCTGTAGGAAACGACGTCGTCAAAGCTTTGAGATGATGGGCGTATCATGAAGCTACTAAAGCATGCAGCCTGTTTGTGGGCGTCATGTGGAGGGAATGTAAAAATACAAACTACACTCGTAGAAGGGCCGGGAATTGGCTTTTGGACACGGGTTCGACTCCCGTCAGATCCACTACTTCAAAGACATTTGTTTTATGCAGATGTCTTTTTTATTTGAAACAAACTTCTTAAGTTTGGACAATATATACGGAATGTCTGTTCTGAATTGTGATAAGTATCTTCTAATGATAAACTTTTTCTATAAGTTATTTTATGTAATTAATTCTTAAGGGGAGTGGGAGAGTTTACTGTTATGACTAAAAATACTAAAGCTATGTCTTACGAAGAGCGTATAGCTTACCGTAAACGCAAGAAATTTATTCGTAAGATTCAAATATATACTGAAATGTCGCTTATAGCAATTACTATTATTCTTTGTGGTGTTTTAATAGTATCACATATAAATGGTAAGAATGATAAATCAATAAAGGTAGCTGCTTCTGAGGAACAAGTAGTTGAAGCTGCCAGTGATTTGAAAGAAGATGCAAAAGGCTTGAAAGTTTCTTCTAAGGCAGATGATAAGGAGCCTGTAGAAGAGAAAATTGAAGAAGAAGAACCAGCTTTAGCTGGTGTTTATAGTGCTAAGGACAGTGAGAGCACAGTTGAGATTGGCGGTGATGTAGTCAGCCAGTCTGGAATTTTAATAAACAATAATACCAAAGAAATTGTTGCTACTCGAAATGCAAAGGAACAGATTGTTCCAGCATCAATGACAAAGGTTATGACTGTTCTCGTGGCTGCCAAAAATATAAAAGAAGAACAGCTGGATGAGAAAGTTGTTATGAGCCATGAAGCAATTGATTATTCTTATGCAGGTGGTGGGTCTACATCTGGTTTTGTAGAAGATGAAGAAGTGACGGTGCGTGATTTATTTTATGGTACCATTCTTCCATCTGGTGGTGACGCTGCCGCTCAGCTTGCTATGTATGTAGCAGGAGATATAGATAGTTTCGTTAATATGATGAATGAGGAATGTAAGAATTTGGGAATCAATGACACAACTCATTTCACGAATCCTGTAGGTTTTCATAACAAAGAACACTATAGTACACCATATGATATTGCAGTCATAATGATGGCTGCACTGGATAATAATATTTGCAAAGAGGTTGTCACTACAAAAGTTTATAATTCCACAGCAACTAACGTTAATCCAGAGGGAATCACTATCTCTAATTGGTTTTTACGAAGAATAGAGGATAAGGACATAGGTGGTCAGATTGAAGGCGCAAAGACTGGATATGTAGATGAATCTGGAAGCTGCGCGGTAAGCTCAATGGTGACAGAAGGTGGCACGGAGTATATTTGTTGTACAGCACATTCTTCTTCCTCATGGAGATGTATCTATGATCATGTAGATATTTATAAAAATTACGCTAAATAAAATTGAGCCTAATCTTGTTAATGGATTAGGCTATTTTTATGGGTATGAACAATCATATATTTGTTGTAAATTTTTAAGATGAAATAAATAGTTATGACTTCTTGCGGGCCACTTTAGGAAAAGACCCGCAAAAACCTATACAAAAGACAAGATTTCTTTAAATGAATCTATATAGTCGATTGGGCTGAAGTGTTTAAGGTCATCCATTGATCTGAAACCGTAGGTACAAAGTACATAATCTAAGCCTGCATTTTCTGCTGTAGTTGCATCTACTTCAGAATCTCCTACATATAGCACTTTGGATTTTTCTGTAACACCAAGTTCTTTAAGTGCTATTTCGATTGGCTCTGGATCTGGTTTCCTTTTATGCTTACCATTATCTCCAATTACAATGCTTATATGAGGATAAAAATAGTCCTCGATAAGAGTATTGCTGGCGGTTTGCCCTTTGTTTGTAACAATGGCCATTTTAATGCCTTTTGACGCAAGCTTTTCGGTAGTTTCAATTACATAATCATATGGACGAGTTTTTATCCGGTTGTGTGAGTTGTAATATGAAATGAATTCTTCCAAAAATAAATCGAAGTGTTCGTATTCAGTGCCATTTGGAAGGGCTCGTTCTACAAGCTTTCTAAGACCGTTGCCCACAAAACGTCTAACATCGTCGATGGAATGGGTCGGTAAATCATATTTTTGTAGCATGTAATTAATGCTATCAGCTAAGTCCTCTAAAGTGTAGAGAAGTGTGCCATCTAAATCAAAAAGTATGGTGTCGTATTTCATTGCTATCTCCTGATTAAATACCGGCTGATTAAAAATGAGCCAGAAATATATTCTTATGATGTTATAGATTAAATAAATTTATTTGTAAAGATAAAATATAAACAAACCTTAATTGTTTGCTATAACATTGAATTATTACACTGGCTTTGTTATCATTTTAATAGTTAATTTATGGAGATTTTGTTATGGATATTAGAATTAGAGAAGCACAGCCTAGTGATGCTGGTGCTATTCACGATATTTATGGCTATTATACTAAAAATACCTATGTGACTTTTACTGAGAAAAATCCTACAGTTGAAGAGTATAAAAATTCTATTATAGAGACTAAAAAAGCCTATCCTTACATAGTGGCAGTTGACGAATCAGATAAAGTTGTTGGTATGGCATATGCAGGGCAGATTCGTCATCATGATGCATATAGATTTTCAGTGGAGTCTACTATTTATGTTTCTAAAGATGCACCAAAACATTCAGGGATTGGTACCAAGCTATATGTTGAGCTTGAAAAACGTCTTTCTGAAATCGGTTATAAATTCATGTATGGAGTAATCACTGACGACAATATTCCTAGTATAGAATTTCATAAGGCACTGGGATTTACTGAGGTTGGCCATTTTGAAAACATTGGCTACAAATTTGGAACGTGGAAAGGAATAGTGTGGTATCGTAAGCAGATTGGTTCGCTTACAGATATGACATTAAATATATAAATGAAAAAAGCTTTAAGATACTTTTTAATATCTATTTTATCAATTATGTTTACTCTTGTTGCGGTTGGAGTATTGTATGTTGTTGTGGATACTAAAAATCGCATTAAGGTAGAAGATGGTCAAACATATTCATCAGAAGAAGTTGAAGAAATGGTTGATAAGGCTATGGAAGAGGGAAGGGCTTCTGTTCTTCAGTCAATAAAGGATTCTCTTGAAAATGGAAGCACGATTATATCTGTATTAAAGTCTTTCTATCCTGAGTATATAGTGGTAGCGGCTAATCAGAAATACAATTTTGTTCCAATTGATGAGTCTCTTGAAAAGAATTCTTTTGAAATTGATAATCTTATTGTAGATGAAAATACTGGCCGATATAGCTATTCTGAAAACGGTTCAGTCACATCTAAATTTGGAATCGATGTTTCTTCACATCAAGGGGATATTGATTGGCAAGCTGTTAAAGATGACGGAGTTGAATTTGCTTTTGTGAGAGCTGTATATCGCGGATATGGCACTGGAAAGCTTGTTGTTGATGAGAAATGTATTGAGAATATTGAAGGTGCACAGGCTGTTGGCATTGATGTAGGAGTATATGTATTTTCTCAGGCTGTTTCTAAGGCAGAAGTTTTAGAAGAGGCAGGGACAGTTCTTGATTTATTACAAGGCTACGAGCTTCAACTTCCAATAGTATTTGATGTTGAAAAGGTCAGCGATTCAACTGCTAGAACAAATTCATTGACAGTGGAAGACAGAACTGCACTTACAAAGACATTCCTTGATGCTGTCAAATCTGCAGGATATAAACCTATGTTTTATCACAATACCGAAATGGGGGCGATGCTCTTGGATTTGTCCCAGCTAACAGAATTCCCAAAATGGTTTGCCGGATATAATAAAGAATTTTATTGGCCATACGAATACAACATTTGGCAATATTCTGAAAAGGGTTCCGTTAATGGAATCAAGGGAAATGTTGACTTAGATATTTGGCTTTCAGAATAAAAGATTATAGAGTAAATGATGAAAATCCCTGGCTTTTTTAAGCCAGGGATTATTTTAATTAAGTAATAGGTTGGCAAGTTTTGTGTTATCTTCGGGATTCATGAAGCAGAATCGAATGTATTTCTCATCTAAATATGGGAATGTAGAACAATCTCTAATCATTAATCCTTGCTTGATGCACTTGTCAAATAGCATTTGGCTTGTAAGACCATCTTCGAGAATTTTAAGCAACATAAAATTACCCTGAGGCTTGTAAGGCTTATATCTATCAGACTGTTCAAAAAGATTATATAATCTATCTCTTTCAGATTTTATTAACATCTTTGTTTTATTAATATATTCTTCATCACTAAACATCAAATTTCCAGCAACCACTGCAATAGAATTTATACTCCAAGGATCCTTACGCTGATTTACTTGCTGCATTAAATCTGTGTTTGAGCAAATCGCATATCCAAGACGAAGGCCTGGGGCAGCGAAGAATTTTGAAGTACCTCTAAGAATAGCAATGTTTCCATATGTGCGGGTTAGTGATACAGATGAAATCTCATCGATATTTTCTGCAAATTCAACGTAAGTTTCATCAACCATAACAAAAATACTACATTCTTTGCAGGCATCCAAAATGAGTCTCATGTGGTGGTTATTAATGGCTGTGCCTGTAGGATTGTTTGGATTACATATCACAAGCATATCTATATCTTCTGTGAGTTTGCTAATGAAATGAGTAGGATCAAGAATAAAATTATTGTCTTCACGAAGAGGATAGTAGATTGTTTTACCACCTTCCAAACTGATTTCACGTTCATACTCAGAATATGTAGGACCAAGAATCATTGCTTTTTTAGGCTTTATCATTTGAATAAAAAGTGAAATAAGCTCGGTGGAGCCGTTGCCAACAACTATATTTTCCAACTCAGTTTTACAATAAGTTGCAATACTGTTTCTAAGTTCAATATAATCACGATCTGGATAGGTAGTTATGCAATCGATATGATTGGCAATGCCATCTCTCAAAAGAGGAGAAATGCCAAGGGGATTTACATTAGCTGAAAAACTGATGATATCCTCTTTTTTAATACCATATATTTTTTCAATTTTTTCTAAATCACTACCGTGAAAATGATCTTTGTGTTTTATCATTGTCAGCCTCCTTAGGGACCTTTATTCTTTTGCAACTAATCATATCACTCATGTCTTGGTTTTTCCATATTTTATTGTGCAATTCGTTTGAAAACACTATATGTTGTGGTATACTTATAAATAATATGCTAACTATTACAATAGCAATTGATTGAGGAGAACTTGTTTTGAGAAAAAGAATCTATCGTATTTCCGAAGATAAATTCGATGACTTAAAACCTAATATAGAATTTGAAAGAGAACAGCTCGATGAAACATGCTATGTTAATGAGCCTTTTTCTGGTAGTTTATACTTTAAAAGTTTGAATGATGTTAGGATTCGTGGTGTCATATATTGCGATAATCCATACATAAAGATAAACGATCCATGGTTTGATGCAGTAAGCGTTAAAGTGGATTATTCTGTGGAGGATTGTACTTTTAAATGTGGGGAATATCTTGAAGGCAATTTTATTGTGGTTGCCGTTGGATATGAGAAGACTATACCCTTTAAAATCAGCTATGTACATCCAGCGTTGGTGGCTTCTACTGGAGAGATTAAAACTTTGGAGGAGTACGCTCAGTTTGCACAGAATAGATTTGCCGAAGCTGTTACATTGTTCTATTCAGATCGTTTTTCAGATTTTATTAATGGACTTGATAAACGCACAAGACTTCTGTATCGCGGCTTCAAAGCTGCACCTATAGCTCCTGTAAATATCGATGAGTTTTTAGTTGCATGTGGCTTGAAAGCAAAGATGACTTTTGGCATTGATGAAAAACCTAGAAGATATTTTGAGGTTGATGAAAATGTAAAAGGCGAAATCGAAATCACACGATCAACTTGGGGATTTATCGATATTGCTGTCACTTCTGATGCAGACTTTGTTTCTGTTGAAAAAGATCATATTACCGGAGATTTTTTCCTTGGTTCCATTTTCAACATGAGCTATTACATTCACAGGGACAAGATGCATGCTGGATTAAATTATGCAACAATTTCCTTTGACTACAGAGATATTCATAAGGAAATATCTATTCTTGCTACTGTTGATAAAGAGGGCGTTTCTTTAGAATCAGAGGAACACATTCAAAATAAAAAGGTTCTTAAAGCATTTCGTTTATACGAAGATTTTAGACTTAGAAGAATCACTACGGGTCAGTGGTGTACTTCATCTCTTGAAATAGTTGAATCTTTCGAAGATAAAGAGGAACCAGATAATTTCCTTCTTCTTTTAAAGGCCTTCCTTTATGTAACAAACAATCAAAAACAGGAAGCACTTTGGATTATTCAAGATTTAAAACGTACAATTGAGGATAAGAGAAGCCGAGACTGGGCATTTTTGCTTTATATATGTACCTTAATAGAAAGAGAAGAGGATTATGTAGATCGTCTTACTGAAAACATAGAGACCATTTATAGAGAGCACAATGACGACCCTCATATTTTCTGGTTTTTACTTTTCCTTCGCAAAGAATATATAAAAAATCCTACAGCTAAGCTTAGAGATATTTCTGCGTGGGTTGAACAGGGCTTTGATTCACCACTTCTATACATAGAAGCTTATTATATTTTTGTACAGGATCCATATCTTATCACTACGTTTAATGAACTTACATTAAAAGTGCTAAATTGGGCCAAAAAGAAGAACGCTATTACCAGGGAATTTGCTATCCAGATGATGCATGTTCTAGAAACAGAAAGAACCTTCAATCCAAAAGTTCTTCCTATTTTGGAATCTTGCTATGCTATCTACCCTGACAAGCAGCTGCTTCTTGGAATTGTCACATATTTATTAAAGGCTCCATATGTAGATGAAAGTTTTCTTAAATGGTATCAGATGGCAATAGAATCTAATCTTCATGTTTCAGGTATTTTTGAAGCTTATATGGATGCTTTGCCTTCTTATTCCGTTGATAAGCTTCCTCAGCTTGTCACAATGTTTTTCAAATATAATAGTAATCTATCTTATGATAAAAAAGCTCTATTATACGCAAATATCATTTTACACAAAGAAGATGATTATCAGACTTATGAAAAATATGAGAGTGCTATCGAGGCATTCGCATTAGAACAATTAAAGCTTGGTAGATTGGACGATAATCTTGCGGTATGTTACCAGCGATTGATGGAGCTTGGAATTTTTGACAAAGAAGTTGCAAGGCTTATTTCAGAGCTTTCTTTCAAGAAAAAACTTGCTGTTATCAATCCGGATATACGAAGAGTATTTTTATATCAAGAGGAATATAAGGCACCAACAATTGCCAATATCTCTGATCATAGGGCATACATAAATTACATCGGAAGCAAAGGTGTTATTTTCCTAGAAGATAATAACGGCTATTTATTTGTGGATGATGATTCATATTTTACAGAAGAAATTTTAAATACAGATGGATATACAGAGAAACTAAGAGAACTGACTCCGTTAAATTTTGCTTATGCAATTGACAGACTCAACTCAAATAAGCCATCTTCAGATTATGATGAAGAAGACGTAAAGGCAGCAGAACTTATTTTGGGATCAAAACAGATTTCAGCAGAGTATCTACGTAGTCTTTATCCAAAGCTTATTGAAGTTCTTAGGTTCAAAGATAGAGAGCCTTTATTGGAACAGCATTTTATGAATGAAGCTGATTTGAAATCTCTTAGTGCTGAAGTAATAGCTGCTGTGCTTGAAGTATTTATTTCGAGAAGTAAATATGATGAAGCTTATTATATGCTTAAACATACAAACGGTACACAATTAAGGCCTGCAGTTACTACAAAGCTTTGCCGCTATCTCATTAATCAAAAACCAGATTCCCCAGATGATTTTTTGATCATTATGACTGAGGGATTAATAAAACAAGGTTTCATACATACTGATATGGTTCGATATATGATTAAATATTTTGTTGGACCGACACCAGTGATGCTTCGTATATACGATAATGCATTGGAGAAGGGGGAGGATGTTGTAGAGTTTGGTGAACGTATTCTTACACAGGCTCTCTATAGAGATTTCCTTGATGAAGATATTTTGCAGGTGTTTGACACTTACATTTCTCGAAAAAATAATAGGATGATTGTTGAGGCGGTTTTAACCTACGAGGCACATGATTATCTTGCAAATGGTACAAAAATTCCTGAAACAATTTTTGCTTACATTTATAATCGCTTTAAGAGAGGTCAGAGCTTTAATGAAAGCATGAGGATAGCACTTCTTAAATATTTATGCTGTCAAAGCAAGCTGGATGAGGATGACTACGATATGCTTGATATTCTTCTGGCTGATGCAATACTAAGAAATCAATATTTTGGATTTTTTGCAAAATGTGATAACCGTCTGAAGGTGAAATATCATCTTTACGACAAGCATTTTATTGAAATAAACACAGAAAAACGAAAAAATGTTTCGATAACATATTCGATAAACGGAGCTAAATTCAAAAAAGAGGATATGTTTGAAATGTATGACGGTCTATATGTAAAACAGTTTATTCTCTTTTATGGCGATGAGCTAAAGTATGAGATTAATTGCGAGGATGTTTCGGATGAGCCACTAGAATCAAAGACTTTTGTTCTCAGCGATGAGCTTGATGAAAAGAAGGGACGTTATGCAATGATGAATAGCATTTGTCGCCATAGCCTTTATGGAGAAGTATATGAACTGGCTGAAGATGTAAAAACATATCAGGGACTTGATGCAATTACACGGGAATTATTTACTACTATTTAATTTGATTAGCTGGTTTATTTAGTTTAAGAATTATAAATTATTTTTTAGGAGTTGTATGAATACACAGGGTGCTTATGTAGGTATTGATATTAGCTCAAAGAGCACAGTACTTAGCATTTATAAATCGAATATGGATGAACCTGCCACTATAAGCACTATTATTGGTGAGGAGAATTATTCTATTCCTACCGTCATTGCAAAAAGGTTTGGAATGGGACAGTGGTTTTTCGGGGAAGATGCCCTTAAAATGAGTCGTCTAAAAGAAGCAGTGCTTGTGGAAGAGTTATACAATCTTGCCCTTAGAGACGGACAGGTTGTCATAGAAGCTGAAAATTATAGTGCAAGAGATTTGATGGTGATTTTTTTCAAGAAATTGTTTTCAATCCCTGGCACAATGGCTGCCCTTGGTGAAATTGAAAAGCTGGTTATTTGTGTAACACAAGTAAATTTAGAAGTGATGGAACTAATGAACTATGTTGCTTCAAAGCTTTCCATTAATTTAGACAGGGTTATGCTGGTAGACAGAAATGAATGTTTCTACTATTACGCTCTTTCACAAAAGCCAGAGCTATTTATTTACAATGTAGCTTTATTCGATTACAGTGGCTCAAATATAGTTTCCACTACACTTAATCGAAATCAAAATACTCGACCACAGCTTATTACTTTGAACATGATAAATCATGGGGAGGTAACAGAAAACAAGGACGAGGCTTTTGATGACATTATTTCTCAGACATTTGGAAGCACATTATATTCGTCGGTATATTTGTGCGGTGACGGCTTTGATGGAGAGTGGATGAAGACAAGTTTATCTCACCTTTGTCGAGGTAGAAAGGTATTCCTTGGAAAAAATCTTTACTCTAAAGGAGCTTGTTATGCAGGATTTACCAAGGATGGTAAGCGGGACTGGCCATTTATTTACATAGGTGATAACGACTTAAAGTTAAATCTTTCAATTAAGATTTTAGAAAATAACGTATTAAAATTTTTTACACTTATTGATGCTGGTCAAAGTTGGTATGATGTCAACGGCGAATGCGAGGTGGTTTTAGATGGAGAACCTGAAATCGAATTTTACATTCAACGTCCAGAATCAAGAGAAGCACACACAGAAGTTTTAGAGCTTACAGACTTACCTAAACGAGAAAATAGAACAACACGTCTTCGTATCGAGGCTAGGCCAGTTTCTGATGTGGCAGTTTCTATTGTAATTACAGATTTAGGTTTTGGAGAAATTGCACCTGCTTCCGGCAAAAAATGGGAGCATACTATTACTATTAAATAAAGTTTAGGGACATTATGAGTACATTAATTTATTGTCAAAATTCATTATCGGCAACTCCATATTTTATTGAGGAAGCTTCCTTGAATGTTTATTCTTTGGAGGAGCTTAGTTACTTTATACTTAATAATGTCTATTTGCTTTCTACAAAGCTAATGAATTCTGAGCTATGTAATTGGATTGGAAGAGAATTAAAGCAGCCTAAGCTTGCTCAGGAGCTTGTTGGTCTTGTTCAAAATAACGCTCCTTTGCACATATTTGTAGGTCATATATTAGGTTCCAACGGGTATGCTTCGGCAAAAGAAATCAAAGATACTCTTGCTATTATTTCTACTTTTGAAAACAAGTCAGAAGCGGAACGAAAAAAAATGAGAGCAGATCGTTTGATGAACAAGGAAAAACTTGTTGATGCTATATATGAATACGAAACTTTACTTGCTGATGATGTTGCAAAAACAATGCCAAAGGTTGTAGAGGGGGATGTATATCACAATCTAGGATGTGCTTTTTCAAGGTTATTTCTTTTTGATGAGGCTATGAAATGTTTTGATGAAGCATACAAAAGAAATCAGAAAAAGCAAAGTTTACATTGTCTTCTATATGCTGCTAGATGTGGCAAGGACAAGAAGCTTTTTGATGAATATGTTTCTAAATATTTGGTTTCAAAGGAAGAGGTTGATGAGATATTGAAGGTCGTTTCTCTTGTTACTTCCCGAGAAAATATTATAGAGTTTGATACTGCAATTAATGAACTAGTTAATGATGAAAATAAAAGAGAAAATACAGTTTCCTCCTTATCTGGAGTTATTAAGGACTGGAAAGAAGAATATATTAATCTTTGTAAGATATAATTAGTATAGGTTCTTGTGGGCTTTTTCCTTAAGTAGCCCGCAAGAAGTCATATTTTTTGCATGTATAATTTTTATTTAATGTAAAAATGGGGAGAGGTTGCTATGGGGATTTTTTCTACTCGAAAAAAGAAAAGGGAGCTTAAGGCAGCTAAGATTGATGATGCTTTCAATAGAGTATATTCTCAGATTGAAGGCATTGGTAGCATGGAAGATCCGAAAAAATTGGAGCATTATATACTAGATTCCTGTGAGCAAATTATAGCATCTACAAAAGCTATGGAACGTCAAAAGCTTGAATACAGAATTGTAACCAGGTATCTCAATGATATAAAGACTATTGAAAATCTTCCAAAAGAAACGGCGAAGGATCTTAGAAATACAGCTTCAAATATATGTGAATTAGAAAAGAATATACTTGAAGCAAGGGCCATAGAAAGAAATATTTCAGAGGTACAGTTTCAGATGATATCACAGGATGAGGATGATATGCCTGAAATTATAAATAGATTTGCAGCTGATGAGATTTATCAGGCAAAGCTTAAACGAAATCTTTCGAATTTGGAGGGCGATAAGAGTCGTTGGGAAATAGAAAGAGAAGATTTAAAGAGCCAAAGCAGACTTTTTAAACATATGGCTATTGCTGTAATGACTTCTTTCATGACCCTTATTATTCTTTTGTATGTAATGTATACAGCTACAAAGGTAGATATTTCACTTTGGATATTTATTGTTTTATTTATATGCGCTGTTAGTGGTTTCATTATTTTTATCAGACAAAACAAGCTCTCCAGAGAAAGCAGAGCTGCACTAGTTCATTTAAATCAAGCTATTAGTATGCTTAATGTAGAACGTATGAAATTTGTTAATGTAACTAATAGTATTGAATATTCAAAAGACAAATATAATGTGAACACTGCTGCAGAGTTACAGTATGTTTGGGAACAGTATCAGGATAAAGTAAGAGACCAGCAACGCTTTATTCAAAACAATGATGATTTGGAATTTTACAATGATAAGCTGGAAAAAATTCTTGGAAGTATAGGTTTGGCTGATGATAAGATTTGGCTTAATCAGGTAAATGCCCTCATTAATAAGCAGGACATGATGGACTGTCGCCATAGACTTGTACAAAGAAGAAAGAAGATACGTGATAGGTTAGAGGATCACAGAAAGATAGTGCAGGAAGAACGTGATGAAATTGATAGGCTCATGACAAGGCATGAGCACTATTTACCTGAAATTCAGGAAATCATCAAATCTGTGGATAAGCTTTGCGGAACAAGCGCAAGTACAGGTGTGAAAATAAAAGCTTAACTTTATTCTTCCAAAATGAAATCCATAAATACTGGATTATGATCGGAGTATTTGAACTGTGTATCTAATACGTTTGTATATTCAACCTTTACATTATCGGATACTATGAAGCCATCTACAGTAAGGACAAATGTGTCTTTGGTGTAGGGCTCGTCTGCATTACGGCAACTAGGTATAGGGTTTGCTTCGTCTAAAGGTTGAACTAACTGAAGTGTAGATGGCAGTTTTTCGATTGGAAAACTGGCAGCCCAGTTCTCGTTGCTGGTTTTGTGAAAATATTTGGATGAATCCAAAAGGATATCTTTGTTCATATCACCGCCGGCGATGACGTAGTTCCCATTGCTGTATTCGGTTTGCATATCTTCAGCAAGCATTATTATTTGATTTGTAGCTGTACTTGGGTCCGTTGTATAGGCTGAAAGATGTACATTGTAAAGAATTAAATTTTTTTCGTTTGAAGCTGGAATGACGTTTTTTGAATAACATCTATCTAAATCAATAAATTTTGATAATCCATCTTCGATTGGAAGACTACGTCGAGTAGCAGAACTTATGGTAACAGGTGAAACTGTCAGCATACCTGCTTTGGATTTTCCATGGGGCTGATAAATTGGCAGCATTAAAAATGGGCTGTCAAAATTTACGGAAAATTCATATGAAGTGTTGGTATAACCCTTGTCGTGCAATGTATCAATAATGTAGTCTTCCTGATTTATATGGTAGCTTCGTGTGGAATCTAAATCAATTTCCTGAAAAAGCAAGAAGTCAGGAGATAGTGAATCAATTGCAGAGAGAGAACCTTTTAAATTTGTATATACTGCTTCTTTGGAATAAGCCCAAGACTCCTTGCCACCGTCCATGAAAAAGGAGTAATCATCAGAATATGCACCAAAACCAAGATTCGCAGATGATATACGATATTTTTGATTGGTGTTTACTACGTTGTTTGAAGAAGAGCCTTCGATTTGTAGTAAAAGATTATCCTCAATGCGATGATATGTGAATATAACATATAATACATAGGTTGTTATAATTAAAAATATTGAAGCAAGTAACATCAATAATGGTTTTACTATTTTTTTCATAATTGTCCTTCCTAATTGAGTAAAAATATAGCGTAAAGATTGTAACATATTTATTAGAGACAATAAGGTGAAATTAAATTAAATATAAATAGATATATTATAAAAATCTTACATATAGAATTGAGTGAATCAAAAGGAGAAATATCATGACAGAATTATTAGAACGCTATAAAAATTCTTTTGAATTTAAAATGAATGTATTGTATACGGTTACTCAAGGTCTGTATTGGATGTTGGTTTGCTGTACTGTTAGTATGGGTTCTGCATATTTATCCAACAGAGGCTATTCGACATTTTCAATTGGACTATTGTTTGCTATTGCTTATCTGTTTGCAGCAATAATACAACAGATTGTTTCTATCGCTACTGACAATTCCATTTCTTTTGACGTTATTGATGTTCTAGCAATTATTGGTGTAATAATATCAGTAGATTTGTTTATCGCTTTATTTACATCAGAAAAAGGATTTGCAACAGGTGTTACATTTTTGATTGCTGCAATGCTTGCAACAGTGATACAACCCTTTTTAAATGCACTGAATTTTCATATCGAAAATTTTGGGATTCACATGAACTATGGTGTTGCCAGGGCAAGCGGGTCTTTTTTCTTCTTTGTTATGAGTCTTTTTGTAGGCTTTTTTATGAAAGTGATTTCTGAAAAAGCCACTATGTTTCTAGGGTTTGTTGTTGCACTTTTATTTACTTACCTAATAATCTTTATTTATAGAACTCTAAAATCTACAGGTATAAAGGTAAATAAAGAGTTTGATCCGTTAGAACCAGATATCACTAATAATTTTTCAAATAGCTATATAAAATCTTTTATAAATAAATATCAAATGTTTTTCCTGTTTTTGATAGGAATAGTTTGCTTTTTCTTTGGACATATTATAGTAAACAATTTTTTGTTTCAAATTGCCGTAAATGTTGGAGGAGACGAGGCATCTAATGGAGGTCTGCTTGCTTTACAGGCTATTGTCGAGCTACCAGCTATGATTTTCTTTAATTGGTTAAGGGAACGTTTTGGCACAAAGCCTTTACTTGCAACTTCATCTGTATTTTTCCTTATAAAGATTTTTTTCACAGCAATAGCTGTAAATGTTGGAATGCTTTATTTTAGTATGATTTTCCAGGCTTTATCATTTGCCTTATTTATCCCGGCATCAGTTCATTTTGTTGATGAGATAATGCCAAAATCCGATGCCGTCAAAGGACAAGCATTTATTACAATATCAATGACTTTCAGTAGTTTAATTGGAAGTGTGATAGGTGGAATATTGATAAATCTGTTTGGTGTAAATGTGACTTTGTGGTTTGGTTTTGTGGTTACTTTTATAGGGGCAATAATTACATTCTGGTCACTTTTAAGAATAAATACACAAAAATAATGATAAAAGATAGATTTTTTGATTGTAAATTGCTAAAATATTCATATACAAATTGTGAAGGAAAGATATGGCTAAATATAACATTGGTGGATATATCTTTAACGATGAGAATAGTGCAAGGAAGGCTGCTAAAGAACTTAAGGCTGTCGAATATATTTTAGGGCAGATTAAGGAAGCAGATGAGAATGGCGTTCTACAGGTATATAAAAAGCTTCTCAAACAGAAACTTTTTTCTACCCAGATAGGAATGAGTTTTCTTAATCAGCTTAGACAAAACTTAGTAGCGTCTGGAGCGTTTGATGAGTCGGATATTCCGGATGTTTATATTTTAGAGGAAAGTATTACAACTGAGGCGGCGAAGCCTTCTTCTGAAAAAGTTGAAAGTGCTGAAGTTGTTGAAAAAACACCTGAAACAAAAACTACAGAGGCAGTTACAAAGAATATTTCAAGTAAAAATGCCTCTAAAGCTAAAGAAAAAAAACAAAAGACCGATAAATCTCTTGTGGCTGCAGATATTGGGGAAATAAAGCGGCTAAAATTGATTAACAGGTTTTTAATAGTATGTGTTATTACGTTATTGTTGTGTGTGGGGGGGATGTTTTACATTAGCACAACAATTAACAGTCCAAACATACTAAATTATAAAGAGACTATTACTGACGAGTATTCTTCCTGGAAAGAGGAGCTTGATCAACGTGAGAAGGACCTTGATGAAAGGGAGGCCAAGCTTATTAAACAGGAATTAGGTAGTCAGTGATATAAAGTAACCAAAAATTATTCAAGGATGGGGTTGGTGTTATGTCGAAAAACAAAATTCTTGTGGCTGACGATGAAAGCCGTATGCGAAAACTTATCAGAGACTATTTGGTAAGAGAGGATTACGAAGTTGTAGAGGCAGAAAATGGTGAACAGGCTCTTGATATGTTCTACATGGATAGTGAGATTTCACTTATCATTTTAGACGTCATGATGCCAAAGGTTGATGGTTTTGCTGTATTAAAAGAAATCAGAGAAACATCATCTATCCCAGTATTGATGCTTACAGCTAAGGGAGAGGAAAATGATGTACTTAATGGCTTCGAGCTTGGAGCAGACGAGTATATCAACAAACCATTTTCTCCAAAGATTTTGATGGCAAGAGTAAATGCTGTTCTTCGTAGAAGTACAGACGATTCTCTTGGAAAGAAAGTTGTAGAAGCTGGAGGAATTCAGCTTGATGTAGATGCTCATGTTGCTACAAATGATGGCAATCCAGTAGAGCTATCTGTTAAAGAATTCGAACTTTTATATTACTTCATTAATAACGAGGGTATTGCATTATCCAGAGAAAAAATCCTAAATCATGTATGGGATTATGATTACTTTGGTGATGCGAGAACAATTGATACTCACGTTAAGAAGCTTCGCAGTAAGTTAGACGACAAAGGAAATTACATCAAGACTATTTGGGGCATGGGGTATAAATTTGAAGTCGACGCAAAAGTCTAATAAAATTAATCTCCAAATCGTAGGACTGTTAGGATTTATCGTATTATTATCTTTAGTATTGATAAACTTCCTGACAGCCTGCTTTTTAGGCGATTATTATATTTATAAGACAAAAAAAGAACTAAAAGAATTATATGAAATACTCTCAGAAAAGTGTGAAGCAAATGAGCTTTATGGTGAAGAGTATGATGCTATAAATGTAGCTTTATTTGAAAAATATGCTGTGTCAGTAATTGTTACAGGTGCAGACGGGGAGTCTCTTGTAAAATCTAACGTAGATCCAAAACTATTAACAGAACAATTGAATTACACCCTGCTTTCAAATGATAATACCAGCGAATCTATCGAAGCTACTGGAGATTATAAAATCTTAGAGCAGGATATTAGTGAGGCTAATGCGTCATATATTATTTTGCTTGGTGTCTTACCTGATGGAAATATAGTTTTTATAAGGTCAAATACATCGGCATTGATACAGGTTGCTTCCTTTACAAATAACTTTTTGCTTTACGTTGTTGCATTCGCGTCTGTTATGAGTGTGGTTATTGGTAGAATTTTTATCTCATATTTCACAAGGCCATTATTTGAACTGATAAACATTACAAAGCGTATATCAAATTTTGATTTTGATGCAACCTATCATCCTCAGAAAGTCTACAACGAAATGGATGATTTAGGAGAACATGTCAATGAGATGGCTACCACACTAAAACGTGCAATCGAGCAGCTTCGAACTGCCAATGAAAGCTTGAAGCATGATCTTGAATTAAGAGAAGAAACTGAGAACATGCGTAAAGAATTTGTTTCAAATGTGAGTCATGAGCTCAAAACTCCAATTGCTCTTATTCAAGGATATGCAGAAGGTCTTCAAGAAGGAATTATGGACGATGAAAATAGTCGTCAAATCTATCTTGATATCATTATTGACGAGGCTAACAAGATGAATCGTCTTGTTCGTGAAATGCTGATTTTGAACCAGTTGGAAGCCGGTCAAATGAACATGGATATGGTAGATTTTAATTTGACAGAGATGATTGATAGTGTTGTAGACAGCAACAAAATAAATTTTGAAGCACAGAATATCACCTATAGCTTTATAAATAAGCAGGATTGTTTTGTCCATGCAGATGAGTTTTTAGTAGAGCAGGTTGTTACAAACTTTATTAGCAACGCCATTCATTATGTTATGAACGAAAACATTCTCAATGTTCGATACGATTTTACAAAAAAAGGAAAAGTTAAGATTAGTGTATACAATTCTGGGAATAATATTTCCAAGAAGGATTTAAAACATATTTGGGAGAAATTTTACAAAGCAGATAAAGCTAGAAGTCGTGAATATGGCGGTAGTGGTATAGGACTTTCTGTGGTAAAGGCAACTATGGAATTATTACACGAAAAGTTTGGCGTAGAGAATCTCCCAAATGGAGTTGAGTTTTGGTTTGAGTTATCTTTAGTAAAAGACACAAAAATCAAAGAAAATTCATAGAATTTTCTGATTTTTCACATTG
>CAMJBT010000013.1 GCA_946403965.1 uncultured Pseudobutyrivibrio sp. | reverse complement strand
CAAACCCTCAAACTAGACCCTCAAAAAGACTGCCCCTCAGATAGTTTGATTACCCAAACATCCTCAGTGAGCAACTGAGGATGTTTTTTTTAAACTAATTCTGTGTGACATTTTGTGATAGTTCAATTGTTATTATGACATATCCTCGTTGAATAACTGAGACTGTTTTTATGTCTAAATTGTGAAATGTTACATAATATAATGAGAAAATGGACACGAAATTTTACTAATCCGTAATTGTCAACACATGGGGGAAGGTTGTATAATTCTGCAAGATGGCCTATTTTAGGTAAGAAAATGTAAATTGTAATGTTTGGAGAATGTTATGAAGGTACTTATGGTTAACAAGTTTCTGTATCCAAATGGGGGATCAGAAACATATATTTTCAAGCTTGGCGAAGCTCTCATGGCTAAAGGACATGCGGTAGAATACTTCGGTATGGAGCATGAGGGAAGATGCGTAGGCAATAGGGTAAATGCTTATACATCAGACATGGATTTCCATGATGCTAGCAAGTTTGAGAAGATGACTTATCCGCTGAAGACTATTTATTCAAAGGAAGCTCGACAGAAGATTAGACTTGTTTTGGATGACTTTCAGCCAGATGTAGTTCATCTTAACAATTTTAATTATCAACTTACACCTTCTATGATTTTGGAGATTGTTAAGTGGAGAAAGCAGACGGGACATGCATGCAAGATTGTGTTTACTGCGCATGATTATCAGCTTGTTTGTCCTAACCACATGTGTAACAATCCTAACACTCATGAGAATTGTGAGAAATGTTTAAGTGGTCATTTCATGGCATGTACAAAAGGAAAGTGCATTCATGGAAGTACAGCTAAGAGTTTCATAGGAACACTTGAGGCTACTTATTGGAAGTTAAAGGGAACATATAAATATATAGACAAATTCATTTGCTGTAGTGAGTTTATGAAAAGCAAGCTTGATAGCAATCCTTTATTTGCACCGAAAACAATTGCGATTCATAACTTTATCGAATCTATTCCATGGGTAGAGGCTGAAAAAGAGGATTATGTTCTTTACTTCGGAAGATATTCCGAGGAAAAGGGAATCAGAACTCTTATCGAGGCAGCAAAGAGAATGCCAGAGGTTAACTTTATTTTTGCTGGTAAAGGACCTCTCGAGGATTTACTCAAGGGCATCGACAATATTAAAAATGTTGGTTTCCAGAGTGGTGATGATTTAGCAAATCTTATTCGTAAGGCTAAGATGTCTGTTTACTCTTCTGAGTGGTATGAGAACTGCCCATTCTCAGTTATGGAGTCACAGATGTACGGAACACCAGTTATTGGTGCTAATATAGGTGGAATTCCAGAGCTTATCAAAGTTGGTGAGACCGGTCTTCTTTATGAGAGCGGAGATGTAGATGCACTTTGCAATGCAATCCACACAATTTGGCAAGACAGTAATAAAGCTAAGGCAATGCATGATGCATGTAAGGAATTAAGCTTTGATACTATAGATGAGTACCTAGAAAAAATAATGAAGATATATGAAGTATAAGGAGTTAAAAAATGGCTGAAAAGAAATTAAACGGAACCGTAATCGTAACTTACAGATGTAACGCACGTTGCTCTATGTGTAACAGATACAAGGCACCTTCAAAGCCTGAGGAAGAGATTTCAATTGAGACAATCAAGAAGCTTCCTAAGATGTATTTCACAAACATCACAGGTGGTGAGCCTTTCATCAGAACAGATATCAAGGATATCGTTCGTGAGCTTTATAAGAAGTCAGATCGTATCGTTATCTCAACAAATGGTTTCTTCACAGATCGTATCGTAGATTTATGTAAGGAATTCCCACAGATTGGTATTCGTATTTCAATCGAGGGTCTTGAGCAGACAAACAACGAGATTCGTGGTCTTGAGAATGGTTTCCAGAGAGGATACCAGACACTTAAGAAGCTTCGTGAAATGGGTATGACAGACGTTGGATTTGGTATGACAGTTCAGGATAAGAACGCTCCTGATCTTGTACCTCTTTACCAGCTTTCAAATGAGATGGGTATGGAGTTTGCTACAGCATCTCTTCACAACAGCTTCTATTTCGTAGAGGCAAAGAACATTATTAAGGATCGTCCAATGGTTGCTCAGAACTTCGAGAACCTTGTTAACGAGCTTCTTGCAAGCAAGAGCCCTAAGAAGTGGTTCAGAGCTTACTTCAACCACGGACTTATCAACTACATCTATGGACAGAAGAGACTTCTTCCATGTGATATGTCATTCGATACATTCTTCATCGATCCTTACGGTGATGTAATGCCATGTAATGGTACAAAGGATAAAGAGGTTATGGGTAACCTTAACAAGCAGTCTTGGGATGAGCTTTGGAATTCTCCAGAGGCTGAGCAGGTTCGCTCAAAGGTTAGATGTTGTGACCGTGATTGCTGGATGATCGGTTCAGTTTCACCTGCAATGCACAAGTACATCTGGGTACCACTCTGGTGGGTAATCCGTCACAAGGCTAAGTTCTGGACAAAGAAGAAGTACAGCATGTACGAGAACAAGATTGTTCGTGATCTTCGCGATGGTAAGGTTACAAAGGAACAGCTTGATAAGTGCAGTACATGTGATATGTGCGCAACTGTTAACAATGGTCTTTCAGCAGCTTCTATGGAGCAGCTCAAGAACAAGACTGGTGAAGAAATCGTAGATGCTGATATCGCAGCACAGATGGGTAATTAATCAGTATGATGACAGTTTGTGATTTAGACAAGTGTGCTGGTTGTATGTTATGTTTGGATGTTTGTAAGAAACAGGCTATTAACGTTGTTGATAACCTGATTTCTTACAACGCTGTGATTGATGAGGATAAATGTGTAAATTGTAATGCTTGTCATAATAAATGTCCTCAGAATCATGCTCCAGAAAAAGTGCAACCTAAAGTATGGTATCAGGGCTGGAACAGAGATGCTGATGCTAGAGAAAATGCACCTTCGGGCGGGATAGGTATGGCTTTGACAAAGCAGTTTATTAAAGACGGCGGATATGTTGCAAGTTGCTTATTCAAGAATGGTGAATTTTGTTTTGATGTAACAAATGATATTAACGAAGCAATGAAATTTGGTGGGTCAAAATACGTAAAGAGTAATCCTGTTGGAATTTATTCAAAAGTATTGGATTTGCTAAAAGCAGGTGAAAAGGTTCTTTTTATTGGCCTTCCTTGTCAAGTTGCTGCTATTAAGAATTATACTGGTGAGAGATATGCCGAAAATTTGTATCTTGTTGATTTAATATGTCATGGAACACCATCGCCAAAGATTCTTGATAGTTTTTTAAATCAATATTCTAAGGCTCTTAAATCAATAAATGATATAAGATTTAGAATTAAAACCAAAATGCAGTTAGTTGTAGATGGGAAAGGAATTGTCTGCAAGGGCGTTTCAGATAAGTATACTATTGCATTTTTAAATGGTGTAATTTACACAAATAATTGCTATTCATGTCAGTTTGCTTCAGGAGACCGAGTTTCTGATATAACAATCGGCGATTCCTGGGGAAATCAGCTTGATGGAGAAGAGAATAGAAAAGGTATCTCTCTTATGGTTGTTCAAACTGAAAGAGGAGAAGAACTATTAAATCAGGCAGATATTGAGCTTCGCTCTGTTGATGTTGAAATAGCAAGAAACAATAATGAACAACTTGTTAGACCAATGACAAAACCAGAATCTGCTTATGGATTTTATGATGGATTAGAGAAAAAAGGTTTTAATCGAGTTATCTTCTCTAGCTACACTAAAGACTGCATAAAGCAAGATATTAAGCATTTTCTGATTAAGCTTGGTTTGGCACATTAATAATTTGAGGAGACATTGACTTGAACGAATTAATTTCAATTATAATTCCTGTATATAATGCTGCAAAATATTTACCGAGATGTATTGATAGCTTATTAGCACAGACATATAAGAACATAGAGGTAGTTTTAGTTAATGATTCCTCAAAAGATGATAGCGCAAAGGTTTGCGAAGAATACGCCAAGAAGGATTCTAGAGTAAAGTTCTATTCTAAACAAAATGAAGGCGCTGGCATGGCCAGAAATTATGGTATTGCGAAGGCTAATGGTGAATTATTAGGCTTTTGTGATGCTGATGATTATGTTGGAATAGAAATGTATGAAAAGATGTTGCAGGCAATCAATCAAGATAATTATGATCTTGCATATTGTTTGCATACTAATGAGTTTAATGAGCCTGTAATTACAGGCTCAACAAATTCTTTTTGTACTAAAGAAGCAGTAAGAGAACTGATGCTTGGTGAGGTGGGTACAAAACCATCTGTGAAAGAGGACGTCCTTTATGGTTCAGCTGTTTGGAGAGGTTTGTATAGAAAGGATATTATTGTAAAGAATAATATTGCCTTTTTATCTGAACGAGAGGTTGGTTCAGAGGATTTATTGTTCAATCTTGAATATTTAAGATTTTGCAATAAGGTAATATATTTGCAGGATGAATTCTATCATCATTGCGACAATCTTGATTCAATGACACACTCCAAATCACATTTTATTATTGAACATGAAATTAAGTTATATGATGAAGTGTCAAGAATTCTTTCGCAGGATGATGCAGACGACTATTTGTTGCAATTAAAGCGTTTATTCATCAAAAGGATTAGGGTAGCGTTAATTCGAATTGGACGAGAAAGTTCCAAAGGTGAATTTAGAGAGAGCTACGGTGAAGTTAGCTCGATTCTTGGTAATAAAAGACTTCAGGAGATACTAAAAAACTATCCAGGAAATCAGTTGCCACTTAAGCATTCATTGATGTTTTATTGTATGAAGCATAACCTTAGATTTCTTTGTTTAATGTTGTGTAAATTGTAAAAAATGAAATGCGAACGAAAGCTGTTTAAAGTCTTAGATATAAGACATGGAATTAGAGGTATAAATGTTTAGTATTAAAATTGGGAATTATATATATAAAATTGAGCTTGAGAGTATTTGTTTAGCTCTTATTTTGTTTATTACCTTGAGTGCTGGAACTCGCTGGGGATTTTTATATCGTTATAGTGCATTCTTTGTATTAGCTGGAGTATCTGCTATTAGAATTATTAAGAATAGACGAATTAATAGTTGTGGAGTTAACAAGTATTATTTTTTCTGTTTAATACTATTGCTTATAAATAGTTTTTTGTCATATTCAACGAAGTCGTCATTATATTTCTTTAATATATATTCGTGTATTTTTATTTTCTTATTATCACCCGTTGAAGAAAATTTTTGGAATAAGCTTTATAAGCCAACTATGATAATAGCGCTTATTTTAGCTATAAGTATTCCTGTTTCTGCGGTTAATCCTGCTTTGTTCCATAAAGCTTTTAGTTTTATATTGGGAAATGATGGCTCAAGTTTTATAAAAAGAGCTGCTAGCGGTCAGTATGCTGGGCTTGCTGGTGAAATCGGCGAAGCGGCAGTTGTGTTGATGTACGGAATAGCTGTTGGTTGGGCTGATCTTTTCACTAATGGAGTAGACAGAAAAAAGGCAATAAAGCTAGCAATCTTATATGCAGGTTTAATGCTTACAACAAAGAGAACTATTAGTGTTATATCTATTGCTATTCCTCTATTGTTCTTTTTACTTCAGAAGCAAAATGTATCAAAAAGAATAAAAACTATTTTGCTCTTGGCATGCGTTGCATTAGTGGGATTTGTATTGTTAAAAACAGTGCCTGCCCTTAATACCGTTCTTGAAAGATTTAGTCAGTTAAAAGATGACACAGATATGGGTGGTCGTAGTACCTTGTGGATGTACAGTTTCTTGATGTTTAAAATGTCACCATTTTTGGGAATGGGATATGGCGCCTATAATGATTTCTTTAATAGCAATGGTGGTAATTACTTACTACATAGAGAATGGAATTATTATGGACACAACTGTTATTTACAAGCATTAGGAGAAGTTGGAATAGTAGGTATAGCATTTATTTTTGTACCTATGATTGTGGCTGCGATTTTTGGCTTGATTATGTTTCGCGATGAAATATTTGAGAAATATAGATTTGAAGTTGTTTTTTGGTCATTTATTATAATTCTATTCCTTTTATATTGTTATACAGGTAATGGAATATATTATCCACATCAAATATGTATGATTGTGCTTTCTGTGTATAGATTGTTAACAATTCATAGCCTTGGGAAAAAGATGTAGGCGATATATTAAAAGAAATGTGGTTTGGTGGTTAATGGAAAATAAATATGTAAATTTTGGCAATTCTGATTGTTGTGGGTGTACTGCTTGTTACAGCGCATGCCCTAAGAATGCCATAACAATGAGTGAAAATGAAAAAGGGTTTAAGTATCCGGTTGTAGATGAATCTTTATGTATTAATTGCGGAATATGTAAAGGTGTATGTGACTTCAATAAGCGTGAACATATTAGTTGTTCCGATAGTCCACTTGCGGTATATGGAATAAAGCATTTGAATGAGAACGTGAGAAATGAAAGCCGTTCTGGTGGAGTGTTTACCGCGATTACAGATGTTTTGCTAGAGCGTGGCGCAGTTATTTTTGGTGCTACCTTAGATGATGACTTTGTAGTTCGTCATATAAAGTGTTCATCAAAAGAAGAACGAGATAAATTGCGTGGTTCTAAGTATGTTCAGAGTGATTTATCAGATACTTTTAAGGCTGTTGAACAAGAATTAAAATCTGGACGAATTGTTGCGTTTTCAGGAACTGGATGTCAAGTGGCTGGATTAAAGTCCTTTTTGAGAAAGGATTACGAGAATCTTTATACATTTGATATCGTATGTCATGGTGTACCAAGTCCAAAAGTATTTGGAGATTATATTTCATATATTAATAAAAAATATGGAAAGATTTCTGGATTTAATTTTAGAGATAAAACCTTGTTAGGTTGGGATATGCATATTGAAAGTTTTATGGTAAAAGGTAAAAAACGTATTTCTAGAATGTATGCTCAGCTTTTTACAACAGACTATATCTCAAGAGAGAGTTGCTATAACTGTAAATATACAAATATTTCGAGACCGGGAGATTTCACATTGGCTGATTTCTGGGGTGTGGACAAAGCATTCAAAGGCTTTAATGATAACAAGGGAGTATCGTTGTTATTAGTTAATTCTGAGAAGGGTAATGATCTTTTTGAAGATGCTAATGTTAAGAATGTCATTGAATTCAATAAGTGTGAATCGGATGTCTACATTCAACCACAATTAAAGCAGCCTGCAAAGAAGCCGAACGGTTATGATACTTTTTGGCAGGAATATGAACAAAATGGTTTCGATTATGTAATGAAAAAATACAGTACCTTAAATAAGAAAATTGGTTTAAATTCAAATAAGGTGCTTATAAAAAGGTTTGTTAAAAGAAAGATATTTAAGAAAATATAAATAGGGAATAAGAAGATGAAAAAGGTCGGAATAGTAACATTTCATAATGCGATGAGTTATGGTGCAGTATTACAATCTTATGCGTTACAGCAAAACATTATTAAACTGGGTTGTGACTGTGAAATTATTAATTATATGTGTGATCATATTTATGATCACTATGTAAGAATTTTACCAAAGACAAAGAATATTAAATTCAATATTAAAATGTCTTTGCAGGGTAGAAAAAGATATTTATGGAGAAAGTACTTAAGAGCTTTTAGAAAGAAGTATTTGATCGAGAGCGAGAGTGTACGAAGAGAAGATTTGGCAAAGTTAGGTCAAAAGTATGATGTTGTTTTCTCTGGAAGTGATCAGGTGTTTAGCAATGGTTGTACAGACTTTGATCCTACTTATTTCTTAGATTTCTTGCCAGATGAAAAGAAGTATTCATACGCTGCTAGCTTTGGCTTTAGTAAGATGCCCGATGATTTAAAGGATGAATATAAAAAGAGATTAGAATCATTCCAGACATTATCGATTAGAGAAGAGAGTGGTAGAGAGATAATCAAGGAAATCTTGCCAGAAAAGGAGACAATCTGTAACATAGATCCTACTTTTTTGCTTAGTAAGGAAGATTGGAATAAGGTTGTTACATATAAAAAACGTAAGCCTTATATTTTAGTATTCTCTGTTATGAAGCCTCTTAAGTTAATTGATTATGCAGTTAAGTTGGGACAGGAAAAAGGTCTTGAAGTAATTTATCTTGAGAATTGGATATTCCCACAGAAAAAGGGACTGAAGTATCTTAACCTACTTGGACCTAGTGAGTTCTTAGGATTAATAAAAAATGCAGAGTATGTTATGACCAATTCATTTCATGGAATGGCATTCTCTATTATTTTCCATAAGAAATTTGGTATGGAGTTAGATACATCTGGAAAGAGAAATATCCGTTCTGAGGGATTGTTAAGAAAAGTTGGGTTATTGGATATAGAAATTAAGGATGGTAAGCTAGATATTGATTCTGTAAAGTTTGATTGGGATCATGTTGATGCAGTAATTGAAGAGGAAAGAAAAAAATCATTAGAATATTTAGGCGGCGTGTGTAAATAATGAACAAACTAATAGAAAAAATCAAATCTTCAGAGTCAATAAAAAACGTATCTAAAATTACTTCAGGTACAATGCTAGGTCAGATCATCTCGTTTATTGTAGTTCCTTTTTATACTCGATTATATGGGGCTTCAATCATGGGAACATGGACCTTGTTCACATCTATAGCAGATATTATTGTTGTCTTTTCAGATATGGGAATGAAGAACGCTATCATGATTGAGGATAGTGAAGATGACACTATTGAGCTATATACTGTAATAACGACAATTACAATTGTGTTTAGTTTTTTGGCAAGCTTATTTGTATTTGGATTTTATTACTTCTTTAAAGATACTGATTCTGGACTTAGTCCATGGATGATTGCATTGTTTGTTTTTATTCTTTCCATAACAACACAGCAGACACAGACATGTTATACTTGGCTTAATAAAAAGAGTGAATATTCTATCCTAATGAAAAATCCTGTTGTTCAAAACCTCTCAGCAGCAGTTATCATAATTTCATTAGGATTACTAGGCCAAGTAAGATATGGTTATTATATTGGAATTATGTTTGGACAAATCATTACTCTGATTCATATGAGAGTTAGATTACCTAAACAGTTTATTAACCTTAATCCCAAGGCTTATATAAATGTATTCAAAAGACAGAAACATTTTATAATGTATCAGCTACCTGCCAATGCAGTAGCTCAAATAAAAAATCAGATACCAACATTTTTAATCAAGGGATTCTTTGGTGCGGAGATGTTAGGATATTATTCTATTTCAATGAAATATCTCCAGATTCCAATAAATCTTTTGGCACAGTCAATTGGTAGAGTATATTATCAGACAATCTCAAAGATGAGACGCGACGGAGAAGACTTCCATACGATTGGTGTGTATTCATTGAAGAATATTACGCGAGCAATGAAAGCAGCATATATACCTATGATTGGTATCATAGGTGTTGGTGATATTGCATGTGTTATTCTTTTTGGACAAGACTTTTCTATTGCAGGAAACATAATGAGAATTATAGCATTCAATAGTTTCTTTGTATTTATTGCAACTGCTACTAACGGATTAGCGATTGTTATTGATAAGCAGAAATATATTTTGATGAGCGGTATCATTCAGTTAGTGGGCTATTTAGTGGGTATAACATATGGTTATTACGCATTTAATAGCGTGTATGTGAGCTGCTTAACTATGACCATTACATTCATGGTAGCGCAGATAATTTATTTTTCAATTATGTTTAAATTTACTCAAGTAGATTGGGTTAAATATGTTTTAGGAGTAGTGCGAAGTATAGCATTTATCCTGGCTGTTTCTTTTGCAATAAGATTTATTCTTTTACATTTTGGATTAGTTGCTAATATATAATTGGTAATTACTAATAAAGGTCATGGCAAGTTGATTGCTATGGCCTTTATTTTTGTGGATTATAGGATAAATGTGGTATTCATCACAATATATAAGATATATTGCTTATTCTAAATACTAAATATCGTGTGTATTATTACAAAATTAGAACAATTTGCGTCTTAACAGATTCTATATAACTTTTTCAATCATTTTTTTCAAATACAACACAGTTCATACAAATAGATTACATATACTTACCATACACCCCAAAATTTCATATGAAAGGAGCTGTTGTATTAATGAAAAAAGGTTTCGTTATCTTAATGATAGCAGTACTATCAATCACGCCACTTTATGCGTCAGCTACTGAGGAGGATTCAAAAATAGATTCCACCGAGGTAGAGGTTTTAGACACTGATGGAGAATCATCATCTGAAGTTCCTGCAGCTTCTTCAAAGTCCGTAGATGATGATGTCGACATACCGGTAGAGGATACTTCCTCTGAGGAAGAATCTGGTAGCACAGTTGATGAAGATTTATCGTTAGATGAGGCAGAAATCGAAGGTGAAATACCTGAAGACGATAAAACACCGGAGGATGAGGAGAAGGAAGAAAAAGAACATGAACATGAGTATACATATCTGTCAAATGGAGATGGTACACACACAGTAAAATGTACAGAAAAAGTATACTCAGAGGAAGAAGGGGAAGAAGTTGAATGCGACTACGATGTAACCGAAGAATGTACATATGATGAAAATGAAATATGTATATATTGTGGAGAAAAAAAGCCAGCAGAGAATTTTGATCCAAGCATATCAGTTTCAATATCTAATAAGTCATGCGTTATAGGAGAAAAAAATCCAATCATATCTGTAGCTTTATCTGATGAAAAGGCTGATGTTGAATATGCTCAAATATGTTTCGCAAATTATCCTGAGAATAGCTTTATTAATATTGGATTATCTCAAGGCAAATATTATGATCCAGAGGATGATAATATTACATATAAAGAAAATGATAATTGGTATGGATGTCCTGATATTTCATCTGAAATTGCGACAGGTGAGTATGCCATTAGATCAATTTATATTAGGAGTGTCGAAGGAGAATCAGTACATTATTCATTAGAGTCAGGTACATTGCCTGAGGATCTTCAGGATATTTCAATTAATATTTTAGATGCTAAATCAGTTGAAGTTGAACCTGAGGAAGTAAAAGAGCCAATTATCGAATTAACAGATAAAGAAGAATATGTAGCCGCTCCGGCAGATATTATGGATGAAGAAATAAAGGATGATGAGCCGATAACTGAAGAGGTTCCATTATCAGGAGGAGAGGAAGCGATTATAGGTGAACAGGAAGATGAAGTGGTAGAGTCTGAGGCTGAAAAAGAATCAACTGATGAAAAAACATCTACTGAAACATCACCAGTTCAGACAGAAGAAAAGGCTTCTGAAAAAGTTGAGGAGCAGAAGAAGGAAGAGACATCACAGACACAACAACCAAGCACGGATAAAAAATCTAAAGATGATAAATCAAAAGATAGTAATTCAAACAATAACTCTACTAGTCCATTCAATAATTGGTTAGATTTCTTCAAAAAATTCTTTGGATGGGGATAAGACAGTTAGATAGTATTTATTTCTTATAGATAGATTGATATATGAACGGAGGGCTAATATGGACTTAAGATTATTTCTGACCAAAAGAAAAATTCTTTCTGTATTTTTCGTAGTTCTTCTCTTGTTGTTCTTCTATATAGTTATTCGTCATACGCTTATAATTCCTGACGGACCAACTCCATTGAATGGTCCTAAAGTAGAGGCTATGTTTTATGTCGAAAACTCATATTCAGGTAGTACCACATGTATAGGTGATGGACTCATAAGATCAACAGGGAATATTTATGGAGATGAAGATGCTGTTAGTGAATTAATTGTATCAGCTCCAGATTATTCAAACTACATAACAAATGATCTGACGATAAAATGGTATTCTATTAAACAAAAGAGTGGAGAATATCAAGTTGTCGGCGCCATTAGGCTAAAAGAATATGACCCAGACGAAAAGGCAACATATGTATTTGACAATGTTGATGAATTAAAGTCTGCAAGGCTTAAAGCGGGAACAACCGCAAAAACAAAGGGATTCTATTCCCCTAGTGATGGCGGTGGAGCATTATACAATATTTCTAGCAGTAAGACACAAATTGATGATATGTTTAGAATATCATTAAAAAATGGATTGTGTGCTGCATTAGATATTAATAGTGATTATGTAAATGTCGATCAATTAGGTGCAAAAGGTGATGGAGTAAGTGATGATGTAAAGTTTATTCAAGCGGCATTTAATAGTGGATTTAACGTTCAATTGGGAGATGGAAAAGAGTATAAACTAGTTTCTAACGGATTAACTATTAAACATGATATGACTCTAAATGGAAATAATTCAATCCTTGTTATAGATGATAGTTATGCTCCAACTTCTAGTGGCTGTAAGAAATTTTTAATTAGAACAGGTGCCAATCCATTAGATAATTTTGCAATTCATAATCTTGGAATAGATTGTCGAATTAGTCAACGACGTTATTCTGGTTCTAATTATTTATGTATTTTGCAGCCGTTATGTATTAAGAACGTAACGTTAAATAATGTTGGTATAAATGTTAGAGAATCAAATAATAAGATTGTTGATTTCTGGTTATATACTGGATGTGATAATTTGATAATGGATGGATGTAATTTCGGAAATGACACTCTGGATTTAGAGGGCGGAATTATTTTCTTGAAGAGTGATACTGATGCTAGATTGACATACTTTAATTCATTCAAGAACATTTCCATTACAAATTGTCATTTTAAGGGGCACTGTAGTGATGAAGCAATAGCTATATGGGGACCAAATGATGTTAATTTCACAATGGCATCATCTACTCTTGAGTGGACACATAAGAAGAGTGATCACCTTAGTAGAGCAATCAATATAGCTTGTCATGATAATACAAATCCAACATATGATATTTTGTTTAAGGATTGTAATATTATTGTAGATTCACCTACAGCTGATTCGGTTGTCGGAATTGGATCATTATATCCTAACAATATGAATGTATCATTTGAAGGATGTACATTTGATGCTAAAGTTAAAGACTCATTTTTACATTTCCAATTATTGCAAAAAACACCTGAAGCTATAGAAAGATTTAAGTTTGGAAAAGATAAGTATAATATTAATTTTGATTCTTGTAAAATTAATTGTTCGAAGACAATTGTAGGTTCAAACAGCTTCTATAATAGTGACTCTACATTAAACTGGGCTATAGATTCAACATTTACAAAATGCGATATTAATTGCAATTATGCATTTGCGTTACTCTCTAGATTCAGTAAGACCGAATACTATTATGTACCTACAATTGTAGTAGATAATTGTACAGTAAATGTCGATAATGCGATAGGTTTCATCTATAAGACGAATTATGCAGCATTGGCTGATATTGAAATCAAGGATTCTAATGTACATTCTTCGGATTTGAAGCAATTATCTACATTTAGATATAAAGATAAGAATGGAACAGGAATAACTCAATCTAAAGTAAGCGAGGTAGATACAGCAGTAAGTAATTCAAAGCTGAATAGTGTAAATGTATCTCAATAGTTATTTTTTATAACAATTATTACCGAAAAATAGTCGTAGTCATTATAAGGGCTACGACTATTTTTATACACACCTGTCAATTAAAATGTCAAAAACCCCTTGCATGTTCCTTAATAATTTTGTAATATTTATAACAGCGTTTATAAATAATTAAGAAGGAGCAGATTAATGACATTAAAGAAAACTTATTTTACTACATTTTATATTCCACTTGCATTGATTATAAGTAGCTTTTATGTATGCTGTCATTTGGTAAAACCTCCAGTATCACTTTTATCCACAAGTATTAGTGCGTTAAGTATTAGTACGCAAACAGCTTCTGCAAATGTTAATTCATTTTCAACCTTAGATGAATTATTATCCGCTAATTTAAGCGAAGGTAGCACTGGCTACACATCAGGATTTTACTCTATGAATGATGGTGGTGGTGGCAAATATCTTATAGCGGGAAAGAATACACCGGTTGATAACAAATTCACTTTCAAAACAAGCAATGGTTTAGTCGCAAAACTCACTCCGCAAAATAATAATGTTAATGTCGCACAATTGGGGGCAAAGGGGGATGGCGTTTCAGATGATGCACCATATCTTCAAGCAGCTTTTAACAGTGGTTGTAATGTTACATTGGGAAAGTCTAAAAGCTATAAACTAATTTCTAATGGTTTGGCTATTAATAATAATTTGACGGTATATGGTAATAACTCAACTTTAATTGTTGATGATAGTTACAAGCCGCAATTAAGTGGTTTTTCAAAGTTTGTAATTAGAAGTGGAACTAGTTCATTAGAAAATCTTACTATTCATAATTTGGCAATTGATTGTCGCATTAAGCAATCTAGATATTCTGGATCAAATTACCTATGTATTTTTCAACCTTTAAATATAAAAACTATCTCGCTAAACAATTTAGATATTTATGTTACAGAATCATATAATAAGATAGTTAATTTTTGGATGTATACAGGATGTGATAGATTAACTTTAAATGATTGTGATTTTGAAAATAATACAATTAGTAATGAGGGTGGAATTATCTTTTTGAATAGCGGAAATGATACACGCTATGGATATTTTAATTCCTTTAAAGATGTTACTCTTAATCGCTGCTCATTGAAAGGGCAATGTAGTGATGAAGGAATAGCATTGTGGGGACCTAATAACATTAATTTTAAAATGGTTTCTTCGTCTTTGGAATGGACACATGCTAGAAAAGATCATACCAGTAGAGCTATTAATATTGCTTGCTCTGATAACACAAAGGCTTCATATAATGCAACATTTTATGATTGTACGATTAATGTAGATTCTCCTAATGCAGATTCAGCGATTGGTGTAGGTTCAAATCTTCCTTGTGATATTAATGTGAGATTTGTGGGGTGTAATTTTAATGCGAATGTGAAGGATTCGCTTTTGCATTTTCAACTCTTACAGAATTCACCTTGGAATTTGAAATATTTTAATTATGATACTGATAAATACAAAATTAGTTTTGATAATTGCAACATAACTTGTTCTAAGACAATTACTGGGTCAAATAGTTTTTATAATAATAATGAGTCAACTTTAAATTGGCCAATTGATTGTAGTTTTACAAAATGTGAAATCAATTGTAATTATGCATTTGCGGTTCTTTCTAGATTTAGTAAGACTGCGTACTATTATGTACCTAAGATCTCTTTGGATGGCTGTACTGTCACAATAAATAATGCAATTGGATTCATTTATAAATCAAATTATTCAGCGATTGCAGATATTCAAATTAAGGATACAACGGTGAACTCTCCAAATGTAACATCCTTAACAACATATCGTTACACTGATTCGAATGGAACTGGCACAACACAGAACAGTGTGACTGTAGCAAAAGCATCTACGGCCATTAGTAATTCTAAAGTAAATTCGAATGTGGTGGATAGATAGCACTCGCTACAAAAAAAAACAGGGCTTTGGTTAGCCCTGTTTTTTTGTAGGATTTATTGAGACACAATATGATGATTTAATTCGGAATTTTGAATTATAGTGTCAGTACTAATAACGTTTGATTGTGTAATACCTGTACCATTGGAATCCTTGTATCGGTAAGTGCTTAGTTCAGATAGTCTCGGTGAATTGATATGACAATTGTTGATACTAACATTCGCAAATGCAGCGTGATTAGTTTTATAAATAAAACCAATTGCGTTATTAACGTTTACTGTGCTTGAATCTAGATTTATTGTAGGCACGTAGTAGTGAGTAGTCTTACTAAATCTAGAAAGAACAGTAAATGCGTAATTGCAGTTAATGGTACAGTTTGAAAAATTACAATCTATAGCCCAGTTTAGCATGGATCCACTGTTATAAAAACTATTCGAACCAGTGATCGTTTTATTGCAGTTGATAATACATGCGTCAAAATTAATGTTGTATTTATTTGTACCAAAACTAAAATTACTAATGCCGTCAGGGGTCTTTTGTAGAAGTTGAAAATGTAAAAAAGAATCCCTAACATTAGCATCGAATGAGCACCCGCTAAAAAAGACATTTATATTGCTTGGATTGATTGATCCAACACCAATAACTGAGTCGGCATTTGCTGAGTTGACGGTTATATTACTATTACATATTTGGATATTATATATTGCTTGACTTATATCATTTTGAGCTATATTAATAGCCCGACTTACATGATCCTTACGTTTTGGAGACCATTCAAGAGTTGAATTATTAATAGAACAATTTATGTTATTAGGTCCCCAAATTGCAATGGCTTCGTCACTACACTGCCCTATAAAATGACAATTGTTAATAGCTACATTTTTGAAGGAGCTAAAGTAATTAATACGTGGGTCAGTATCGCTTTTTAGAAAAACTATTCCTCCCTCTGAGCCTACAGTGTTATTGGTAAATGTACACCCGTCTAATTCTAGGTTATCACAACCGCAGTAAAGCCAAAAATTTACTATTTTATTATCTGATTCTATAACACTTATATCGACATTGTTTAGGGCGACATTTTTTATTAGTAAAGGTTGGAGAATACATAAATAATCCGAACCAGAATATTTGGGTGATAGTACCCTGCAATCAAAATTTAAATTAGTGATTGTGAGATTATCCAGTACTTCATAACCACTTCTTAGGACAAATCTTTGAAAATTACTAGAAGTAGGTGCATAAGAATCATCTACTATAACAGTAGAATTATTTCCTAGAATAGTTATATTTTTTTTAACAGCCAATCCGTTAGAAATAAGCTTATATTCTTTGTTGATTCCGAATTGTACAGAGTATCCGCTATCAAGAGCACGCTGAATAACGTTGGAGTCATCGTTAATTCCATCGCCATGGGCACCAAGTTGGTCAATGTTTAAGAGGTTGTTATCAATTTGTAAAGTGGCAAAGAGACCATTATTGATTGGAATTGATAAATTGCTCAAAGAAGAATTGCTGATTAAATATTTACCAGCTCCACCATCATTTTCCGTGTAGAAACCACGAGTGTATATATATTGACCAACACCTGGAGGCACTTCTTTCATTTCTTCAAAACATGAAAATTGAATTGGATTATCATTATTGGCGTATACCGTGTTATTACAAAGCAGAACTAAGAATATTAATGCAAAGATGTGTATGGCAAGAAGAAGTATGCTTTTCATTTTATTCATACGCAAATCCCTTTTCCCTCATTTATTTAAAGAACTTAATTGAAGTATAAAGAAAAAGTGTGATTTATTTGCAAACTAAATATGAAAAAAACCGTCTTATCGCTAATTCGATAAGACGGTTTTGCGCTTTAAATACAATCTTCTCTTGTTGGAGGAAGTGTGTTTAGAACTAGAACTATGGTAATAAGGAATTGATACATGTTAGCTGTGCTTAATGTTGAGAGCAGATAAGCTATTATAATCAACTTATGGTATTGATTATGTTTGCTAATTAGGAATGCATACCCGATTAATGAGCATAGTCCTAAAAATCCAAGAAGACCTTCATTGCAGAAAATTTCGACAATACCTAGATCATAGGTTTTAACTGTGTACCATCCACCATTCTTTCGGTAATATTGGACATCGCCACGATTTTGTGCTCCGGCTCCTAAACCAAAGACTGGATTTATTTTTGCAGTGTAGTAGATACCTGCAAATTGTTCGACGCGTGATGTTGTGCCTTCTTTGTTAGTGCCAAAACCTTCTAAACCTTCAGGAGCGTTAGCATTTAAATCAAAGGAAAACCCGACCTCGTTTAATACTGATTTACCCATACCAATATAGAAATATCTCAAATAAACATTTCCAATAGAGAGTATGGTGATTGTAATCAATAGTGAAGCTATAACTACTAAGGTATGCTTTATAAATGAATGCAATTTGTCTTTGTTACGAATAAAAAGGAAAAAGTAAACTACATAAATTCCAACAGCTACGAAAATGTTTGAGCGTGAGCCAGAATGAATAATTGCTAAAAAATCTAGTACGCTTATGATTAAGTAGCGGCGTTGATGGGTACAATCAAGTAAATATAAGATAGCAGGGAGCATCAATATACACATATTGCCATAGAATCCTGGTAAACCCATAGTTGTAGTGGAACGCATTAAACCGAGTCTAATGTAATGGTCGTTAAGCATATATCTTGATACTGTATATAGTGAATCAAAAGGTCGAATAAATAAAATACTTTCTAAGACTCCTATAATAAAAAGTACTGTAGCTGAATAAACGATTATTTTTATTAATGTGGTAATTTCGTCTTTGGTTGGAGCGAGAAGATAAATAGCATAAAGGAGTAATAATTGCTCAAATACTATTGCAAAAATCGTTTTACTTGCTGAACCATAAATGGCGATATAACGTAAGTTAGATATGATTCGTAAAACAAAATAGGCAATTAAGAACCAATATTGCTTCTTAATTGTTTTGATATTAGGGATAAAAAAGTGAAAATCTGTGCGTTTATTAATGAATGCATAGATGTAAAAAATAATAAACATCATTCTTGTGACGGTAAGTATGGGTAAGGAGGCATTGATTTCTATTCCATAGTATTCTGGTAGAAATAACATGCAAGGAATGAACAGATAAAGATATTTCTTTTTTATAAAGCAAACTATATTAAGAATTATGAGTGCTATAGAAAAAAACAGTAAAAACATAATAAATCTCCAATTATGAGTAGGTTACATAAAATAATATTAGCGGACATACTATACAATAGTTCGAATATTAAATCAATAATTGTGAGTATATAGTGGTGATTTATGAGTAAATTTAGAAGTTTTGAGATGAAAAATATAGCCGCGGAGCAGTCTGCGACTATATTTGTGTATTTTTTGTGAAAATGAACAAAAAATAATTTTCTGTTCAGACTAAAATCAAATAATTATCAATATACAATTGTTGACGCAGATGTTATAATTTATCACATTGCGAAGAGTATAATTTTCTAAAATTTAGGAAGGATATTTTTGTTATGTTTAAAAATGAGTTAGAAATTGATGTTGGAAGGTGTATGGGAGCACTTTTAAAGAAAAGAAAATTTATCGTGTTGATAACAATTCTTTTCTTTGTGGCTGGATTAGGCCTTACTTTGAATGTTGGAGAAGATCAATATACTGCAACAGCGACAGTTTATGCGGCAGCAGATGGTTCATATGCAGATGCTACAAATGCAGTTACAGCCATGAATGCTTACTTGAATGTTGCTAATTCATATAAGGTTAGCCAGAGAGCTGCTCTTATTATTGGACGTAGTGATATTTCAGCTTCTGATGTTCAGAGCGCTGTTAATGTTAGTTCTTCTGCGAACAAAACATCTTCTTCATCTTCGGCTATTTCAAACTTTATGAATAGTTCTGCAACAATTATTTTATTTAGTGCAACAACAGATGATCCTGCACTTTCAATGGAAATGGCAGATGCTATGGCTCAGTCATATGCAATCGAGATGGAAGAGATTCTTAAGAATGATTCAGTAAAGACTTTGGATAACGCGTATACATATTCAAAGACTCTTGATGCATCAAAGAGTGCTTGGAAGAAGAGATTTATCTTCATGGGAATCGGCCTTCTCTTAGCATGTGGTCTTGTAGTTGTCTGTGAGATCTTTGATAGAAAAGTACGTACAGTTAGAGAAGCTTCTGTTAGAGATGAGATTCCTGTAATCGGACTCATTCCAGATTTTAAGGAATAGGAGGTAATGAAGTGAAAAAGCTAGATATTTACAAGAATGATAATTATATACTTAATGATGCTTTTGACCAGTCAGTAATGAACCTTCATATTCTTAAGAAGCAGAATGGTTATAAGAGCTTTGTTATTTGTGGATGTGAGACAGGTGATGGTACTACAACTGTAGCAATCAACCTTGCAGCTGCACTTGCAGGTTCAGGCTGGAAGACAGTTCTTATTGACGGTGACATGAGAAAGAAGAACCGCTATAAGAGATTAAATGAGAATGTTTCTGAGGGACTTTCAGATTACCTTATGGATAGAGTTACTCTTGACAATGTAATTTGTGAGACAACTACTGAGAATCTTTCATATATTCCATGTGGTGAGCTTATTGATAATCCTGTTAGATTATTATGTTCAAACAAGATGACAATAGCTAGAAATGAGTTGGCAGAGTCATATGATTTCATCATTTATGATATGCCAGCTGTTAACGCTGCAATGGATGCAAAGGTTATTGCAGTAAATGTTGATGCAACAATTCTTGTATCATCAATTGGCGAGACAACAAAGGTTGGACTTATTGAGGCAGCCAATGCGCTTAAGGAAGTTAAGGCAAATCTTATTGGTACAATCGTAAACAAGGTTGATATGGATCAGTATTCATCATTCCATAAGGATTACGATTACTTCCAGAACGAGCGTTACGCAAAAAAGAATAAGAAGAATAACTAGGAGGCAATGATGAAGAACAGATTTTTAAATATCAAGAAAAGTGCAGTTTGCCTCTTAACAGCAGTTTGCGCTTTTACAAATGTAAGTTTAATTGCAAATGCCACAGAGGAAACAACTCCTGCAGAGGAAGCAGCTCCTGCCGCAGCGGAAACAGCAGCTCCTGCTCCAGTAGCAGAGTCTTCATCTTCGGCAATTGTTGAAATTGAAGGATATACAATCGAGGGTGGTATGCTTGATAGTGGAAAGGAGATTACAGTTAAGCTTAATCTTCATAACGCTGGTTCAAGCACAGCGGCTACTAGCCTTATGTTGACATTCTCAAGTGCGTCGGGAATGGCTTATCCAGTATATGGAAATGATAACCAGATTTATGTTGGTACAATTGGCGCGGGAAAGACTAAAGAAGTAGAAGTACCACTTAGCATAAGCTCACAATTTGTAGGTGATGCAGTTGATTTGACATGCAAGTTTAATTATTTGTCTGGTGCCCAGAATATGAATAATGAAGCTACACTCATTATTCCAAAGTCTGGTGGTAGCACAATCGGTGTTAAGTCAATTAGTGTTAGTTCACACGCTATCGTAAATGGTAAGTCATTACTTAGTATTGGTTATGTAAACCAGAGTGGTTCAAATATTAGTGATGCAAAGCTTGTTGTTGACGGTAATGTCTCAAGCAGCAGTAAGTCAATCAAGCTCGACACTATTTATTCAGGCAAGAGTTATAACGAAGATTACTACTTAACATTCAAAGAGGCTGGAGAACAGGATGTTACTGTAGCATTAGTTTATACAGATGTAACTGGTGAGGAAGTTCACACAGATTTAGGAACATTTGGTGTTAGCGTAAGCAAGGAAACTGAGGCTGAGACTGATGATAATGCCATAATGAATGTTTTAGCAGTGGTAGGTAAGCTTGTTTCACTTGTAGCAGTTGTATTTGTTGGTGCATTATTAGTGCTTTACATTAAGAAGAGATAGATTTAGTTAAATTTAGGGAGAATTTAGTGATGAAGATAGCAATGATAGGTCACAAAAGAATTCCTTCTCGAGAGGGAGGAATCGAAATCGTTGTTGAAGAGTTGGCATCTAAGATGGTGGAAGAAGGCCATGATGTATATGTATATAACAGAAAAGGCCATCACGTTTCTGGTGCTGAAAACGACGTTGCAGTCGGCAAGATGTACAAGGGAATACATATCATTACAGTTCCAACTTCAGAAAAGAAGAGTTTAAATGCCACAATTTATTCTGTACTAGCTACATTGCATGCAGTTTTTCATCACTATGATGTAATACATTTCCACGCTTCAGGTCCATGTGCAATGTTATGGCTTCCTCATTTGTTAGGTATTCATACAGTTGCAACAATTCATGGTATTGATAGCCAGAGAGCAAAGTGGGGCGGCTTCGCTACAAGATATCTTGAGTTTGGCGAGAAATGTGCTGCTAAGTACGCAGATGAGTTAATAGTTCTTTCTGAGGGAAATAAGAAGTTCTTTAAGGATAAGTACAATAGAGAGGCTACATTGATTCCTAACGGAATTGGAAAGCCAGAGATTCTTGAGGCAGATGCCATTACAGAGCAGTTTGGATTAAAGAAGGATGAATATATTCTTTTCTTAGCGCGTATAGTACCAGAAAAGGGACTTCATTACCTTATTAAGGCTTACAAGCAGATTCATACCGACAAGAAGCTTGTTATCGTTGGTGGTACAAGTCATAGTAATGATTATGTTTCAAAAATCAAGAAGGCAGCCAGAGAAGATGATCGAATCATGTTGCTTGGTTTCCAGCAGGGACAGATTCTTGAAGAGTTATATTCAAATGCTTATCTTTATGTATTACCTAGTGATGTTGAAGGTATGCCAATTTCTCTTCTTGAGGCGATGAGTTACGGTAACTGTTGTCTTGTTAGTGATATCAATGAGACCGCAGGTGTTGTTCAGGATAAAGGTATCACATTCCAAAAGGGTGATGTAGAGGATTTGAAAAATAAGCTAATTCAGCTTTTGGACGACAAGCAAGAGGTACATGCCTATAAATCACAAGCAGCAGAGTTTGTCCTCAGTAAGTACAACTGGGACGATGTTGTTGCTCGAACAATTCAGCTATATAAGGGTGGCATAAAAGCGTTATAAAAGACTTATGAAAAAGATTGCAATTATTGCACCTTGCATCCTCCCTGTTCCTGCTAGCAAAGGCGGAGCAGTGGAGGAGCTAATTACGTGTATATTAGATCAAAACGAAATATCTAAACAATATGTAATAGATTTATTTACTATTACAGACATTTCTTATAAAAATATTAGTTATTCTTGTACTAATATAATTTCGATTTCGCCCAATTTATTTGCATCAAAGTTAAATAGAGTTACCGATAAGTATTATCGTACAGTTGAAGGCAAAAGTGCTACTAGATTTTTGGACAAAACTATTGTTGATACTTTTATGGAGAAAAAAAGCTCGAATGATGAGCCTTATGCTGCAGTAGTGATTGAAAATCAAATGTCAACTGCTGTGGAAATACTTAAGGCCTTGGGTAATGAGCGTGATTGCCCAATATATTTTCACATGCATAATGATGTGGATACATATAGATCTCCAAAATGCATAAAAATTCTTGCCGATGCTGGGGTGCAGTTTCTAGCTATTAGCAAGTATATTGAAGGCCAGATTAAGAAATATGCAGATAACGCAGTTGTTCATATTTTGTATAATGGTGTGAACTTTTCTTCTTATTCTCTTTCTACTAGGGTTACAAATGATAAAGTTAAATTTCTTTATGCTGGAAGGATTATTCCTGAAAAAGGTGTGCTCGAGCTTGTGAAGGCTTTTAATAATATGTTTTGTGCATCAAGCAAAGCTGAACAATCTTGTTTTAGTTTGGATATAATAGGGTTTTCTGATAATCCTACAAGATATGAAAAACAGGTTTTAAGGGAAATAAAGAAGCAGGATGCAACTATACATTGTCATAAAAGACTCGCTACAACTGAGATGGCAAAAAAATACAATGAATATGATGTTGTAGTAATGCCAACTACCAACGAGGAGCCATTTGGATTGGTGGCATTGGAAACAATTGCCAAAGGAATACCACTTATCACAACAAATTCGGGTGCTATTCCCGAAATTGTACAAGATGGTGCATTAATTGTAGACAAAGGGGCTCAGTTGAGTAATAATTTATATAATGCAATGCGGAAACTGATTATCGAAAAAAAGTTTCGCATTGAGCTAGGCAAAAAAGGCAGAGATTTGGCACAAAAGAATGTGGAATTTGACATTAATACCTATTATGATAGATTAGTCAAGATTTTTGATACCTCAAATTTATATGATAAGGTGTCGGTTGTTGTTCCGGTGTACAATGTGGAGGAACAGCTGCCTAGATGCGTTGAATCTATTGTCAAACAAACATACGAAAATCTTGAAATAATCCTTGTGGATGATGGTTCTACTGATTCTAGTGGTAAAATGTGCGATGAGTTTGCAGCATCAGATTCTAGAATTAGAGTTATTCATCAAAAAAACCAAGGTTTGTCTGGTGCGCGCAATTCGGGCATTGATATGTCAACCGGTGGACATATATTTTTCGTAGATAGCGATGATTATATAGATCTTAGTACAATTCAGGTTTTGATGAATCAGGTTCGTATATTTAATTGCGATATTGCAGCGTGCGGTTTTTCATATGTGTATGATGGAAATAGGCCAGAAGAACCATTTACTAGCCCTTCAGGGGGAGTATGGTCAGGTTATCAAGGTCTCATTCAAATGATGAGAACAAACAATTTATGCACTGTGGCTTGGAACAAGCTTTATAAAAGGAAACTTTGGGATGGAGTTCGTTATCCAGTGGGACGATATCACGAGGATGAAGCAACTACCTACAAGCTATTATACAAGGCAAAAATTGTTTCATATGTTCCGGATTGTCTTTATAAGTACTATCAGAGGGAAAACAGCATAATGAACGCTGGGCTTTCTGGAAGATATAAGGATTATATCTGGGCTATTAAAAATAGAATTGATTTCTTCATGGAAAACGATGAAATAGAATTGGCAAAGCACTGTATATGGTCACTTGCAGAATACATTAAATATGTATATAGAAATTCTGATATAGAAACCAAAAAAGAACTGTCAGGGGAGTATGGCACTTTGATAAAATCAATAGGGATTCCTGATTGTGCTGGTTTCAAAAAGAAAATTGCATTACAACTTTGGGAGTATATTAAATACTAAACATGGGAAAGAAATTATCGGTAGTAATACCGGCATATAATGCAGGAAATTGCATAGGGAATTGTCTGGAGGCTACAATTGCTCAAACATACTCTGATTTGGAAATTATTGTAGTTGATGATGGCTCTACTGATAACACTTTATCAGTTTGTAGATCTTTTGCTGAAAAAGATTCTAGAGTTAAAGTTATAACACATGGTAACAGTGGCGTTTCAAGAACACGAAACGAAGGCATAAATGCTGCTACAGGTGATTATATTGTCTTCTTTGATTCAGACGATTATCCAGAGGCTGATTTAGCGGAAAGCTTTATAGGGGCTATAGAAGAATGGCAAAATACTGACATAAGCTTTATATGCTGTGGAATGTTTTATGATAATGTTTACAACAAAAATATAAAAAATAAAAAGCATCTTTTGGAGACTGCTTACGGCTTCGTTGAGGGTGAAAACTATATTATATCTAGAGCTTCTGCGGCTACCCTTGCATGGCTTAAGATTTTTAACTTTGTAACAAATAAATGCTATGACCTGAATTTGATAAAGGAAAACGGTATTTATTTTGATAATGAAATAAACATTGGTGAGGACTTGAAGTTCAATCTTGATTATTTGGAAAAGAGTCCAGGAAATATAGGCATTGTAAACAAATGCTTATATCACTATGTTAAGCGTTGTGGCGATAGCCTTTCTATCTCATATCATTGCAATGACTTGGAGGATACAAAATATCTTTACAGAAGATTTGTTAAATGGGAAGAGGCTCAGCCAGGAGCTACTGAAGAAAATATATTGGTAGTTAAGGCTATCTACATTACCGATTGGGTAAGTAGACTTACCAGCATGTACGAAGAATATCGACATGGAAGCAAAAATTGTAGTATCAAGAAAAAGCTTTCAAAGAATCTTAAATCCACAGAGTTTCAAACAACTCTTAAAGAAGTATATGCTGCAAAAAAAATAAGCACACTTAGATATGTGTGCTTGAGATCAGGAACATTTAGATTTTTCTATTTTTTCCGTGGTATTTACCAGCTGATGAAGGGCTAATCACCTCATCAGCTTTCCATACACAACTGGTGCATACATAAATCCCAATCTGCGTTTGCTGGATTTTGATGGTTTGGCACCTTTCAAATCCTTTTGAAGCATTCTGATTTGCGCTAGGGCGGAGGAATCACCTGCCTGATAAGCCTTTAGCAAACGATACATGCTGTATTCAAGGATTGAGCAATAACTGTCTTCAACATATTGTTTTGGCAGCATTTTTCGAATTGCGTCAAATGCTGGCTTGTATTTAAATATGCCATCTTTGTAAAATTCAAGCTTATTTGTTGCAGAACTCTGGTTTTGCACATAATGATATAAAGCCTCAGGTATATAAGCAAATTTCAAATCTGGATGCTTGGTGAGCATACTTGTTTGAAAAAGCAAATCCTCGCACATGCCGATGCTTCCATCGAAGCTAAGAGATTTAACCAGACTTGCTTTAAAAAGTCTGGTGTGTAGGAATCCTCTGATGTTATCATCAGAATACATTGCTTGAAGCAATTCATCTGAAGTTAGACCTGTAGGAAACAAGCCTACATATGGCGTTGAAAGCCCATCCACTTCGGTATAATAGCCATAGATACAGCCTGCAATGCTTTCATCTGTAAGGTGTTGCTGCAAAAGTTCATAGGTGTTTGGCTCAATATAATCGTCAGCATCCAAAAAGCTGATCCACTCGCTGGTTGCCAATTCGATACCAAGATTTCTTGCAGCGGATACACCGGCATGGTTTTGTTTAATATATTTTATAAATGAATGACGATTGGAATATTCCTTGGCGATGGCCACTGATTCATCGGTGGATCCGTCATCAATGAGCAGAAGCTCCGAAGGCAGAGTGCTGCCATTTAAGATACTGTCTAACATATTTTTGATGTCGGTGCCACTATTAAAAAATGGAATTATTGTTGTAATTGATTTCTTCATATTTTGATTATAGATTTCATTTACATTTAAAGCAACAAGAGGAAGATAATGAGTGAAACTTTGATACCGAAAAAAATTCATTATTTTTGGTTTGGCAATGCTCCAAAGCCAGCAAAGGTTTTGAAGATGATTGATTCCTGGAAGAGGAATTGTTCTGACTATGAAATAATTGAATGGAATGAAGAAAACTATGACATTCATAAGCATCCATTTATGGAACATGCTTATTTAGATAAAAAATGGGCGTTTGTATCAGATTACGCTAGAATTGATGTTTTGGTAGAACATGGTGGAATATATCTGGATACAGACGTAGAAATATTGAAAAGCTTTGATGACTTGCTATCTAATCATGCATTTATTGGATTTGAACGTCCAAATCTTGTAAACGATGGCCAGGGGTTTGGTTGCGAACCAAATCATCCAGTTTTCAAAGAGATGCTTCAGGTTTATGATGAATCATTAGAATATATCGAAAGTCCTAAGCTTAGAACGAAAACGCTTCTTGCCCATGGACTTAAATTGGACGGCAGCCGTCAAAACGTAGATGGGGTAGAAATTTATCCCATAGATTTTTTTTGTCCAAAAAACTGGGCTACCGGCCGTATTAAAGTAACAGAAAATACTTACTCTATTCATCACTTCGAAGGAAGTTGGCATGGGAAGAGTGGCAAGAAATATATAGCAGTCATGAGAGGTCTCAATAGACTCTTGGGCGAGGAAAAGGGCCAGGTGGCTTTCGCTGGTCTCATGGAATTGAAAGATAAGATAAAAGGAAAGTAGGAGCAGGTTTGAACACAAATAACAACTCAGAATTAATATCAATTATAGTACCTGTATACAATGTAGAAAGTTTTTTGGAGCATTGCATCACTTCTATTCTGGAACAGACTTATGAGAACTTTGAAATGATTCTTGTGGATGATGGATCAACAGATTCCAGTGGAATGATTTGCGATGAATGGGCAAAGAAGGACTTACGAATATCAGTTATACATCAGGCAAACGGAGGTCTTTCAGCTGCAAGAAACAGTGGACTTGATGTGGCAAAGGGTCAGTTTATTTGCTTTATAGATTCCGATGATTTTGTCACTGAAAATTATGTGAAGGATTTTGTGACTGCTATGGATGAAACAGGAGCTGATTTTGCTATGTGTGATATAGCATCTTCCAGACTGGCAGATTCGGAAGCACCAATTAACGAAAGAAGAATCCTCAGTGCTGCAGATTGTAGACAATGGCTTTCTAATCCTATCGCCAGAGAGTATGTAATCATGGTTGTGGCTTGGAATAAAATGTACAAGCGAGAAATATTCACAGAGCATAGGTTTGAACATGGACTTATCCACGAGGATGAGTTTATGATAAACAACATCATCTTTGATATGGACAAAGCGGTATTTGTTCCTGAAAAGAATTATATTTACAGAATCAACAGTGAAAGTATCACAGGCAAGGATAATCAGGGCGATATTAAGCACTTACATGGTGTTGATGCCTACGAGGACAGAATTGTAAAAGCTGTTGAGCATGGAGAGATGGAGTTTGCAAACACCACTCTAAAGTGGGCACTTCTTAAACTGGCTCAGTATTACAAGGCTGGTGATGAAGAAATGAAGCGTGCATCAAAGGAGATGTTTGTGAAGCTTTTTGCAAACTATAAGCACATTCTCACAAGCAAACAACAGATAAAATACAGTCTTTTTGAAAAGGCTCCAAAGCTTTTCTGCAAATTCTTTGCAAATATTTAATATAGATTTTGGGGAATCTACGTTATGGGAAATCAAAAGCTGGTGTCGATTATTATTCCGGCATACAACGTTGAAAATTATATAGATGAATGTCTTGAATCCATCCTGGCTCAAACTTATTCAAATTGGGAAGCAATTGTGGTGGATGACGGTTCAAAGGATTCGACTTGGGATCATATTTTAAAGATAGCTTCAAGGGATTCTAGATTCCGAACATATCGCAGAGATAATTCAGGTGTGTCTGCCACAAGGAATTTTGCACTTTTGGAAGCTAAGGGTGAGTATATTCAGTTTGTTGATAGTGATGATTATATTGCACCAGAAGCTGTGGAAACGCTAGTACATACCATGGAGCAGAATGCTGCTGATTGGGTGGCATTTCAATATCATAGGGTGGATGAAAAAGGACAGCCACTGGAAGATTTTGAATTCATGGAAGGCATGGTGGATATTTCCACCAATGATAAAAAAGCCGAGTTGATAATAAATCCTTTGTTGGATTATAAAATTGGTTACGAGGCATGTTTCAAGCTTTTTAAAGTTTCTATAATAAAAAAGTACCACATAAGGTTCCTAGAGGACTGTCATATTGGTGAAGATTTAGAGTTTAACCTATGCTATAGTTTATACGCGGACAATATTCTTTGTGTCAAAGACAGATTGTATTATTATCGAATTAGATCTACATCTGCTATGGGACAAAGTGGCGATTTGGATAGAGCGTTCAAAGAAAGACTAAAGCTTGTTCAGGGCTTTTATCCAGTTTTCAGCCAAGTGATGGGAGTCGATTCTGACAGATATTTTTATCCAATATTTTACAAGCTAATGATTAGCAGCAGCCGAGGATATACGGCTAAGGATGCACTTCAGGTGGCGAAAAAGTATGGTGGAGAATTTTATAAAAAGTGGTTATCTGAAGCGATGATGCACAAAGCTGATTTCAAGAGCTTTTATTCGCCAGAGAAGGAAAATCTTCTCTATCATTTTGGATTATATATACACACATATTTAGTTAACAACCCTTTGGGTAAGCTTTACCTTAAGGTTTACAATATTTATCGTTTGATTAGAAGACGTCCGGCCATAGAAAAATGGCGGATGCCATAAGGAGAGAATGTGGCAAAGCATGCATATTTGATAATGGCTCACAGCAATTTCAAGTCACTGGCCCGATTGCTTGAAGCTATAGACGATGAAAGAAATGACATATATTTGCATGTAGACAAAAAGGCTAAGGATTTTGATTTCAATCTGATTCGAGGCTACGTCAAAAAATCTGGCATATTTTTAGCTCCTAGGAAAAAGATATTTTGGGGCCATACCAGTATTGTGAAGTGTGAGCTAGATCTTCTTGCTATGGCAACAAGCACTGATAAATATCAGTACTATCATTTGCTATCAGGTGTCGATTTCCCTTTGAAGACACAGGATTACATCCATGAATATTTTAAAGATAAGGATTTAGAATATGTCACCTATTTTAAAAATGGTGATGGAGGCAGAGAATATCTTTCAAAGGTAAAATACTATTATCCATTTATGCGGATACTTGGTAGAGCAGATTTTGAAGGTAAGACATTTGATAAAAAACTTCTTAGAAAGCTTAGAATGTTTAACCTAAGATATCAGGATCGTCAGCGTGCCAATGGGACTGACAGGACAAAAAGATATTCTGATATTGAGTTTGTTAAGGGAGACCAATGGTTTTCCATTACCGATGATTTGGCAAGGTACGTATTATCAAAACGCAAGCTGATTGCCAAATTGTTCAGATTTACAGATGGACCAGATGAGTTTTTTATCCAGACTATTGCCTACAATTCCAGATTCAAAGAAAAGATTGCCCATGAGATAATCAGAGAAATTGACTGGGAAAGAGGAAGTCCATACGAATTTGTTTATTCTGATATAGAACAGTTAAAGTCATCACATAAGCTTTTCGCTAGAAAAATTTGCTATGAAAATCAACCCAAGCTTGTGGATGAGCTTTTAAAAAATATATAAATTTTATATACGAGGAGATTGTTTTGAATAAGTATAAGTCAAAGGTATTAAATTACAAAGATGGAATAATTGGGAGACTGTACCATAATCTTAAATGGGTATTTTCCTTCTACAAGATGTATATGGGACGAATCTTGCTTTATGCACTTGCAGAGACACTTCGTCTTGCTGTTGATTTCCTTATCACTTACAAGGTCGGAAATATCGTAGATTTTGCAATCGAAAAGAATTCCCAGAAGGTTATCGCAATGGGAATGTTCTATATCTTATTGTTTATTGCAAATGCATTCCTTAGCATTTCGTCAAACCGTCTTGCTGCTTGGAACTACAATACAATGCAAGCGGATATGGTAAAGAAGCTTTTCAACAAGGTTGTAAAGGCTGACTGGGAAGAGCTGACAGCATTCCATTCAGGTGATTTGATTACCAGAATGTCAAATGATTCAAAGACTATTTCTCAGAACGTTACAATATTCCTTACCACAATTATTACTCAATCATTGATGGTTATTGCATCCCTTGCGGTAATTCTTTACAACGATGCCAGCATGATAGTAGTGGTACTTATTATTGCACCAATCATTGCATTCTCTTCTAGAATCTTTATGAACAAGATTTATGGTTCTCAGGCAGAAATCAGAAAAATCGAAAGTAGAGAGACTGCATACAACAAGGAGTCTTTCCACAATATTCAGGCAGTAAAGGCTTTCGGCTTGGCAGATGAGTTTTATGGAAGAATCAAGGCTCTTGAGGAAGAAAGATACAAGGCTGATATGAAGTCAAACTTCTACTCACTTATGTCTTGGATTGTTACTTACCTTTCAGGTATTTTGTCAGGAATTATCTGTATCGGCTGGGCATTTTATAGAGTAAACAGTGGTGTTATGACATTTGGAGCACTGACTGTTGTAATAATGATGGCTTACAGAATTGCAGTTGCTGGTAAGGCACTTCTTCAGCAGATTCCAATCTCACTTCAGCTTACAGTTGCAATTGAGCGTGTACGTGAGGTTATCAATATCAATGATGAAAAGCTTGTGGAGACTGCAGCATTCGAAAAGTTTGCAGCTGAAACAGACAAGACTGGTGTATCTGTAAACGTAGATGATATGAGTTTTGCTTATAAGACTGGTCGTCAGATATTCAATCAGGTACATCTTGAGGCGCACCCAGGTGAGATTATTGCGTTGGTTGGACCTTCAGGTGAAGGAAAGACAACAATGCTTCGACTTCTTCTTGGTATTCTTAAGGCTGGTAGCGGCGATGTTTATGCACAGCTTCCAGATGCATCTGGAGAGAAGTACTCATTCTCAACAGAGACACGTTCTCTTATCGCCTATGTGCCACAAGGAAACACAATGCTTTCAGGTACTATTCGTGAGAATATGCTTCTCATTGCACCTGATGCCACAGATGAAGAAATTATCGATGCTTTGAAGCAGGCATGTGCTTACGACTTCGTCCAGAAGCTTCCTGATGGAATCAATCACAACATCGGTGAAAGTGGAATTGGCTTCTCTGAAGGTCAGAATCAGAGACTTGCAATTGCAAGAGCTATTCTTAGAAAGACTCCAATCCTTCTTATGGATGAAGCTACTTCAGCTCTTGATGTTGCTACAGAGCGTAAGGTTTTAAGCAATCTTATGAAGAAAGATACAAAGAGAACCTGCATTCTTACAACACATCGTCCAAGTGTACTTTCAGCTTGCGACCGTGTTTATAGAATTAGCGACACAAAGGTTACAGTTATAAATGATGCTGAAATTCAGCAATTAATGAATGAGTTCTAGGAGTTAGAAATGAGCCAGGAAATTTATGTCACAAAACCTGTTCTTCCACCAATGGAGGAATATATAGAATATTTAAAAGATATTTGGGAGACACATCAGCTTACCAATACAGGTAAATATACAAGACAGCTTATGGTTGAGCTGATGGGGTTCCTAAACACAAACCATTGCCTTCCTATGTGCAATGGTCATATGGCTCTTGAAATGACACTTCAGGCAATGGAGCTTTCGGGAGAAGTTATTACTACACCTTTTACATTTGCATCTACAACACATGCAATTGTTAGAAATGGTCTCACTCCAGTATTTTGCGATATACGTGAAAGCGATTGCACAATTGATCCAGACAAAATCGAAGAGTTAATTACAGATAAAACTACAGCTATTGTAGCTGTACATGTATATGGAATGGCTTGCGATGTAGAAAAAATCGAAGCTATTGCAAAGAAGCACAACCTAAAGGTTATTTACGATGCAGCCCATGCTTTTGGGGAGACATATAACGGCAAAAATCTTGTTAAGTACGGCGATGCTTCGATGCTTAGTTTCCATGCTACAAAGGCCTTCAATACAATTGAAGGTGGCCTTGCTGTTGTTCATGACACAGCTACACTAACAAAGGTTTACCAACTTCACAATTTCGGAATCATGGATGAAGAAAATGTTGAATTTGTTGGTGCCAATGCAAAAATGAACGAATTTTCCGCTGTGATGGGTCTGTGCAATCTCAAGCATTTTGAGGAAAACAGACTTAAGCGCAAAGAACTTTACGATTACTATAGAGAACATCTTAAGGACATCCCAGGTATCAAACTTCTCCAGTATGATGAAAAGGCGCTTAAACTCAATTACACATACTGTCCTATTTTTGTTGATCCAGAAGTATATGGTATGAATAGAGACGAGCTGTCCGATTTGCTTGCCGAGAATCACATTCATTCTCGAAAGTATTTCTACCCAATTACAAGTGAATTTAATTGCTATAAGGATTCTGGTTACAAAGCTGATGTACCTGTATCATTAAAGATTTCTCATCAGGTTCTTACATTGCCTTTATATACAGATTTGGAGCTTGAAAATGTTGAAAAGATATGCGACATTATCAAGTCAAATATAAATAATTAACGAGGTGCTTAAAATGAAATTAGGAATTATGCAGCCATATTTTTATCCATATATTGGATATTGGCAGCTTATGAATGCTGTTGATGAATATGTAATTGCTGACGACGTAAATTATATTAAAAGTGGTTATATTAACAGAAACAAGATTCTTATTAATGGTGAGGGCCAGTATTTTAGAATCCCTGTGCATAAGCCATCTCAGAACAAGCTTATCTGTGAACATGAAACAGCTTTCGATGAGGCTGAAATCGAAAAGATGATGACAACTCTTAAGAGCTCATATGCTAAGGCTCCAAATTATGAGAGTGTTGCAGCACATGTTAGACAGGTGCTTGAATTTGGTCTTACAGAGGAGGGCAAGAATCTTGCAGCCTTCCTTGAAAATGCAATCAAACTTACTGCAAAAGAACTTGGTATAGATACTCCAATTATTCGTAAGTCTAAAGATGTGCCTCTTGATGGTGAATACAAAAGAGAGCACTATGTTGTTGCAATTTGTAAAGCTAGAAACGCTACAGAATATTACAATGCAATTGGTGGCACAAAGCTTTATTACCAGAATTTCTTTAGAGAAAATGGCCTGGGCCTTAAATTCGTAAATACGGATGATGATATTAAATACGAACAGTTTGGTAATGAATTTGTTCCATATCTGTCAATTCTTGATGTGATGATGTTCTGTTCAAAAGAGCAGATTTCAGAGATGTTAAACAAGTTTACACTTGTTGATGGATATGAATGTCCTGAGGATGTAGAGGAGTAAGCCATGGGAAATAAAAAAGTTAGTGTAGTGGTTGCTACATACAATCAAGAAAAATATATCGGACATACTTTGGAAAGTATTGTTTCCCAAAAGGTAAACTTTGAATATGAGGTACTTGTTGGTGATGATTGTTCTACCGACGGTAATGCTGCAATTATCAAAGAATATGCAGAAAAGTATCCTGATATTATCATCCCAATTCTTCGAGAGAAGAATCTTGGAATGGGCGGTAACGTTGCAGATTTGACAATGCGAGTTACCGGTGAATATGTTGCTTTCATTGAAGGTGATGATTATTGGATCGATGAAAACAAACTTCAAAAGCAGGTTGATTTCCTTGATTCACATCCAGATTATGTTGCATGTTTTGGGCTCTGCCAGATTGTAGATCAAAACGAAAAGCGTCAAGAAAACATGGAACAGTGGAGTGGTTTCATGAAAGAAGGCGGAGATTATACATTAGAGATGTTCCAGAACTATGTTCTTCCAGGACAGACTGCAACATCTATGTATAGAAGAGTTGCCTACGGGCAGCTTCAGCAGAAGATAATGAATTCTGGGATTGATCCTAGAAAACTTATCGATAGAAGCCAGGTACTTTGCATGATGGCTGTTGGAAAAATGTACAACCTTGGAGAGTATGTATCAGCATATAGATACGTGCTTGATGCAAACAGTGGCTCTTGGTCATCACAGAATGACTATTATAGCAAGAAAAATGTCCTTAATTATCTTCAGGGTATGAAGGACATGGAATCAATTGCTAAGGCATTGGAATTGAATCTTAACTTTGACGAAAGACGAGTACTTGAGTTAAACAAGCTTGAAGACAATTACAGCACTTTCTCAAAGGAAGATTTCAATGATATATTTGAGAAAATTCTTGAAGACTCTATTGACAAAAAGCAAATTAAAAATATCCACAACAAGAGACAGGCAAAGAGAACTATTAAGAAAATTCTTAGAAAAAACTAGGGTAAAAAATAATTAATAAGGAAGATCTATTAACAATCATAGCGTTAGAAAGGTTTTAAGTAGTATGAAAAAGTTATTATTGTTAGGAAACAACTGTCATGTGGATGAGTTGATTAAAGGCGCAAAAGAAAGAGGCGTATACACAATTGTCACAGACAATCTTCCAATGGAGCAGTCTCCAGTTAAGTCTATGGCAGATGAGGCATGGGACGTGAGTGTTCTGGATATAGATACACTTGAAAAGAAATGTAAAGAAGAAGGAATTAACGCAATTCTTTGCGGTGCCAGCGAGGTATGTATCAAGGCAAACAAGGAACTTTGCGAAAGATTGAATCTCCCATTTTACGCTAATAAAAAAGCATGGGATATTACAAATGACAAGCTTGCATTCAAGAAAGCATGTATTGAATGTGGCCTTCCAGTTCCAAAGGAATTTGAACTTGATATAGAGTTGAAGGCAGAGAATATTGCAAAGATTACATATCCTGTAGTTGTTAAGCCTACAGATGGATGTTCAAGCATTGGTCTTCATATCTGTCATAATGAGGAAGAGCTTGTAGAAGGCTACAAAGATGCTTACGAAAAATCAGAGTCAAAACAGGTTGTTGTTGAAGAATTTGTATCAGGTGAGCAGGTTGGCTTTATCTATGCAGTTGTAAATGAAAAGCCACATCTTAATGCGGCAGGTGATGACTGTGCATGCAAGGATAATGCTGAACGCCGCGTGTTTGGTGCGTCACCTACAAAGCATATGAAGCTTTATGATCAGAAGCTTAAGGCTGGAGTTGAAAAGCTTTTTGCTCTTCTTGAAATAAAGGCTGGTACAGCTGGAATTCAGGCAATCACAGATGGCGAGAATATTGCTATTTTGGAAATGAACTATAGACTTCCAGGTGGAAAGTTCCCAGGTGAGAAGCTTATCGTTGATGTTATGCTTGATAATGCATTGGCTGAGAATACAAATCCACAGCCAGCTCCAATGAATGGCCAGCTTTTCAGCTATGCTATCTGGCTTAAGCCAGGAAAAATTGCTGAGGTTAAGGGCCTTGATGTTTTCCAGGCAAGACCACAGGAATTCAATCTTCAGCCATTCAGACAGGTGGGAGATGTAGTAGAGGAAAACTCTGGAATGAGACAGGTATTTGGCTATATCATGTTCTTTACAGATGTTGAGCATCATGCAGAATATATTGACTTGATTAATAATACATTGCAGGTTCTCGATGAAAATGGCAATGATCTTGTTTGCCGTTACAGATTTGAGAAGGGTTATGCAGTATAAGGTAAGTTAATAGGGGGTATAGGAGTATAAAATGAAAAAATTATTAATACTGGGCAATAACACACATGTAGATGAACTTATTAAATACGCAAAGGAACGCGGTGTTTACACAATAGTCACTGACAATCTTCCATTTGAACAGTCACCATTTAAAGCTTTAGCAGATGAGGCGTGGGACATTAGTGTATTAGACATTGATGTTCTTGTGGAAAAATGTAAGGCCGAAGATATAAGTGCTGTTCTTTGCGGTGCTAGTGAAATCTGCATAAAAGCAAACAAGGATCTTTGCGAAAAGTTAAATTTACCATTCTATGCAAATCAAAAGGCATGGGATATCACAAACGACAAGCTTCAGTTTAAAGAAGCTTGTTTGGAATGTGGTATTAATGTGCCTGAAAAATATTACCTGGACAAAGAATTAAAGGCTGAGGATATTGCAAAAATTAATTATCCAGTTGTTGTAAAACCAACTGATGGTTGCTCAAGTATTGGCCTTCACATTTGCAGTAATGAAGAAGAGTTAAAGGCGGGATACTTAGATGCCTATGAGAAATCACCTTCTCATAAAGTTGTAGTAGAAGACTTTATCAAAGGTGAGCAGGTTGGATTTATATATGGAATAATAGGTGGTGTTCCACACTTGGTTATTTCAGGTGATGATAGTGCATACAAGAATAATGCTGAACGTCGTGTCTTTGGCGCCACACCAACAAAACATAATGATTTGTTTGAAAAAGACTTAAAAGATAAAGTTGACAAGTTGGTAAGCTACCTTGAAATAAAGGATGGAGTCATTGGTGTTCAAACTATATTTGATGGACAGAAGTTTGTAACAATTGAAATGAACTATCGTCTTCCTGGAGGCAAGATTCCAGGTGAGAAGTTTTTGTGTGATCTGATGTTGGATTATGCTCTTGGAGAGAATACTAATCCAACAGTTGAGGCTCAGGCAAGCCAGGCATTTTCATATGCTTTATGGTTAAAGCCAGGCAAGATTACAGAAATAAAGGGAATTGATATTTTACAATCAGAGCCACAGAAGTATCATGTTCAGTTGTTTAGACATGTAGGCGATAATGTGGAGGATAATAGTGGAATGCGACAGATACTTGGGTTTATCATGTTTTTCACAGATATTTCCCATCATGCTGAGAGCATTGACTATATCAACAATACTGTACATGTATATGACGAGAATGGTAATGATATGGTATGCCGATACAAGTTTGTAGACGGTTATGCGGAGGATGCTTGTTAATACACGTAATGATAAATAGTGGGGCATACTACACTGGAGTGCAAAAACAGTGTGCCAATTAACCATTATGTAAAATAATATTGTTATATTTTTATGCACATTTTTTGACAAAAAGGTAGTATTATAAATACACTTGTGAAAAAACTGTGAACGAAAGTATAAACAGTAAAAAGTAAGTTGGGAGAGAAAAATTTATGACTAAAGAACAAGCAATCGAGATTTTGGAAAAGGCCGGTCAGGGCCATGTAATGAGAGGGTTTGATAATTTATCAGAGGAAAAGAAGGCTGAGTTCCTCGCTCAAATCGAGAACATCAACTGGTCTGATTTTGAACTTATTGGAAATGATTCAAACGAGGCTAGAGGTGAGTTCGCTGTTCCTCCAGCAATCGAGTTGCCAGAAATCGAAGCAAGAAAGGCTGAATTTGAGGCTGCTGGTCTTGAGGCAATCAAGAAAGGCGAGGTAGGCGCAGTTCTCCTTGCAGGTGGTATGGGAACACGTCTTGGTTTCGATTTACCAAAGGGATGCTACAATGTTGGTCAGACACACGAGTTATTCATCTTCGAGTGCCTCATCAACAACCTTATGGATGTTGTTAACAAAGTAGGTGCATTTGTACCTCTTTACATCATGACTAGTGAGAAGAACGATGCAGCTACACAGAGCTTCTTCAAGGAGCACAACTACTTTGGATACAATCCAGAGTATGTAAAGTTCTTTATTCAGGATATGGCATGTGCTGTTGATTATAATGGCAAGCTTTTACTTGAGGAGGAAGGACGTCTTGCTACTTCTCCAAATGGTAATGGTGGCTGGTATGCATCAATGCTCAAGGCTGGTCTTAAGAGCGATATCCAGGCTCGTGGACTTAAGTGGATTAATGTTTTTGCAGTAGACAATGTTCTTCAGAGAATTGCAGATCCATTGTTCATCGGTGCAACAATTCTTGGAAACTATGTTTCAGGTTCAAAGGTAGTTCGTAAGGTTGAGCCAGCTGAGAAAATGGGTCTTCTTTGCCTTGAAGATGGAAAGCCAAGCATCGTTGAGTACTATGAGATGTCAAAGGAAATGTCAGAGGCTCAGGTAGCTGACGGAAGCCTTCTTTACAAGTTTGGTGTTATCCTTAACTACTTATTCTCAGTAGAGAAGCTTGATGAAATCGTAGACAACAATCTTGTTGTTCACGTTGTAGAGAAGAAAATCCCATTCGTTAACGAGAATGGTGAAAAGGTTTCTCCTACAGAGCCTAATGGCTATAAGTTCGAGCTTTTAGTACTTGATATGATTCATATGATGGATAACAACCTTGCATTTGAGGTTGATAGAGTTCATGAATTCGCTCCAATCAAGAATCTTCACGGTGTAGATTCAGTTGATAGTGCGAGAGAGTTACTTGTTAAAAACGGTGTAGAATTGTAAAGGATTTGCCTAATGTATAAAAAGAAGAAAAAGTTTTGGGCAAAACACTGGGATTTTATTACATTAGACACCTTGGCAGCACTTCTCGCTTTGGCAGTAGCCCTATTTTTTAGATTTGATAAGGTGGTGGGAGCAAACAAGATTCCACATGAATATTTCTATGAGCATATATTTATCATGATTATATTCATTAGTATTTTGAATTGCTCTTTGCGAGATCCATATACTGGAATTGTTCATAGAAATAAGTGGAAGGAATTGATGGCGGTATGCGTGCATTCCTTTGTCAATCTTGGTGGTATTCTTATCTTCCTTGTTGCCTTCAAATACACAAATATCATTTCTAGAACAGTAATATTTGCATGGGCAGGACTAATGGTCTTCTTCATGTTTGCCTTTAGAGTTATTTTTAAGAGAATTATTCGTTATCGTAAACACGATGACAGTTCTAAGTCCAGCATGCTTGTCATTGCAGACTCTGGTACAATCAATCATTGTCTCAGTCAGCTTGCTAGCTCTGAATATGTAGAGTACAAAGTAGTTGGCTGTGCAATCATTGATAAGCATTGGGTTGGCAAAAAGATACAGGGAGTACCTGTTGTAGGCGATTGTGATTCAGTATTTGAATATATTCGTACTCACGTAGTTGATGAGGTTTTCATCGACGGAAAGAACAGATACAGTGAGGAATTACTTGCTGAACGTCTTACTGATTTAGGATGTACTGTTCATATTTCACTTATTCATACAGAGCATTTGATGAAGAACCGTACTATCGAATACTACGGTGATTACATCACAATGACAACAAGTATGCATATGGCTACAAATCGCGAAGCATTCTGCAAGAGATTGCTTGATATCGTAGGAAGTTTGGTTGGCTTGATTTTCTGTGCAATTGCATTTATATTCCTTGCACCAGTTATCAAGATTCAGGCGCCAGGTCCTGTGTTCTTCTCGCAGACACGTATCGGAAAGAATGGTCGCAGATTTAAGTTTTATAAGTTCCGAAGCATGTATACAGATGCTGAGGAACGCAAGAAAGAATTGATGGATCAAAATGAAATGAACGGTTTGATGTTCAAGATGGAAAATGATCCTCGAATTTTCCCAGCAGGACACTTCATCAGAAAGTATTCAATCGATGAATTGCCTCAGTTCTGGAATGTATTAATTGGCGATATGTCATTAGTAGGAACTCGTCCTCCTACAGAGAATGAGTTTGTACAGTATGAGCTTCATCACAAAGCACGTCTTGCCAGCCGCCCAGGTCTTACAGGAATGTGGCAGGTTAGTGGTCGAAGTGATATAAAGGATTTCGAAGAGGTTGTTGCTCTTGATACCGAATATATCAGAAATTGGTCACTTGGACTTGATATCCAAATCCTTTTCAAGACTGTTGCAGTTGTTGTAAAGGGTTCAGGCTCTAAATAGACAAAGTGCCATCATAAAGGTTATAATAGGTTGTAATTGTTCAGTGTCCTAGGACATTTGAATGATTACAACTTTTTTCTGTTATGGAGACTTGAAAATGAAAATATCTGTAATCACACCTTTTTATCAGGGTGATAAATATATGGATGCTTACGTGGATGATATGCTTGCAAATGAACAATCCTTAAAAAAGGTTGGGCATGAGCTGGAAGTGATACTTGTAAATGATAGTCCTTGGGTAAAGCTGGAAGCACCAGAAGGTGAAGGACATTTTCTTAAGGTCATTACAAATCCAGAGAATAAAGGGATTCACTACAGCAGAGTTGCAGGGCTAAAACAGGCGACAGGTGATTATATAATGTTTTTGGATCAGGATGATACAATCAGCTCCGATGCGTTAGTGAAGCTTTTAAAGGCTATTTCAAAAAGTGGTGCAGATGTTGAAGTTTCAAATGCCACACTGGAGCAAGCTGATGGTTCAAAGCTTTTATGGTATAGAAATAGTTATCACAAGGGTCTTGTGGGAGATTTGAATACGTATTTACGGATTGGAATTCAGATTATTTCCCCAGGTCAGTGCCTAATTAAAAAGAGTAGTATTCCAGAATTTTGGCTTAGCCATATCATGGGGAAAAATGGTGCAGATGATTACTTCCTCTGGCTTCTATTCCTTGCGAAATCTTCTAAGTTCCATTATTACGATGAGGCCCTTTATACTCATAAATATACAGCGGCAAATCTTTCTGCGGATACCACTGTCACAGATCAGTCAGTATATGATTTTATTGAGCTGTTAAATGATTGTGACTACTTTAAACAGGAAGATATTTTCACATTACACGAGATGATAAGCTACAAGAATCAGTTTAGAGCTAGTGGCACATTTGGTAAAATTACTTGCTCGCTTGCTAATCTTGGACTGTTCATTGAGAATCTTAAGTTTAAGAAAAAAACGGGGACTGGATACGGGTTTAATAGATAAATGAAAGATACAGCTATTCTTCTGGCTACTTATAATGGCCAGGAATATTTAAGACAACAGATACAGAGCCTATTTGATCAGACTAATCAGAATTTTAGATTAGTGATTCACGACGACGGCTCTACAGATGGTACAACTGATATAATAAATGAATATCGAGATCGTTATCCTGACAGAATTGAAGTATTTTATGGAAATTCATGCGGTGGTCCAAAAGAAAATTTCTTGTGGATGCTTGGCAGAGTGGAAGCCGATTATTATCTTTTCTGTGATCAGGACGATGTGTGGCTTCCCGAAAAACTTGACATATCAGTGAGAGCTTTGGCAGAGCAGGAGCATTTATTAAAAGTGAAGGATTCAGCTTCAGAAACTCCAGTATGTATATTCACGGACATGTATGTTACAGATGAGAGTTTGAATAAGATTTCGGATTCTTTTATCAGGTATATAGGGCGCTTGCCTGAAAATCATGCCTATACCCAAATTCTGATTGATAATCCGGCAGCTGGATGCACAATGTGTTTCAACAGAGCCCTTAGAGATTTGGTGTTGAAGCTTGTTCCGGATATTGATTTAAAAAATATTCCAATGCATGATGCATTTGTTTTGGAAATCGCTGCCATAATGGGTAAGGTTGTTGCTATTGACAAGCCGCTGGCGTATTATAGACAAACAGGTCATAATGCCATGGGGGCTTCCACTGAGTCAGATTCAGATAAAGCCGACCGCAACCTTTCTGATTTTAAAGAAGGAAACTTGTTTGAAAAAAAGAGGGCATTTGTTCAGGAGTCCAGATTATTTGCTAATGAGATTATAAAAGCTGACTGGCTTCCAAGGGACAAGAAAAATGTTCTACTCCGTTTTTCTCAAATTGGAGAAAAGGGAAAGCTTAGACGAATGCGCTTTTATGCAAAAAATAATTTTACCCGTGCACATCACAATTTGTGGTTTAGATTATGGGTCTAGTAGGAGAAAAAGCAGATTATGAAAAAAATATTACTTTACATGAAGAAACATGCTGACTTCATCATCTTGGATTTGGTGGCTTTGATATTTGGATATTGGGCAGTTGTTCAGTTTCGATATGAAATCAGTGCAGTTCATCATGGTGAGTTGTTCTTAGACTATGGTGTGGTTCTTGCAGCAGTATATTTTGTCACATTGATTCTAAGCAAGAATCTTTCTGGAGTTATCAAACGAAGCTTCTTCAAAGAATGTGAGACGTTGTTGGTTCAGGTTTTTGTCAGTTGGGCATTCTTTACAGTAGTTCTTTATGGCATCAAGACAGCTCAGGATTTCTCGCGAAGCGTTTATGCAGCAGCTTTTGCAATGTGCTATTTGTGCCTGCTTTTTGAAAGAAGTGCATTGAAGTGCTTTATCAGATTTAGTCGTTTTCATTCGGCTCTTTGTCCAAAGTTGATTGTTGTATGTGACAGCAATCATTCCCAGGAGGTTATCAAAAGGGTTTTGAAGGGCTCTTTTGAAAATGATTATGAGATAGTTGCAGTTGCTATGAACAACGAAGGTGCTACAGATTATATAGATCATTTTGATTCATTGATTGGACTGGACAAGCTTGAGGAATTTATAAAGGATAAAAAGATTGATGAGGCGTATATAGAGGTGGCTGATGCCGGAGTTGAGACACATGTGATTAACGTGTTGCTGAAGCACAATATTCTTGCCCACAAGAGTTTAAAGGAAAGTGTTATGAATTATGTGGAACAGGAAATTGATGAGATTAGTGGTCACTTCGTAATTACGGTTCGAGATACACAGGTATCTTTTGTTACAAGAGCCGAGCGAATTGAGACAAAACTATTTAGAAAGCTTACAAAGAAGGATTAATATGAAGTCAGCAGTATTTTTTGATATCGATGGAACACTTTGGAATTATGATAAATATATTCCTGAGAGCACAAAGCTTGCAATTAAAAAGCTTAAAGAGAATGGGCATTTGGCATTTATATGTAGTGGAAGAGCTCGTTCATTTATAAACGATCCTGATTTGTTGGCCCTTGGATTTGATGGTATAGTTTGCTCTTGCGGTTGTCATATTGAAATAGATGGCAAAATCATATACCAGAAAATTCTTGATAAGGATTTGGTTAGAAAGACAATTGAGATGATCAGAAGCTATGGCTTCAGACCAATTCTAGAAGGTCCAAAGTACATCTATCTGGACAATGATGAGTTTGGATTAGATGATGGATTTTCTAATGTACTTCGCCGCGATATGGGTAAACACCTTATAACTATCGGTGATAACTATGGCGAATGGGTAATCAACAAGATGTCTTGCGCTACAGATGTTGATGAAGAAAAGCGAATGGAATGTTTTGATCGCCTTTCAGATGATTATGCAATTATAGCCCACGATGAAAAAGTTTGTGAGCTTGTTCCAGCAGGACATAATAAAGCAACTGGAATGCTGAAGGCATGCGAACTTGTTGGAATAAACCCAGAGAATACCTTTGCAATTGGAGATAGCGAGAATGACTTAGACATGCTGGCGGCAGCAAATGTAGGTATAGCCATGGGTAATGGAACAGATCGAGCTAAGGCAACAGCAGATTATGTTACTACAGCCTTTGACGATGATGGAATATATAATGCACTACAGCATTTTAACTTGATATAATTTTATTGAGCAGCCAGAATAGGCTGCTCTTTTTTCTATTGGAAAATTACTCTGCAATTCCAATAAAGTAAAAACAAGAATCTATGACTTCTTGTGGGCTACTTAAGGAAAAAGCCCACAAGAACCTATAGTATTCTAAAATGTGAGACTATAATCCTCTAAGGTGTTATCTTTGATATAGATTTCGACTACAGTATCGGAAGATATCTCACCGTGACTTCTAAGCATAGATATGACAGTAGAAATATCTTCAGAATATGTAAGCAATGTTCCTTCCAAGTCATTGTCCACAAAGCATTCTGCAAAAAAATCATTGAATGAAATTTGCTCTTCACAGGACATCTCTATATCTTCTTTAACAACGAAGTCGCCTTCATCTTCAATGGCGAATTTATACCCATCCACTTCTACATAATAATATTGCCATTCGTATAGTTTGATAGAGATGGAGCTAAAGCCTTTAGAATCCATATCAGAATCATCCTCGGTTTTCTCCAGTTTCTCGCTTTCTTCAAGTCCCTCAAGTTCTTCGCCTTCTTCAAGTTTTTCTGATTCTTCAAGAGACTCATCGTCCGTATAATCTTTTTCTTTATCTGAGAAATCTAAATCTGGTGTTGTAAATTCATCTGAAGCATAATAATCATTTGTTGTTTCATTATCTGATATAGATGCCGATTCATTGCTCTTGTCATCATTATTTGTTGAGCCTTGATCAGTAGGAGTAAAAGTATTGTTAAATTCATCAATGGTTATTTGATTATCCCTAAGCTCAGCTGCATATGAAATCGGTGAAAAAAGGTTGCTAAAAGTCATTAAACTGATGGTTAAAATAGCTGGTAATAGTTTATTGAATTTCATTTGTTGTTCTCCTATATTTTTGAATTTAATATCTAACAGTTATGGACGGTACTGAAATCCGTGCCACAGCATCGGATACCCCAGAATATTGGCCTGACGCAAAATTAGTTGCTGAGGCACTGGCTGTTATTACAACTTTACAGTTTTCCAGTTTGGAATCTGATAGTCGGTGAAGATAGCACGTGTTAAAAGAATTTGCAAAATCATTTGAGGCCAAAAGCTCACCATTTGAAGAATATACTGCTATGGAAAGCCCAGTTAGCGATTCGCTGGCACTGACATTGGCAGTGATGCTTTTTGTGCCTGGTTTTATTGTGCCTGATTTTATGATGAAAGAGATTGATGTACTGGAGGTGCTATAGATTCTATTGTTTTTGGCTTGCGACCAAGAACCGTCTGCATAAATAGTGCCAGAGGAAGTGCCAGTATTTGAAAGTGAACCACTAGTGTTTGAATTGTTCAATGATATTACTTCAAAACCTGAAATGGTTCCCTTGGTGATGGTTAGTGTATAAGTGTCTGGTGTGACACCGTCGTCTTTAAACACATATGGATAAGCAGACACAGTGTAATAAACGTGGGACTCATCCTCCGTTCTGGTGGTAGCAAGTTCAGGGATTTCAATTATATGGCTTACGTCTTTCGTGCATGAATATTTGATTGTGGCAGATTGATAATCCTTTGAAAATTCAGTTTTACCGGACCAGTCATGACCGTAGAGTACACAATCGGAACGACGGCAGGAAACAATAACATAAGGTTGGCTTTTTATGACCGCATCGCATCCACAACCGCCAGGAGTGATATTATAGCTTGTATGACTTTCATTGTATGAAAGAGCATTATACTCTGAATGTGCACTTGCGCTAAGGTTTACAGTAAGAGTTGCATTTTTGCGTTCATCTAAATCAAGTTTGCTTATGTCAAAGGTTGAACCGGTTCTTTTTACCAGATTGGTGATATCAACTCCATTGCTATACACGTGGTAGCCAGTGATTCCACCACGTTCTGATGAAGAGGTGATTACAGTTATTGCTTTCGCATTGGATAAAAAAGCAGCAGAACTTACAGTAAGTGTTGCTGAAGTATTGGCGTCACAGGAACAAAAACCGGAATCGGAATATGCCCCTGCATGTTTGCTTGAATTGCCACCACTGGCAGCATAAATGGTCTTGGTGTAATACATAGCAGCCCCTGTTTTGTCATGTCGCACATTAAATTTGGAAATCCAGCTTTCATCTCCTGTAGAGTATGCTTGATTAACTGATTCATTTGTTGATACATATTCCTTTAGTAATCCACCCTTTAATATTTCAGTGTGGATAAGGTATGCTAAATTGTCAGCTATAGTGGATTTGCCACCATCACCTACAGGCTTACAATCAGTAGGGGATACACATTTCGTTTCAGGTTCGTGGCCGTGACAATATCCATTTGCAATTTCAAAAAGGGTGATTATATTGTCAATTTCATTCAAGCCAGTTATATCGATTGAATCTATATTGTTAATCCAGGCACCCATTCCTTTTCCAGACTCCACAACGTAATCAAAAAACTCTTGACCCTTGCCACGATAATTGTTGGAAGCTTGTTCAGAACGGGCGATTAAATCGTAAATTGATGGAATTCTGTTGGCTAGTGAATGTTCCTTATCATCTACATATTGGTCATATAAAAAGCTTTGGTAGGATTTGAGCCACTCAACTTGATAATCTGAAAGATATGTCTCTTCCCCATCTCCTTCATAGAGATAAGATAGAGTAGTGAGAGCATAAATATCGCAAGAATTTGTGCTGCCGTCTATGGTGCAGGTGATATCCTTTAAAAGATTGTCCTCCGAAGTTTTGTCTTTGCCAATGTATAATTTATCTTTGGTAAGTTCAACAAAGCTTTTTGCAAATTCCGGATATTTTTCTGGATGAGCAAGATACGTATATACGATATTTTTCATGAGTACATTTCCGGCTTCATCTGAACCAAGTGGTTCGTATCCGGTAATACCAGACAGCTGACCAAAAAACTCAGGGTTATTTTTTATTGTATTTCCAAAAGCTGCTTCAAAGTCTCCAGAGGAGTAAGTGATTCGATTATTTTCTATACCATCACCTAAATATTTTTCAGTTTCATCAATAATACTAAGGTATTTAGTTCGCCCACCATCTCTGGTTTTGTCATCATACTTTTCAGCCCAGGTTGAATAATTTGAATCATAAAACCTGGGATGCTCGCTGTTCCAGTTTGCTTCTTCAAAAAAGACTTTTGCCCATAGCTTTTTAATTACTTCTGATTTTTCGCTGGAATTTTTAATGAGATATGATGGAATGTAACTTCTGAATGGAATAAAAGTATCGTAAGTGTTTTCCTTGGTGAGGGGACCTTTAGCGTATACCTTCGACAAATCTCCAGGGAATACCATCGCTCCAATAAGTGCAAGGGGTAATATAGTTTTCTTTATTTTCTTTAAACAATTCATAATGAATCTAACCTTTCAAATAAAACTCAATTAAAATGGTTTGAAATCACCATTTTCTACATAGTAACCATAGCAACCGTTCTGATAGCCGAAAAAGAATTCCTGGTCTGCATCAGTTGTTCGTTCTTTTAGGTAATCGATCTCTTTGTGAAGCAATTCATCTTCAGATGCAGTAGAAGAAGATAGATTTGTAATCAAGTTGTTTAGGTTGGAATCTGCGGTCTGGCTATAAGAACGTAGATCCTCGATTAGTTGGTTAAGACTTTTCTTGTTTGAATCCTGAGTGGTGTTTGTGTTAGAAAGCCAGTTTTCCAATTCTTCGATAAGCTGTGATAGCTGATTGTAACGCTCTGTATCTGTTGTGGATGTGGCAGCAAGCTGATTTACAAGTTCAGTTTTTATAGTTTCAAGGCTTGATTTATTAGATTGATATTTTTCGTTGATTAATTCATAGATAGTTTTTAAATCATCTTCAGTGAGAGTGTCACTATTTTCTTCAAGATAACTTGAAATGATAGAATTCAAGGCAAGCTTTTGAGCATCAGTGAACCCATCTAAAGAATCAATATATTCATAGATTTCTTCCATGGCTTCATCAACGGTAAGCTCAGAAGCTTCGGATTTTGGGAATAAAGAAAGTCCCTTAAAGTGCATTATAAGTAAAACAATTAAAGCCAATGCAAGGGCTGATAAAAATAGTGCTAACTTGTTAAATTTTAAACTTTTCATTTCATAACTCCTTTTATAAAGGAATATGAAAGTGGATTTATAAAAATATGGAAAATGGACTGAAGTAGTCCTCATTCAATTTGTAAAAAGACAAGCGATAATATAACATGGCTTATAATATATTGCAAGAAAAATTTTTGGAAGATGGTTCTTGCCTTGACAGTGACCAAAAATTTATCTATTATAAGTTAAGATTTCAAATGCGATGATGAAGAGGAGTAATCAGTGTCGTCCTGTAGAGAGGGTCACTCACCGGCTGAAAGGTGACCTAGGAGCAGAGCTGACGAAGGTAGCTTCGGAGCAGGTGGTGAACAAAGGCGGCTAGCCGCAATAAGCCAACCCGATTCGTTCCCGTAAGGAATAAGATGAGTTATAAATGCAGGTGGTAACGCGAATCTTCGCCCTGTGTGTCGAATTTACCGACGCACGGGGCTTTTTTAATGCCTAGAAAGGAAGAAAAAATGAAAGAACTTGCAAAGACTTATGATCCTAAGGGTCTTGAAGACAGACTCTATAAAAAGTGGGAGGAAAATGGCTATTTCCACGCTGAGGTAGACCGCAGCAAAAAGCCATTTACTATTGTGATGCCACCACCAAATATCACTGGTCAGCTTCACATGGGACATGCACTTGATAACACAATGCAGGATATCCTTATCAGATATAAGAGAATGCAGGGCTACTCAGCTCTTTGGCAGCCAGGTACAGACCATGCAGCTATCGCTACAGAGGTAAAGGTTATCGAGCACCTTAAGAAGCAGGGCATCGAAAAGGATAGCCTTGGACGTGAAGGCTTCCTTGAGAAGTGCTGGGAGTGGAAGGATGAGTACGGAACACGTATCATCAACCAGCTTAAGAAGATGGGTTCTTCAGCTGACTGGGAGCGCGAGAGATTCACAATGGATGAAGGCTGCTCAAAGGCTGTAGAGGAAGTATTCGTAAAGCTCTTCAATGAGGGCTATATCTACAAGGGCAACCGTATCATCAACTGGTGCCCAGTTTGTCAGACGTCTATTTCTGATGCAGAGGTAGAGCATGAGGAGCAGGCAGGACATTTCTGGCACATGAAGTACGAAATTGTTGGCGAGCCAGGTCGCTTCGTTACTTTCGCTACTACACGTCCAGAGACAATGCTTGGAGATACAGCTGTTGCTGTAAACCCTAAGGATGAAAGATACCAGGATATCATCGGAAAGACTGTAATGCTTCCATTTGTTAATCGTGAGATTCCAGTTGTAGCTGATGAATATGTAGATATGGAATTTGGTACTGGTGTTGTTAAGATTACACCAGCCCATGACCCTAACGATTTTGAGGTAGGAAAGAGACATAACCTTCCTGTAATCAATGTCCTTAATGACGATGCTACTATCAATTCAAATGGTGGCGAGTTCGAGGGAATGGATAGATATGAGGCTCGTAAGCTCATCGTTTCTAAAATGGATGAAATGGGTCTTCTTGTTAAGATTGAAGATCATACACATAATGTTGGTACACACGATAGATGTAACACAACAGTAGAGCCTATGGTTAAGCCACAGTGGTTCGTTGCAATGGAAGAGCTTGCAAAGCCTGCTATCGAAGCTATCAAGACAGGTGAGCTTCAGTTCGTTCCAAAGAATTATGACAAGACATACTTACACTGGCTTGAGAACATTCGTGATTGGTGTATTTCACGTCAGTTATGGTGGGGACACAGAATCCCTGCATATTACTGCGAGAAGTGTGGCGAGACAGTTGTAGCTAAGGCTTCAGATGCTCCTACAGTTTGCCCTAAGTGCGGACACACTCACATGAAGCAGGACGAGGATACACTTGATACATGGTTCTCTTCCGCACTTTGGCCATTCTCAACACTTGGTTGGCCAAACAACACAGAGGAGCTTGATTATTTCTATCCAACAGACGTACTTGTTACTGGATACGATATCATCTTCTTCTGGGTAATCAGAATGGTATTCTCAGGCTATGCTCACACAGGAAAGTCACCATTCCACACAGTACTTATCCACGGTCTCGTTCGTGATTCACAGGGACGTAAGATGTCGAAGTCTTTAGGAAATGGTATCGATCCACTTGAGATTATTGATAACTACGGTGCAGATGCACTTCGTCTTACACTTATCACAGGTAATGCGCCTGGTAACGATATGCGTTTCTACAACGAGCGTGTTGAGAACAGCCGTAACTTTGCAAACAAGGTTTGGAATGCATCACGTTTCATCATGATGAACCTTGCAGACAATGAGGTTACAGAGCCAGCAGAGACAGACCTTGCAACAGAGGATAAGTGGATTATTTCTGCAGTTAACACTTTAGCTAAAGATGTTACTGAAAATATGGACAAATATGAGCTTGGTATTGCAGTTCAGAAGGTTTATGATTTTATTTGGGATCAGTTCTGCGACTGGTATATCGAGATTGTAAAGCCACGTATGTACTCTACAGAGTATACAGCTAGCAAGAATGCAGCACTTTGGACAGCTAAGTTTGCACTTACAAATGCTCTTAAGATGCTTCACCCATTCATGCCATTCATCACAGAGGAGATATTCTGTACACTTCAGAGTGAAGAGGAGACAATCATGCTTTCTGCTTGGCCTGAATATGATGAGGCAAAGAATTATAAAGTAGAGGAAGCAAAGGTTGAGCGTGCAAAGGACGTTGTTCGTGGAATGAGACAGCTTCGTACAGATATGGATGTTCCACCTTCAAAGAAGGCAGCAATCCACATCGTTGCAGAGGACGCTGAGATTCGTGGTATCTTCGAGGAAATCACACCAATCTTTGCAACACTTGCTGGCGCAACAGATGTAATCGTACAGGCTGACAAGCTTGGCATCGGAAGTGATGCAGTTTCAGCTGTAATCCCTGATGCAACACTCTTTGTTCCACTTGAAGATCTTGTAGATTTCGAGAAGGAAAAGGAGCGTCTTACAAAAGAAAAAGAGAAGCTGGAAAAGGAGCTTGCTCGTTCACGCGGAATGCTTTCAAATGAAAAATTCATGAGCAAGGCACCAGAAGCAAAGGTTGCTGAGGAGCGTGAAAAGCTTGCAAAATACGAAGCTATGATGGCACAGGTTGAGGCTCGTCTCGCTTCTATGAAATAGGAGGATATAAATAATGGATATTAAGAACATTTTGAGCAAATGCGATCACACTTTACTTGGTGTAGATGCTACATGGAACGATATTAAGGGAATTGTGGATGACGGAATGAAGTATGAGACTGCTTCAGTATGTATTCCAGCAAGCTTTGTAAAGCAGGCTGCTGAGTACGTAAAGGAGCAGGGCGGACACCTTCCAATTTGTACAGTAATCGGCTTTCCAAATGGTTATGCTACAACAGCTTCAAAGTGCTTCATGGCAAGCGATGCAGTAGATAACGGTGCTGAGGAAGTTGATATGGTTATCAATGTTGGTTGGGTTAAGGAAGGGCGTTACGATGATGTCCTTGCTGAGATCAACGCAATCAAGGCTGCATGTAAGGGTAAGCTTCTCAAGGTTATCATCGAGTGCTGTCTTCTTACAGATGAAGAGAAGATCAAGATGTGTGAGGTTGTTTCAAAGTCTGATGCAGATTATATCAAGACATCTACTGGCTTCTCTACAGGCGGAGCTACATTTGAGGATATCAAGCTTATGGCAGCTCATATGACAAACGGAAAGCTTATCAAGGCTGCAGGTGGAATTGCTTCACTTGATGATGCTCAGAAGTTTATCGATCTTGGTGCAAGCCGTCTTGGAACAAGCCGTGTTGTAAAGGCTGTAAAGGGACTTCCAAACGACGGAAAATACTAATTCTCAAAAGTGAAAAATTAATGAAAAATACGCAATTTTTCGTGAAAACTATGACAAAACATTGATTGTGCCCTATAATTAAAATATTCAAAGTGTGGGGTTTTGTATCTTTGGATAATTGACATTAGTTTTATTTCTAGTGTGGAAAGGGTGTATTTAGGGGACCTATGGCATTACCAGCATTAGCTCCAAAAGTTCAGGTTTCATCAAATGGTTTGGAGGCCACTTTGACCTTCAAAATTCCTGATGGGAAAAATGATGTTCCAAGCTTTACTGCAGCTCAGTTGCTTGGTTTCTTGAATAATGCCAATGTCACATTTGGAATTGACCAGGATATGCTTGCAAGACTTGCAGATAGTCCAATTTATGGTCGTCCAGTAAAGGTCGCTGAAGGAAATGCACAGGTCCAGGGAACTCCTGGTTACTTTGAATATACGTTTGAGACAAAGTTCAATAGAACGCCTACCATCAGACCAGATGGAACGGCAGATTATATGAGCATAAAGACAATCGAGACTGTGGAGGCAGGAGATGTTATAGCAATATATCATCCTGCCGTACAGGGGTCTCGTGGTATGTCTGTACGTGGTCAAATTCTTGAGCCAAAACCAGTTCGTGATCTTCCACCTCTAATTGGAAGAGGTTTTGATCGTTCCAGAGATAATCTTACCTATACCGCCAAAATCAGCGGTAAGATTGAAGTTAATCAGGGTAAAATTAACATATCCCCAGTACATGAATTGAAGGGGGATGTTGGCATTGAAACTGGAAATATCAAGTTTAATGGTGATGTCATAATTCACGGCGGCGTTAAAGATGGTGCTATTATTAATGCTGCAGGTAATGTGATTATCGATGGTCTTATTGAGGAATGTAGCATTCATGCAGGCAAGGATTTATTCCTTCTATCAGGTGTGAAGGGAAATGAAAAAACAGTTATAAGCTGCGGTGGTTCTATTACAGCCCAGTTTGTGGAATATGCTGTTGTCACCTGTGAGGGAAATATTACAGCTGATTATTTCTTCAAAAGCAAGATTAGCTGTGATGGTAGAATTGATTTAAATGGTAATAATGCTTCTATAATTGGAGGAGCTGTATCAGCGGTGCAGGGAATCCAGGTTAACGATATTGGTAATGCTTTCGGTACCATCACTAACATCTCTGTTGGTGTTGATTTGGAAAGAACAGCGGAATTTGAAATGTTGGCCAAGAAAATCGAAGCCATAAATTCAAATGTCATGAAAATAAAAAAAGGTATCGAAGAATTTGACAGGATTGGTCAGGAACGTGGTATTAATTACAAAGAAGATCCACGACGTATGCAGCTTTTAAGAGTTCGTATACGAGATGAAGCTATTGTTTTGGAAGAAACAAAGCGCCTCACCAAAATGAAAGAGGTAATAGTTTCAGGAAAGGATGCTTCTATCAGAGTGCTTAGAAGATTGTATGCAGGTGTTAATGTTTCAGTGGATGATCATCATGCTGCAATCAATGATACTCATGAAAGAGTAGAAATTACCAAGAGTCCTGAAGGCCTTAAGCTTACCAAAATTGGCATCTAAAATGTAAAGGATTAGAATAATGATAGATTTTGAAGAAGAGATAAAAAAGTACGAGCCAGCTATAGAGGTTGAACAGGCTGAGGAGGATATCAAAGCCAGAGATTTAACTGATTTAACAGATTTGCTGGTTAATATTTCTGCGCAGAACGCTCAGAATAATGTTGCTAAATAACAATCGCTTCACGGAGAATAATAAATGCAATGCTTTATGTGTGGCACCGAAGTTGGGGACAACAAGGTTTGTTTTAATTGTGGTGCCGATATTTTGTTATATAAACAGATAATATACACATCTTATGTGTTCTATAATCAAGGCTTGGAAAAGGCAAGGGTAAAGGATATCTCTGGTGCCATCGAAGCTCTGAAGTCATCTCTCCAATACTACAAATACAATACAAATGCCCGAAATCTTCTGGGACTTTGTTATTATCAGGTGGGAGATACTGTTAGAGCTATTAATGAATGGGTCCTTTCAAAGAATCTTCAGGAGGATAATAATCCTTTTGCAGATAGATATTTGGCAGAGATTGAAAGTGATCCTGGGCTTTTAAACAAGCTAAATTCCACTATAAAAAAATATAATCAGGCAATTGAATATTGTAAGAACGGTAGCCGAGACCTTGCTACAATTCAGCTAAAAAAAGTAATTAGCCAGAATCCAAATCTAGTAAAGGCACACCAGTTACTGGGTCTTTTGTATATACAAGAAGGCAAGTTTGCTGACGCAAGAAAGGTTCTTTCAGCTGCAGCAAAAATTGATGCCAATAATACAACTACTATCCGTTACATCCATGAAGTAAAGGACAGACTTAAAGATCAAAACACAAGCAGACGTCGTAAGAAAAATGATGTTGTCAGCTTTAATGATGGTAATGAAACCATCATTATGACTGAAGGCTCATTGAGGAGCATGTTAGACAACACTCGCACAAGTCTTATTAATATTGTGCTTGGTATTATTGTGGGGCTTCTCATTTGCTTTTTCCTGATTCTTCCAACAGTTAAGGACAACATGAAAGATGGTAATACCAAAACAGTGTTATCTCTTGATGAAACATTGGAGGAAGCAAGAAGTGAAAATGAAACGCTCCAAGAGGAGATAAAAGCTCTTAAGGGCGATTTATCTGCATATGATGACAAGCAGGATGTTGCAACATCATATGATAATTTGCTGGCAGCTCACAATTATTCTGCAGCAGGCGACACAAAGACAGCTTGTGAATACATTCAGCTGGTTACAAAGGATGTGCTTGGTGAAGAAGGAAAGAAAGCTTATGACAATTTATACACAGAGCTTTCGCCTGCAATCACACAGGGATATTATGATGACGGCAATTCTTTCTATACAGAAGAGAACTACGAAAGCGCAATCATCAATTTCAAAAATGTAGTTGATATTGATGAGGATTATAATGAAGGCGCTGCGTTGTTCCTACTGGGTGATTGCTATAGATTGACAGGGGAAAAAGAAGCAGCAATGGATTGCTTCAATAAAGTAGTAGAAAAGCACCCAAGCAATAAGTGGGGACGTCAGGCAAAGGTTTATCTTGCTGCCGACGATACAGAGCTTTCTGCAACAGAGGTAGGTGAATAATTTGACAGATTTTGAATTGGTAAAAATGGCTCTTGAGGCCAGAGAAATGGCTTATACTCCATACTCAGGCCACAAGGTAGGAGCGGCACTTTTGTGTGAGGATGGAACAGTAGTAAAGGGCTGTAACATTGAAAATGCTGGATATACTCCTACAAATTGTGCTGAGCGAACAGCTGTGTTTAAAGCTGTCAGCGAAGGAGTGAAGGATCTTAAGGCAATAGCAGTAGTTGGTGGTATGGATAATTTAAAGGCTCTTCCACTATGTGCTCCATGCGGAGTTTGCCGCCAGGTTCTTAGGGAGTTTGTGGATCCTGATAGCTTTGAGGTGATTCTTGCTCAGGTAGATGATGTTACAGATTTAGAACACCTTAAGGAATCTCAGGTTCACTGCAAGGTAATGACATTGGCAGAACTTTTACCACTTGGCTTTGGTCCTGAAAATCTCAGCGTAAATTAAAAACATAGCTCCAAGCGGATATTTCTGAGTATTTAAATCAAGGATTAATCATTATTGTTGCAACAGGTGGGGAAAATCTTTATAATTTTAGTTAGGTAGTTTCTAAACAAAGGAACTTAAATTATAGGAGGAATTAAAGAATGAAAAAGAAGTTATTAAGTGTGCTTCTTGTAGCTAGCATGGTAGCTACTATGTTTGTTGGATGTGGTTCATCAAAGGAATCTGCATCTACAGAGGGGGGAGAAGCTGAAGGCTCTGGTTACAGAATCGCTATGATCACAGATTCAGGTGATATCACAGATATGTCATTTAACCAGACAACATACGAGGCAGCAAAGGCTTTCTCTGATAAAAACAACAATGGGGATTTCCAGTACTACAAGCCAACAGAGGATTCAGATGATGCTCGTATCGCTTCATTCGAAAACGCTGTTACAGATGGTTACAACGTAATCATTGTTCCTGGTTACTTATTCGCAAAGATGATTGCAAAGGTTGCTCCTGATTATCCTAATGTTACAATCATCGCTCTTGACTGCTCTGAGTTCGATTTCAAGGATGCAGGCATGGACACACTTCCAGAGAATGTTTGTTCATTCACATACCAGGAAGAGCTTGCAGGTTACATGGCAGGTTATGCAGCAGTTAAGGAAGGCTACAAGAAGCTTGGCTTCTTAGGTGGTATGGCTGTTCCAGCTGTTATCCGTTATGGTTATGGTTTCGTTCAGGGTGCTGATGCAGCAGCTGTTGAGGACGGTATCGATTCAGAAGTAGAAGTTAACTATGTATACGGTGGTCAGTTCTACGGTGATGATGCTATCACAGCTCAGATGGATACATGGTATTCAAACGGCACTGAGGTTGTATTCGCTTGTGGTGGTGGTATCTACACATCAGCATGCGAGGCAGCTGTTAAGGTTGATGGCAAGGTAATCGGTGTTGACGTTGATCAGTCTGGTACAATTGAGTCTCAGTACAATGTTGAAGACCTTTGTGTAACTTCAGCTATGAAGGGTCTTGCAGCAACAGTTGACACAACACTTACAGATCTTTTCGCAGGCAACTGGGATAAGTATGCTGGAAAGATTGAAAATCTTGGTATCGTAGATGGTGAAGATCCTACACTTAACTATGTTCAGCTTCCTATGGATACATGGACAATGAAGAACTTCACAGTTGACGATTACAAGGCACTTGTTTCTTCTATGAACTCAGGTGATGTTAAGGTTAGCAGCGATACAGAGGCTATGCCAAAGACAACAATCAAGGTTAAGGAATTTGATAACATTCACTAATTACATGTGATTAACAACTCAAATAGTTTGGGAATCATATGTAGTGAGTTCCCGTTTTACTAAAATAAAGGGGAAGGATTTATCCTTCCCCCTTTTTTTGAAATATTGTGCAAAATGGCTAAAAATATTATAATAATTAATGTCAAAGCTTTAATTATGCCCATTTTAGGAAAATGAGTATAATTATGGTTTTGCAAGCTTTAACTATAAGGGAGTAATGCATTATCAATAATTAATAATACATAAAATGAAAGGTGTATTGCGATGGAAGATTATGTAATTGAGATGCTGCATATCACAAAAGAATTTCCAGGCATCATTGCAAATGACGATATCACGTTGCAATTGAAGCGCGGCGAAATTCATGCGCTTCTCGGTGAGAACGGTGCCGGCAAATCAACTCTTATGAGTGTTTTGTTTGGACTTTACACACCAGAAAAGGGAGTTATTAAAAAAGATGGCAAAGAGGTTAAGATTAATAACCCAAATGATGCCACAGATTTAGGTATTGGTATGGTACACCAGCACTTTATGTTGGTAGACATATTCTCAGTGTTGGATAATATTATTCTTGGTTCTGAGCCTAGTAAGTGTGGATTCCTTACAAAGGCAGAAGCCAGAAAAAAGGTTCTTGATTTATCAAACAAGTACAACCTTAAAGTAGACCCTGATGCAAAGATTGAAGATATCACTGTTGGTATGCAACAGCGTGTGGAAATCTTGAAGATGCTTTATCGAGACAATGATATCCTTATTTTTGATGAGCCTACTGCAGTGCTTACTCCACAGGAAATTGACGAGCTTATGAAAATCATGAAGGATTTAGCTGCCGAAGGCAAGTCAATCCTTTTCATTACTCACAAGCTTAACGAAATCATGGAGGTTGCTGATAGATGTTCTATCCTTAGAAAGGGTAAATACATCGGCACAGTGGATGTTGCAAATACCACAAAGGAAGAGCTTTCTTCTATGATGGTTGGACGTAATGTCAAATTTGCAGTTGATAAAGATGAGGCTAAGCCAACAAAAGAAGTTCTTAAGGTAGAGAACGTTTGTGTAAAGAGCAAGCTTCACTCAAATGATTCGGTTCACAACGTATCATTCAATGTTCGTGCAGGTGAAATTGTTTGTATCGCAGGTATCGACGGAAATGGTCAGACAGAGTTTGTTGGAGCTCTTACTGGTCTTGATGATATTGCAAGCGGAAAGATTACTCTTTGCGGTGAAGACATCACAAAGAAGTCAATCCGTTACAAGAACACTCATGGAATGAGTCACATCCCTGAGGATAGACATAAGCATGGTCTTGTCCTTGATTATTCCCTTGAGGAAAACATGATTCTTCAAAGATACTTTGAGCCAGCATTCAACAATCATGGCATCATTAAAAAGGCTGAAATGAGAAAGTACTCAGACAGACTTGCTGAGGCTTTTGATGTTCGCTCTGGTAGAGGTGCAAAGACTGTTGTTCGTTCTATGTCAGGTGGTAATCAGCAGAAGGCAATCGTTGCAAGAGAGATGGACAGAGAACATGAGCTTCTCATTGCAGTGCAGCCTACACGTGGTCTTGATGTTGGTGCAATCGAATATATCCACAAGGAAATCGTAAAAGAGCGTGATGCAGGTAAAGCAATCCTTCTTGTATCCCTTGAGTTAGATGAGGTTATGAACTTATCTGATAGAATTCTTGTTATGTATGAGGGTGAAATCGTTGGTGAGGTAGATCCAAAGAAAACAACTCTTCAGGAATTGGGATTATATATGTCAGGCGCTAAGCGTGATGACAGAAAGGAGGCTAAGTAATGGAAAAGACAAGCTTTTTCAAACGACCAGC